>JBEVGU010000046.1:0-11089 GCA_040511595.1 Actinomycetota bacterium | reverse complement strand
CGGGAGGGCCCTTCCCCCCCCGTGGACGCACCTCGATCTGCTCCGGTTTCGCCTCCAGCAGCGGCATGGTCTCGGCGAAATAGGGTTGCAGCTCCGGAGATTGCAGGGCTTCGGAGTGCTCGTCCTCGCTGGTCCACAGGTCGACGACCCAGATGTCGTCGGGGTCATCGGCGGACTCGGCGACCAGGTACACCAGGCAGGCCGCGTTGCCGTCGAAGTGTTTCCCCGACTCGATCAGGTTCCCCACGACTCGGTCGCGCTGCCCCGGCCTGGCGGTCAGCCGGTTGAGTAGTGCGTAAGTCATGGTCGGGCAGTACCAGGTCCGCCGTCGCGGTAAACGTGAGCGATCCTAGGACACCTGAGCACGAGAAGGTGGGCGAGGGGGGAGTTGAACCCCCACGTCCTTTCGGACACAGGAACCTGAATCCTGCGCGTCTGCCAATTCCGCCACTCGCCCGAGCGGGAGAGGAATGGTAGCAAGCCCGGCTTGCGCCCTCGTGTCCCCCGGATGAGGGAGCTCGATCCCATCCCTTCGAACGATGTACCCGGAAACGGGTAGATGCCGATACCCGGGACGCCATGACCGAACGCACGCGCCAGGTCGACTTCGATGAGCTGATGCGGCTGATGACGGCGATCGGTTTCGGCGCGCTCGCGATGTGGATCCTCGCCTCGTCGGTCGGCGTGATCTCCGGTTACGTGGCGGTGTCGCCACCCGCGACCTTGCGGTTCCTGTTGGCCGTGCTGATTCTCGTCTTCGCCCGCCGCACCTACTGGGAGGTGCGCGAATGGCGCTGGGGGAAGCTCCCACCCGACGAGCGCTTCGGATTCTCGAGCCCGCTCTGGGAACGCGGCCGCGCCTCGGAGGTCGGGTTCGAAGGCATGACGGCGGGGGCCGAGGCAGAGTCGCTCGGGCCGGCGGCCGCCACGGAACCGCAACGACCCCGGTCGTAGGATAGGCGCCGGGAACGGGGCCCCAGACGCCCCACGCGACTCCGGTGCCGAACCTTCGCGACTTCGAACGACGCCTGGGGGGGCTCGTCGAGGGCCTCTTCTCCAAGACCTTCCGCTCCGGCGTGCAGCCCGTCGAGCTCGCCAAACGCCTCATCAAGCAGATGGATGCGGGGCGCACCGTCGGGGTCAACGAGGTGTGGGCGCCGAACCACTTCGCGATCTCGCTCTCGCCGGAGGACCATGGGAGGCTCGAGCACGCCGAAGCCGCGATCGCGAGGGAGCTCGGGTCGGTCATCCTCGAGAACGCCTCGGAGCGGGGGTGGGGCCTCGTCGGCCCGCCGGAGGTGACGTTCGACGTCGACGAGAACCTGCGGAAGGGCGACTTCACATGCGTGGCGACGCTGGTGGAGGGCCCCGACAAGGTGGAACCCGCGGTGACCGCTGCCGCGGCTCCCACACTCGTCGTTCGGGAGGACGGACGGGAGCGCACCGTGCCGCTCGAGCGCGAGACCGCGACGATCGGGCGGCTTCCCGAGTGCGAAGTGGTGTTGAAGGACCGCGGTGCCTCGAGACGGCACGCGCAGATCAGCCTGCAGGACGGGGCCGCGACACTCACCGACCTCGGCTCGACGAACGGTACGCAGGTGAACGGACACACGGTGCAACGGGTGCAGCTCGACGACGGCGACCGCATCACGATCGGCACCACCGTGCTCGTCTTCCGGAGAGCCTGACGTGCTGGCGGGCCCGCTGGCGCAGAGCGTCACCCCGTTCGCGCTGTCGGCGCTGAAATACGGGCTGTTCGCGTTGCTCCTGCTGTTCGTCTGGCGGTCGATGCGCTGGGCGGTGCGCGGGCTCTCGGTGGAATCGGCCCCGCGCGCGTCGCGCCGAGCCTCGAGGAAGGGCGAGACGAACGAGCCCGCGGTCCCCCCCGGCCCGAGGTCGGTCGTGGTGCACGCCGAGGGGGCGAAGCCGCGGACCGTGCCCGTGAGCGGGAACATGGTGATGGGGCGAGCCCCCGACTGTGAGCTCGCCCTCGACGACACGTTCGTCTCGCAGCAGCATGCGCGCCTGTTCGCGAAGAACGGCTCTTGGTACGTCGAGGATCTCGGGTCCACGAACGGCACGTTCGTGAACGACCAGCGGCTGGCCGCCCCCGCGATGGTGCAACCCGGCGACCGCGTCAGGGTGGGCACCACGGTGCTGGAGCTCCGTCGATGAGGATGGAGGTCGGGGTTGCCAGCGACATCGGGCAGGTGCGGGAAGGCAACGAGGATTCCTACCTCGTCGAGGCACCGCTGTACGCCGTCGCCGACGGCATGGGCGGCCACCGAGGCGGCGAGGTCGCCTCGAACCTCGCCCTGGACACGATCGAGGCCATGTTCCGCGCCGGCGACGGCACGCTGGCGGACCAGGTGCGGGCCGCGAACCGCGCGGTGCACGAGCGCTCGCTGCAGGACCGGAGAGTGAGCGGCATGGGCACGACCGTGACCGCGGTCGTCGTCGAGGACGCAACGGTGCGGCTCGCCCACGTGGGTGACAGTCGGGCCTACCTGCTGCGGGCCGGCGACCTCCGGCAGATCACGGCCGACCACACGCTGGTGGCCCGCATGGTCACGGCAGGCGAGATCAGCCGCCAGGAAGCCGACGTGCATCCGCACCGCAACGTCCTCACGAGGTCGATCGGCACCGAGGCGAGCGTGAAGGTCGACGAGGACGACCTTGCCCTGCTCGACGACGACCGGCTCCTGCTCTGCAGCGACGGACTCACCGACATGGTGTCGGAGGACCAGATCAAGGCGATCCTGGAAGCCGAGCCCGACCCGCAGCGGGCGGCCAACCGACTGGTGAAGGCCGCCAACCGCGCCGGCGGGGTCGACAACATCACGGCGCTCCTGCTGCATGCTCACGCCGAGGGGGGCGACGCGCCCGCCGCGCCGACGCCCCCCTCGAGGCGCCCCGACGTGCGGCGGCTGATCGTCGGCGTGCTCGTCGCGATCGTCGTGATCGTGGGAGTGCTGTTCGCCGTGCGGGCCTACATCGACCGGCAGTGGTACGTCGGCGAGTCCGATGGACGGGTCGCGGTGTTCCGGGGCATCCCGGCGCACCCGCTCGGCCTCACCCTGGCCGACGTCGACACCCAGACCGAGATCCCGGCCGACGAGGTGTCCGCGATCGAGGTCTACCGGGACCTTCCCGACGGCATCAGTGCCGAGAGCCGGGCCGACGCCTTCGCGATCGTCGAGCAGATGCGCGCCGACCTCGAGTCGGAGACAGGCAGGGGCGCGCCATGAGCGAGATCGCCTTCCCCGCGCAGAGCACCGTCCGCCGTCACGTGACCGGGCTCGGACTGCTCGTGATCGCCCTCGTCATCTCCGTTGCCGCGTACGCGATGGCCGGGCTCGGACTGAGGGGTCGCGCCCCACGGGACATCGTCGTGTACGCGATCGTGTTCTGTGGCGCCTTCGTGGCGGGGTGGCTGGTCGTGCGCTTCACGGCGCCCCGAGCCGACCCAGTGCTCTACCCGACCGCGACCGTGCTCGCCGGGCTCGGCATCGCGATGCTCTACCGGATCATGGTCGCGCGAGGCGAGTCCACGGTCGCTCGGGAGCAGGCGATCTGGCTGCTCGTCGGCGTCGCCGCGTTCTGTGCGACCCTCTGGTTCGTCCGCGACGACCGGAGGCTGAACGCCTACACGTACACGATCGGCCTGATCGGCGTCGTCCTTCTGCTGCTGCCTGTCCTTCCCAACATCCCGCCCATCGGCGGGGGACGAGAAATCAACGGCGCTCGCCTGTGGGCCGAGATCGGGCCCTTCTCGTTCCAGCCGGCGGAGTTCGGGAAGATCTTCATCGTCGTCTTCCTCGCGTCGTACCTGACGGACAAGCAGGAGCTGCTCGCCGCGGGCGCTGGACGGTTCGGGTTGCCGCGAGCCAAGGACCTCGGGCCGCTGTTGCTCGCGTGGGGCACGTCGCTCGCGGTGCTGTTCCTGGAGCGCGACCTGGGGGCCTCGTTGCTGTTCTTCGGCATGTTCGTCGTGATGCTCTGGGTCGCGAGCGGCCGCGCCGCGTACCTGTGGATCGGTCTCGCGCTGTTCGCGTCGGGGGCGTGGCTCGGCTATCTGGTCCTCGACCACGTGCAGACCCGCGTCGACACCTGGCTGCATGCCCTCGACCCCGGCACGGTGACCGGCACCGGGTACTTCCAGCTGGCCCAGGGTTGGTTCGCGATGGCGACGGGCGGCATCGTCGGCACGGGCCTCGGGCAGGGCTCGCCGACCCTGATCCCCTACGTCGGCAGCGACTTCATCTTCGCGGCGTTCGGCGAGGAGCTCGGCATGATCGGCGCATTCGCCCTGCTCCTTCTCTACCTGATCCTGATCGCGCGCGGACTCCGCATCGCGATGGAGCGCAGCGACACGTTCGGGAAGCTGCTCGCCACCGGCCTCACGACGATCCTCGCGCTGCAGACGTTCACGATCGTGGCCGGGGTGACGCGGCTGATCCCGCTCACGGGGGTCCCGCTGCCGCTCGTGAGTTACGGAGGGTCGAGCCGCGTCGCGACGTTCGTCATGCTCGCGCTGCTGATCAAGGTGTCCTCCGGGCCGATGGAGCGCTCGCATGGATAGGCGCATCCGCCGACTCGGCATCGGCCTCGTGGCTCTGTTCGCGTTGCTGTTCGCGCAGCTCTCCGTCGTGCAGGTCTTCCGGGCCGACGAGATCAAGGCGCAGCCTGCCAACGCCCGCCGGCAGATCATCGCCGAGTACCGGGTGGAGCGCGGGGCGATCCTGTCGGCCGACGGGGCGGTGCTCGCCAAGAGCGTTCGGAACGAGGACCGGCGGGCCGAGCTGCTGTTCCGACGCGTGTACCTCGACGGGCCGCTCTACGCCGGACTCACCGGGTACTACTCGCGCATCTTCGGCCGGGCCGAGCTCGAGCAGGCGGCGAACCCGTTCCTGTCGGGCGACGCGCCCGAGCTCGCCGTCTCGACGTTCACCGACCTGATCCTCGGGAAGGAGCGCAAGGGCGGCTCGATCTACACGAGCATCCGCAGCGACCTGCAGGAGGCCGCCGCGCAAGCGCTCGGCTCGCTGCCCGGCGCGGTCGTCGCCATCGAGCCCGAGACGGGCAACGTGCTCGCGCTCGTCGCGAACCCCTCGTACGACCCGAACACGATCTCCTCGGGCACCGACGACGAGATCGTCGAGGCGTGGGAGGCGATCACCGCCGATCCCGCGCAGCCCCTGATCTCCCGCGCGAAGGACGAGCTGTTCCTGCCCGGATCGACGGGCAAGCTCGTGACCGCGTCGGCGGCGCTCGAGAACGGCGTCGATCCGGTGAGCGACCAGTGGCCGAACCCCCGCGTGCTGGACCTGCCGCAGACGACGAACACCCTCGAGAACTTCGGCGGGTCGCTGTGCAACGGCGGCTCGCAGACCGTCTCGATGGCCGAGGCCTTCCAGGAATCGTGCAACGTCACGTTCGCCGAGATCGGGCTCGACCTCGGCGCGAAGGAGATGAGCGAGCAGGCGCGCGCGTACGGCTTCTGCCCGACCGACCCGCCGGAGCGGACGACGTGCGAGGAACCGACGATCCCGTTCGTGCTGCCGTGGGCCAACGGACGCTTCCCCGTGCCCTCGTACTTCGCCGATCGACAGCCGCAGCTCGCGTTCTCGGCGATCGGGCTCGACAACGTACTCACGAACCCGCTGCACCTGGCGCTGATCTCGGCTTCCATCGCGAACGACGGGGTGATGATGCAGCCGCGCCTCATCACCGAGGTCCGCGACCCCACCGGCAGGGTGGTGCGTGAGTTCGAGCCGGAGCAGTACGGTCAGCCGATCAGCGACGCGACCGCCAAGGCCATGCGCGCGATGATGCTCTCGGTGACCCAGGGCGGCACCGCGACGAGCGCCTTCGCCGGTTTCCCGATCGACGTCGCGGGCAAGACCGGAACCGCCACCAACGGCGAGGGCCGGGCTCCCAACGCGTGGTTCACGGCGTTCGCGCCGGCCGGGCCGAGTGACGATGCCCGCATCGCCGTGGCGGTTATCGTGCTCGACGGCGGCAACCTCGGGAACGAGGCGACCGGCGGCCAGGTGTCGGCCCCCATCGCGAGGGCGGTCATCGATGCATACCTGTAGGCGCGCGGTCGGGGTCTGGTGGCGTCGGGATATGTGGGGGATGGAGCATGAGGTCGAGGAACGTGGGACCGGCGTGACGCGATGAGATCGATGCTCGGCAACCGATACCAGGTCGAGGCGCGCATCGGCGCCGGCGGCATGGCCGAGGTCTACCGCGGGTTCGACTCGGTGCTCAACCGCACAGTCGCGATCAAGGTGCTGCTGCCGCAGTTCGCCCGCGACACGAGCTTCGTGGCCCGCTTCCGCCGCGAGGCGCAGGCCGCCGCCAGGCTGAACCAGCCGAACATCGTGGGCGTGTACGACACCGGCGCCGACGACGGCACGCAATACATCGTGATGGAGTTCATCGAGGGCCGCACGCTCGCGGAGTTCATGGACACGGGGCGTCGACCGACGCCGGTGCAGGCTGCCGAGATCGCGCAGAAGATCGCGGCGGCGATCGCGGCGGCGCACGCCCAGGGCGTGATCCATCGCGACATCAAGCCGGGCAACGTGATGGTCACGCGCGACGGCACCGTGAAGGTGATGGACTTCGGCATCGCACGCGTGCTCGGCCCGGAGACCGCGCCGCAGACGAGCGCGGTGCTCGGCACGGCGTCGTACCTCTCCCCCGAACAGGCGCAGGGCGGTCCGGTCGACGCGCGCACCGACATCTATTCGCTCGGGGCCGTGCTCTACGAGCTGCTCACCGGTCGGCCGCCGTTCACGGGCGACTCGCCCGTGGCCGTCGCCTATAAGCAGGTGAACGAGACCCCCGCGGTGCCGTCGTCGCTGAACCCCGACGTGCCCCCTCGCCTCGACGCGGTCGTGATGAAGGCGCTCTCGAAGAACCCGTCGAACCGCTACCAGACCGCCGCGGAGTTCTCCGCCGATCTGGCACGGGTCGTGGCGGGCCAGGAGGTCGACGCGACCCCGTTGATGCCGCCGGGTGGCGACGCCACGCAGGTGATCTCACGCCCGTCGTCGCAGACCGCCGTGCTGCCGCCCCCCGAGGAGCCGAAGGGATCCGGGAGGAAGGTGTGGCTCGGCATCCTGATCGGCGTGCTGCTAGTGGCCCTGCTCGCAGGGGGCGGCTACGTGCTCGTGAACAGCTTGACGGGCGACGACGCGGGCGGGGTCAGAGTGATCGTCCCCAGCGTCGTCGGCGACACGCAGGCGACCGCCGAGGCCAAGCTGTCCGAGACCGACCTCGAGGTCGACGTGCGGCGTCGCGAGATCGATCCGGCCGAGACCGAGCCCGGCACCGTGGTGGCGCAAGACCCCAGGGCGGGTACCGACGTCGGTCGCGGCTCCACGGTCACGATCACCGTCGCGGTAGAGCCCGACACGGTGCCGGTTCCCACCCTCGAAGGGCTCTCGGTGTCCCAAGCCGACGCCGCGCTGAGCGAAGCGGGGCTCAGCCTTGGCTCGACGTTCCAGGAGTCGAGCTCCGAGATCGACGAGGGACTAGTGATCCGGTCCGAGCCCGCCGTCGGCGAGGAGGCCGAGCGCGACTCACCGGTCGACATCTTCGTCTCGACCGGACCCGAGATGGTGACCGTGCCCGACGTCTCGACCGGCTGCCTCTCGATCGGCGGCGCGAACCAGATCCTGCGGGACGCGGGGCTCGTGCTGGCGAGGGGCGATCCGGCTCCGCCGATCCCCGAGTGCCCCAACCAGAACAGGATCGTCGCGCAGGATCCGGCGGCCGGCACGACCGTCGAGGCGGGCTCGACCGTGACCGTCTCCCCAGGCGGTGCAAGTGGGGGGGACGAGTGAGGCGAAGTCCGAACCGCGGGGTACCGTAGGCGATGACCCTTCGGCAGATGAACCTGACCCTGACGCGATGACGCTCGCCCACGTAACCGAGCGCTTCACGCCCGACGAGCGGGCGGTGCTGGCCCCGCACTTCACGAACCTCGAGGGCCCGGTCTTCGCCGTCATCGACCTGCCGGAGGCGGTCAAGGGCGCAATGTTCGCGCGCTACTCGCGCACCACGAAGTCGTTGCGGCGGTTGTTCCTCGACGAGTTCGCCGGCGACATCTCGGAGATCACGCCCGAGACGCGGGCCGGCGAGGCGTCGACCGCGGGCAGCGAGCGCGCCGCCCGGTTGTACGACTCGGTCTTCGTGGAGTACGGCGACGACTCGGTGGCCCAGCTCGGCGGCGTACACCTCGCGTGCGAGCAGTCCTCGCAGCTGCTGGCGAAGGCGCTGGAGTGGGGGCGCCTGGCCGCCTACCTCGAGCAGTCGACACGGTACATGCGCTACGACGACCGGCCGGGCGGCGCCTGGAGGGCGACCCTGCCACCGGAGCTCGGCGACACACCGGCGGGCGAACCCTACGCGGCGTTCCTCGACGAGGCGTTCACGACCTACGGCCGCATGTACGAGCCGATGGAAGCCTGGTTCAAACAGCGTCACCCGAAGCAGAAAGGCGACAGCGACTTCGTCTACCGCCAAACGATCATGGCCAAGACCTGCGACACCCTTCGGGTGCTCCTTCCGGCGGGGACGCGGTCGAACCTGGGCATCTACGCGACCGGGCAGTCCTACGAGCAACTGCTGATGCGGCTCGCGATGCACCCGCTCGGTGAGATGCGCGCCTACGGCGAGCTGATGAAGACGGAGCTGCGGAAGGTCATCCCCGAGTTCCTGAAACGGGTCGACGTCGAGGAACGCGGCGTCGCGTGGACGCGCTACTGGCAGGAGAACCACTTGCGGGTCGGCGAGCTCACCGCGCGCGTGCTCGCCGACGCCGGGGCTAAGCCCGAGCACCGCGACGAGGTCACGCTCGTCGACTTCGATCCCGAGGGCGAGACGAAAGTCGCAGCCGCGGTGCTGTACGCCGAGTCGAACATGCCCGACGACCAGCTGCTCGCGCTCGCCCGGTCGATGCCGCGCGATCGGGTCGCCGAGATCCTGCACGCGAGCGTGGGCGAGCGGTCGAACCGGCGCCACAAGCCCGGACGAGCCTGGGAGCGCACGACCTACCGGTTCGATGTGCTCTGCGACTACGGGGCGTTCCGCGACCTGCAGCGGCATCGCCCGCTCACCATCGAGTGGCAACGGCTCACCACCGAACACGGGTACGAGACGCCCTCACAGATCGACGACGCGGGGCTCCGCGGCGACTGGGAGCGCGTGATGCAGGCGAGCGCCGAGACCGAGCGTGGGTTGATCGAGGCCGGCTTCGTCGAGCAGGCGCAGTACGCGGTGTCGATGGCCTACCGCATCCGGTTCGTGATGCAGATGACGGCGCGCGAGGCCATGCACCTGACGGAGCTCCGCTCCCAACCGGCCGGTCACGCCGTCTACCGACGGGTCGCCCAGGCGATGCACCGGCTGATCGCCGACGTGCACCCCGCGATCGGCGAGGCGTTCAGCCACATGAGCTACGACGAGGTCGACCTCGAGCGCCTCGAGGCCGAACGACGCACGGAGCAGAAGCGCAAAGCGCTGCGGGAAAGCTAGATCCCATGGTCGCCGGCGGTGCGATCATCGCGGTCGCCCGCAACGGCACCCTCGAAGCTCGGGTAGGCGCCGCGGCCGATGCCGGGGACGGGGAGCCCTTCGCGCCCGACTCGATCTTCTACGTAGGGTCGATCGCGAAGCAGTTCGTTGCCACGTGCGTCGCCCTGCTCGAGCACGACGGGGCACTCGATCTCGACGATCCGGTGGCGCGGTTCGTGCCCGGACTTCCCGCTTGGGGCGAGCAGGTCACCGTCCGGCACCTTGTCCACCACACCGGAGGCGTTCGGGAACGGCGTCGCGAGGGTCCAGGCGTGCCCGTGACCGGGGTTCCAGCCCTGGGGAACGCCGAGGTGCTCGATGCCGTGCGTGGGATCGCCCAGCTCGACTTCGAGCCAGGCTCGCGATACGGATACTCGAACCGGGGATATCTGCTGCTCGCCGAGGTCGTCGGCGCCGTGAACGGTGCCCCGCTGCGCGCCTTCGCTCACGAGCGCATCTTCGAGCCGCTCGGCATGACCGACTCGTTCTTCCGTGACGAGGAGGCCCCGCTTCCCGAGCGGGCGACGCGGGGCCATTTCGAGGCCGACGACGGGCAGACCTACGTCGAGCCGGCGAGGTTCCACGCGGTCGGGGCCGGCGGCCTCTGGACGACCGCGGCTGACCTCGCGCGCTGGAGCGCCAACTTCGACGACGACCGGCTCACCGACGGGTGGCTGCCCGGGCGGCTCACGACCCGCGGGACGCTCGTCGATGGCACCGAGATCCACTACGCGTGGGGTCTCTCGGTGCGATCCCACCGCGGGGTGTCGATCGTGAGTCACGGAGGCAACTTCCCGGGCTGGGAATCGAAGGTGGTCCGCTTCCCGACCGAGGGCCTGACCGTGATCGTGCTTGCGAACCGTGAGGATCTCGGCGTCTCGACGATCGCGTTCGACCTGGCGGACGACCTGCTGGGCCAACACCTCGACCCCCACGCGCCCCACGCCGATCAGACCTTCGACGGGACGATCGGGTAGCAAAGGCGCAGGCCTCGCACGAGGCCTGAGCAGGCCCGATACGAGAAAACCCCCAGAAATCCGCGGATCCGTGCGGTTTCCAGGTAGGCTGCCCGGGTTCCTGACCACACCTGGGGAGGTGTCCGATGAACAAGGCAGAGCTGATCGACGCGATCGCGGACCGCACCGGTATCGCGAAGTCGACGGTCGACGAGGTCATCAAGGGTATGACCGAGACGGTCGAGGCGCAGGTCGCCAGGGGCGACAAGATCTCGATCCCGGGCTTCATCTCGTTCCAGAAGGTGAACCGCGCCGCACGCACGGGCCGCAACCCGCGCACGGGGGAGACGATCAACATCCCAGCGAGCGCGACGGTCAAGGTGACCGCCGGCGCGCGCCTGAAGACGAGCGTGAAGTAGGAACCTTCGTTCCTCGCATCACCGCGGGCCGGCGCCGGAGGCGCCCGCCCGCGCCAAACGCAGGGCAGGCGGCCAAACTACCTCGGCTGGGCGGTAGCGCGGTTAGGTACCCAGGAAACACCCCAT
>JBEVGU010000045.1:0-3500 GCA_040511595.1 Actinomycetota bacterium | reverse complement strand
GTGCGCCCCGGTGGCCTGTACATCGCCGACAACACGCTCGCCGCGGGAACCATGGACGTGCTCGGCGAGGGCGCCTCGGCCGACGCCGTGCGCGAGCACAACCGGCTGATCGCCGAGGACGAGCGCTACGTCTCGACGATCGTGCCGACCCGCGAGGGCGTGCTCGTGGCCCTCCGCATCGGTTGATGCCGGCCACGATCGAGCGCTGTGAGGACCGGCCCGCCTCGGGTCCGGGGATGGCCGGAACGGAGTAAACTCCGCGCCGTCCGCTGGACGCCCCGGCTGACGAGCTCGCCGGGGCGCGAGATAGCCTGAAGGTGATCAGCCGTGGCCACGAGACTCCGCAAGAAGCAGAAGGACGACTTCGGCTCTCCCTATCTGGGCCACGAGGGCCAGTGGTCCTGGATCTTCCACCGCATCACCGGCGTCGCCGTGATCCTCTTCCTGTTCGCCCACGTGATCGATACGGCCGTGATCGGCTGGGGACCCGAGGCCTACGACCGCGTCACCGACGCGTACAAGAACCCCGCGGTGCACGTGCTGGAGCTCGGCCTCGTGCTCGCCGTGCTGTTCCACTCCGTCAACGGCATCAAGATCACCCTCATCGACTTCTTCCCGAGCCTCGCGGGCCACATCAAGGCGGTGGGACGAACCTCGACGGCCGTGTTCGCGATCTCCGCGCTCGTGGTGACGGCGATCATGGGCAAGCAGATCCTGGATCTGTTGTGAGCGGGGCGGGCTGATGGCTACCACGATCGAACGACCGACCACCCCGAGCGGCGGGCAGCCACCCGACTACGTTCGGGGCCGCGAGCGGCCCGTCGGCGGCTTCGAGCTCTGGATGTGGCTGTTCATGCGGATCAGCGGCATCGTGCTGCTGGTGCTCGCGCTCGGCCACACGCTGATCATGCATCTGCCCGCCGGCGGCGTGGACCGCGTCGACTTCGGCTTCGTCGCGGCCCGCTGGGGGAGCCCCTTCTGGCGTACGTGGGACTGGATGCTGCTCTCGCTGGCGTTGGTCCACGGCATCAACGGGCTTCGGAACATCACCCTCGACTACGTGCGCCGGCCCGGTACGCGGTTCACGTTGAACATGGTCTATTACGTGTTGGGATTCACCTTGTTCATCCTCGGCTCGATCATCGTGGTCACGTTCGACCCGAACAAGTGGGGTCCGGTGGCCTGAGCATGGCGACCATCTTGAGCGCGTAACGATGGCTACGACCCACACCTACGACGCGCTCGTGATCGGCGCCGGCGGCGCCGGCATGCGCGCGGCGATCGAGCTCTCCGATCAGGCGCGCACCGCGGTCATCTCGAAGCTCTACCCGACGCGCTCGCACACGGGCGCGGCGCAGGGCGGGGTCTGCGCGGCCCTCGGGAACACCGAGGAGGACCATCCGGAGTGGCACGCGTTCGACACGGTGAAGGGCGGCGACTACCTCGTCGACCAGCCCGCCGCCCAGCTCATGACCGAGGAAGCGATCGAGGCGATCTACCAGCTCGAGCGTTGGGGCCTGCCGTTCAACCGCACGCCCGAGGGCCGCATCGATCAGCGCCGGTTCGGCGGGCACACGGCCGAGCACGGCGAGCGTCCGGTGCGTCGTGCCTGCTACGCCGCCGACCGCACCGGCCACATGATCCTGCAGACGCTGTACCAGCAGTGTGTGAAGCGCGACGTGCGCTTCTTCAACGAGTTCTACTGTCTCGACCTGCTGCGTGACACCGACGGCGCCGCGGCCGGCGTGGTCGTTTACGAGCTCGCGACCGGCGAGCTGCACGTGTTCAGGGCGAGGTCGGTGGTATTCGCGACCGGCGGGTACGGCCGCGTGTTCAGCGTGACCTCGAACGCTCATGCGCTGACGGGCGACGGTCCCGCCGTCGCCTGGCGCCGGGGCGTGCCCCTCGAAGACATGGAGATGTACCAATTCCACCCGACCGGCCTCGCAAAGCTCGGCGTGCTGCTGAGCGAGGCGGCGCGCGGTGAGGGCGGGATCGTGCTCAACGCCGACGGCGAGCGCTTCATGGAGCGCTACGCCCCCACGATCAAGGACCTCGCGCCCCGTGACATGGTGAGCCGCGCGATCTACCAGGAGATCAAAGAAGGCCGCGGCGGCGGCCCGAACGGGGACTGGGCGTTCCTCGACATCACCCACCTCGATCCGAAGGTGATCGAGGAGAAGCTCCCCGATATCACGGAGTTCGCCCGGGTGTACCTGAAGGTCGAGCCGACGAAGGAGCCGGTGCCGATCCAGCCGACGGCGCACTACGCGATGGGCGGCATCCCGACCGACATCGACGGACGCGTGGTCGTCGGACCCGAGGAGACGCCGGTGCCCGGCCTCTACGCGGCCGGGGAGTGCGCGTGCGTGAGCGTGCACGGCGCGAACCGCCTGGGCACGAACTCGTTGCTCGACCTCGTGGTGTTCGGGCGGCGCGCCGGCGTCGACGCCGCCCGCCACGCGATGGAAGCCTCCCTCGCCCCCGTGCCCGAGCGTCCGACCGAGCGCACGCTCTCGATGTTGAACGCCATCCTCGAGCGCTCCGAGGGCGAGAACGCGGCCGACATCCGCAAGGAGCTGCAGACGAACATGTTCGACCTCGCGTTCGTGGTGCGGAGCGAGGAGAGCCTCGCGAAGATGGAAGGCATCGTCGGGGAGCTGCAGGAGCGGTTCGGCCGGATCGCGATCGGCGACAAGGGGGCGCTGTACAACACCGACCTCATGGAGACCGTCGAGCTCGGCTTCCTGCTCGACTGCGCGCAGGCCATCGTCGTGGGCGCTCGAGCCCGAACGGAGAGCCGCGGCGCGCACTACCGCGACGACCACCCGCTGCGAGACGACGCGAACTGGCTGCGGCACACGCTCGCCTACCGCAACGACGACGGCTCGATCCGGCTCGACTTCAAGCCCGTGAAGATGGGGCCATACATGCCCATGGAGAGGAAGTACTGATGGCGACGCCCGCCGAGGTCCTGCAGGATTCCGATCGTCGCGAGGCGGGCGGCACGCCGACGACCGTCACGCTGACCCTGAAGATCCGGCGGTTCAACCCCGAGGTCTCCCAGGATTCGTGGTGGGACGAGTTCACGGTGCAGGCCGACCCGCTCGACCGCCTCGTCGAGGTGCTGCACCAGGTGAAGTGGTATCACGACGGCACCCTGAGCTTCCGGCGATCGTGCGCACACGGCATCTGCGGTTCCGACGCGATGATGATCGACGGACGCAACTCCCTCGCGTGCAAGGTGCTCGTCGACGACGTGGGCTCCACGGTCACGATCGAGCCGATCCGCGGCTTACCGGTGCTGAAGGACCTGATCGTCGACATGGAGCCGTTCTTCGACGGCTACCGCTCGGTGCTCCCCTTCCTGATCAACGATTCTGGCGAGCCCGAGAGGGAACGGCTGCAGTCGGCGGCGGAACGGGCGCGCTACGACGACACGACGAAGTGCATCCTCTGCGCGGCGTGTACCACGTCGTGCCCCATCTTCTGGGGCGACG
>JBEVGU010000044.1:0-7472 GCA_040511595.1 Actinomycetota bacterium | reverse complement strand
GATCATCCTCAGCCTCGAGGATCATTCGCAGCCCGGCTCGCACACCTGAGTCCATCTCGAGCGGGAGATCCCGCAGATTCTCGGACCGATTCGCTTCGACCTCGGTCCTCACAGGCGGCGTTCTCACATGTCGTCAGGCCGAGAAGGTTATTTGCAAACGTCACCGAGGTCATGGTCAACGAACCCGACGATGTGTAGGTGGAGCGAGGGGGGCGGGCTGAGACTGTGGCCTCGTGCGCCCCAGCGCGCGAGTCACCAAAGCCTCCGGGAACATCGCGAACCCCAGCGGAGGGCTAACGCCCACCACGCCCAGCGCCCGAAGCCATTCCAGGGCTGCAGGCGGGTCCTTCACCCGCCGTTCTGCCGGTCGGCCGTCAACTCCGGCGGGCGTCCGTCTGCTCTTGAGTTCGCGCAGCTGATAGAGGAACTCATCCGGGATGTGCCCTACATCCGACCGCGCAAGCGGACGGGCAATCCTCGCCACGCGTTCCAATAGGCGGATGCCGCCTTCGCCTCTAGAGCGACATTCCGCTCACCGAATCTCCTGCATGGAGTCGACCCAAGCAGTTCTCGACAGTCGCCGCCTCCTCGTCGTTCGCCAAGCGACCTTGAAGCACGGCGAGTTGACCTCGCAGCTTCTGATCGAGCAGGGACCGAACGATGCTCGTGCCTACCTCTGTGTCACCAGCAGAAACCTGCGCTCGCCTGAGGGCAGGCTGATTGGGACCGGTACGCCCTGAGGACGTGATGACTCGACCATCCCTCGACAGCTGTGCGAACGACGCTCCGATGCCGTCGATCCACTCCAGAGCGTCCCAGGTCGCATACCCGCCCTTTCCGTACACGATGACCCGGCGGATGCGGGGTCTAGAGAGGCGTGGAAATCGGTTTCCACGGATGTTCCTTCCCTGTCCAGACGTCGCGATCAAATGGCTGCGCTCGACGCGCAACGAGGAAGCAAATCCGGAAACGAAAAGAACACCGCTCGGAGTGATCGAAAGCGCGTTTCCCTGTGCCGTAGTCTGCGACTGCATGGAAGTCACCCTTCCGTGCCATGTCCCCGGACCGCGCAATCGGTCGCGGGGACGCTCTAGACGCTTCAGGAGACGTAATGTGGAGCGCATTTCGCGAATATTTGCGATATATTGGCGCAATTTTTCTTGGCCTTGCGCCTACTGGTTCGGTCTAGCCCGCGATAGCTTGACCGTCTGATCCGCAGCCTCCCATGGCAGTCGCGTGCGTCATTTCCCTGTGGCTCGTCGTGATCCTGGCTCTCGTGCTGCTCGGCAAACGACCGGCGCCGGGAAGTCGCGGCGTTACGGTTCGCGCTTCCCTATATCTCGTCAGATGCAGGACGGGTCTGTGTGGCGGGGCCGCCTGGCTGTGCCGGAACCCGGACAAGACCTTATTTGGGCTGGCCGAGGCTGTGGTTCCAGCTGCATCTCGCGACCAAATCCGCCTCAACGCTTTCACGGAGTTTCTCTCCACGGCCGGTCCTCTGGGACATGTCGCTGGGCGCTGAGGTTGAGGAATGGTTCGGCGAAACCCATTTGCCGGGCATCTATCACGTCACTTGCGGCCTATGGTTCCTCCGTCAAAGAAGGAGGCCATCCGTCGGGCGAAGCGACCACGTAGGTTGCACTTGACCCAAGTCCCCAGTCGACAGAGTCGGAGAGCTACGGATCAGAAGGTCGGGGGTTCGAATCCCTCGGAGCGCGCAAAGCATCTCCGCAGATCACGACCCCGGCTTCGCTCTCGGTGAGTGTCGTCCTGATCCGGCCGGCACGGGCAGAGGTCACCGCCTGCTTCTCGCGCCGGCGCCGTAGGAGCCCAGGTCGGCCAGGAGCCCGAGCACCACGAACACCCAGCCGAGGAACGACACGCCTTCCGTCGGGTTGTACGCGAGCACGTAGATGAACGTCGTCCAGGGCAGGAAGATCAGCCCAAGCAACGGCAGCACGATGCCGTCGAACGCCCGATCGACCAGATTCGTGAAGAGCCATGTGAACCCCAGCGCGACAC
This sequence comes from Actinomycetota bacterium, assembly GCA_040511595.1. Lineage (GTDB taxonomy): Bacteria > Actinomycetota > UBA4738 > UBA4738 > HRBIN12 > JAOUEA01. The sequence continues at coordinate 5,450 of JBEVGU010000044.1, read as the reverse complement.
GCGGCCCGATCAAGGTCATCAAGACGATCAGACATCCCATGGCGTTGCTCCCCCCGTCGTGACGCGATCGCTCCGAACCCTACAGCACCTCACTAAGCTGCGGTGATGCCTCGCTCATTCAGCCTCGGGATCGCTCGGCCTCTGCGCATCCGGGACTTCCGGCTGTTGTGGACGGGCATGTTCGTCTCGATGGCCGGCGACGGCTTCTACTACGTCGCGGTCGCCTGGCAGGTCTACGAGTTGTCGAACCGGCCCGGGTCGCTCGCGCTCGTCGGCATCGCGTGGAGCCTGCCCCAGGTGCTGCTCGTGCTCCTGACCGGCGTGCTCGCCGACCGCATCGACCGCCGGTTCCTGATGATCGCTGGCGACCTGGTGCGCGCCGTCGCGATCGGCAGCGTGGGGTACCTCTCGATCACCGGCCGCCTCACCATCCCTCTCCTCGTCGGGCTCGTCGTGGTGTTCGGCGTCGGCCAGGCCGCGTTCCAGCCGGCGTTCGGTTCGATCGTGCCCGACATCGTTCCCGAGGACCTGTTGGTGCAGGCGAACTCGATCGACCAATTCGTGCGTCCGTTCGCGCTCATGGTCGTCGGACCCGCGTTGGGAGGGCTGCTGGTCGGCACCTTCGGCGCCGGATGGGCCTTCGTGGCAGATGCCGGCACGTTCCTGTTCTCGGCGGCCATGATCGCGATGATCCGGACCCGGCGCCGTCGCGACGACAGCGAGGATCGCCCGTCGGTGCTCGCGGACGCGATCGAAGGACTGCGGTTCGTGCGACGCACCCGGTGGTTGCTGGTCACCCTCTGCGCCTCGGTGCTCAGTCTCTTCGCGGTCTGGGGCCCGTGGGAGACGCTGATGCCGTTCGTCGTGCGGAACGACCTGGGCGCGAGCGCTTCGGGGCTCGGCCTGGTGTACGTCGCGGGCGGCGCGGGCGCGATCTCGGTCGCCCTGACGCTCGGCCAACGCGGGCGTCTGCCTCGGAGGGCGATGACGACGCTGTACGTGACGTGGTCCGTTGCGATGTTCGCGACCGCCCTCTTCGGCGTGGTGCACAGCATCTGGCAGGCGATGCTGGTCGGCTTCATCGCGGAAGGATCGATCGCCGCCCTGATCGTGATCTGGTTCACGATCCTGCAGCGCCTCGTGCCGCCCGAGCTGCTCGGCCGGATCTCGAGCCTCGACTGGATGATCACGATCGCCGGCGTGCCGCTCTCGTTCGCTGCGGTGGGCCCGGTCGCCGATGCGATCGGCACCGACGCGACGTTGATCCTGGCCGGGCTCGTGGGTGGGGGCGTGACCCTCGTCTTCATGCTGCTGCCCGGAGCGCGGGCGCCCGAACGTGACGGCTCGCTCGACGAGCCGTCGCCCCACGAGGACCACGACGAGCTCACCGAAGCATCATCGACCCCGGCGTAGACTCGTCGCCATGGAGTACACCCACGTCGGCCGGCTCGGCCTCGTCGTGTCGCGACTGTGTCTGGGAACGATGAACTTCGGGCCGCATTCGTCGGAGTCGGACTCCCACGCGATCATGGACGCCGCGGTCGCCAACGGCATCAACTTCATCGACACCGCGAACGTCTACGGCCGGCACCTCGGCGTGGGCGCGACCGAGGACATCCTCGGGAGATGGGTGGCCAAAGGCGGGGGCCGGCGCGACAAGGTCGTGCTCGCGACGAAGGTCTACGGCACGATGGGCGACTGGCCGAACGAGGCGCACCTGTCGAAGCTCGCCATCATCCGACAGTGCGAGGAATCGTTGCGGCGCTTGCGAACCGATCGCATCGACCTCTACCAGATGCACCACATCGATCGCGGCGCCTGGTGGGACGAGATCTGGGAGGCGATGGAGCAGCTGAAGCGCATGGGTAAGATCCTCTACGTCGGCTCGTCGAACTTCGCCGGATGGCACATCGCGCGCGCGAACGAGATCGCGGGCTACCGCCACTCCCTCGGCCTCGCCACCGAGCAGTCCCTCTACAACCTCACCGAACGGACGCTCGAGCTCGAGGTGATCCCCGCCGTGCACGAGTACGGCATGGGCCTGATCTCCTACAGCCCGCTGTCGGGCGGGCTGCTGGCCGGAGCGCTGTCCAAGGTCGAGGAAGGCCGCCGCGGCACGGAGTACATGCGCGGCGAGATCGAGGCGAACCGGTCGAGGCTGGAGCCGTGGGAGGCCCTGTGCGCTGAGCTCGGCGAGGAGCCGCAGCACGTGGCGCTCGCGTGGCTCTTGCACCAGCCGGTCGTGACCGCCCCGATCATCGGACCGCGGACCCAGGCGCAGCTCACCGACGCGATGCACGCGCTCGCCATCAAGCTCGGCGACGACGTGCTCGCGAAGCTCGACGAGATCTTCCCCGGGCCGGGCGCTCCGGCGCCCGAGGCCTACGCCTGGTAGGCGGCCGGGCGGGGCCCCGCTCGAGCCAGCACGACGTCTTCGGTCTCGACGTCGAGCGGCACGTCGTGCTTGAGCCTCAGGTACAGGTCGCGCAGGAACCACAGCAGCACGATCACGAGGATCGGATGACCGATCGCGAGATCCACGTGCATCCACTCGGGCAGCAGGAAGTTCTCGGTCGTGAGCTGGGCCGTGACGAGGGCGATGAACGAGAGCTCGAGCGTGCGACGAGGGACCCGCGGCAATGCCCAGGCCACGGGCAACATCCACGCGAAGTACCAGGGGAACAGCGTCGGAGAGAAAAGCATCATCAACAGGAACGACCATCCCCACGCCGCGGCGAGGAACGAGGCCGATCCTTCCTTCGCGTGGCGCAGCACCTGGCGCAGGATCGTGAACAGCCCGGCGGCGAGCGCGGCGAACATGCCGAGCCGCGCGATCAACACCCCGGCGCTCGCGCCGATCTCGCCCGCGACGACCTTGCCGACGGCCTCGAAACCCCGCTCGACGAGCGCCGGCGGCGCTATCCACGAGCCGTGCTGCACGAGCTCGACCATGCCGAGGGTGGGATTCGAGCGCTGCATGAACGGCAGGGCCGCGATGAACGTGATGCCCAACGCCGTGCCGACGTGCATCGCGAGCACTCGCCAGCGCCGGGAGGGCTCGGCCCTCGTCACGACGTAGGCGATGAGCAGAGCCAGCGGCACGGCGGCCGAGATCTTCACGAGCGCGCCGACGGTGAGCGCCACCGTGGCGGGCAGCTCTCGCTGGGTCGCCACGAGGTAGATCGCCGCCGCGACCGAGAGCATCACCAGCACGTCGACGTGTCCGCCTCCCACCGTGTGGAAGAGCACCACCGGGTTCAGGCCGAGCATCGCGGCCGCGTAGGCCTGCCGTTGAGGCCGCACCCGGCCGACCAGCCTCACCACGAACCACAGGGAGCCGAGGCTCGCGGCGATCGCGACCGCCCGGAAGGCCTCGATCACGTCGGCCATGCCGCGGAACACCGCGGTGATGGCGGCCGCGAGCCACACGAACACCGGACCGTAAACCGACGGTGTGTCACGCCAGCCGGGCCAGACGAACCGAGCGATGTCGTTGGCCGGGAAGTCCCCGGGTGTGCTCACGTAGGGGTTGTGACCGTACCGGCTGAGGATGCGTCCGTATGCCGCGTAGCTGAACACGTCCCTTGAGAGCAGCAGCGGCAGCAGCAGCACGACCATGTGGTAGGCGACCGCGAGCCACACGACCGTCCGCGTCGACACCTCGCCGCGTTCGGCGGCCCAGAGCACGAGCAGGAAGGCAACTCCCGCCGCGATCATCGCCACGAACCCGACCGCGATGAGCACGCCGTGCGGGAGTCGATCGAGGAACAACAGGTTCGAGAACAGGCCGATGGGGCCGTTGCCCTGGCTCTCGGGCAACACGGGGTGGAAGGGAGAGCCCCGGGTCGCGGCGATCAAGGCGACGGCGGTGAAGCTCGCGATGGAAGCGGTGATCGCTCGACGTCCCGTGAGCCAGCCCTCGACCGCGCGTTGCAGGCTCTGGAGTCGGGCAGACATGTGCGCCGAGCTTACGGGAACGGGTCAGTTCACCGCCATGCCGAGGGCTTCCTCGATCGCGCGGGCCGCGGTGACGACGGCGGGCGCGAGCCGCCTCGCGCCGGACCTGGTCACGCGGGACGCGGGGCCCGAGACCGAGACGACCGCCACGAGCTCGTCCGGTGTGCTGAGCACCGGAGCGCTCACCGAGCCCACCCCCGCCTCGCGCTCCCCGGCGCTCGAGGACCACCCCTGCCGGCGGATCGTGGTGAGCTGTCGCCTCAGGCGCTCGCCCGTCGGCGTCGCCGGTGTCAGCCGGCGCGTACGGCCGATCAGCTCGGTTCTGGCTGGCTCGCCCGTCCAGGCCATGAACACCTTGCCCGCCGACCCTGCCCACAGCGGCAGCTCGGCACCGAGCGGCACGAACGTGCGCAGCTCGTTGGATGACTCGACGCCGGCGACGCACACGCGAGCCTCAGTCGATCGAACGTAGAGCTGAGCGCTCTCGCCGGTCGCCTCGGCGAGCCTCTCGAGGGTGGGGGCCGCGACCGCCCTCAGCGACGGTTCCCGCAGGGACGCGGACGCGAGGCGCAACAGCCTGGGGCCGAGTCGGTAGCCCTGACCCGCGACGTGCTCCACGAGCGCGTGCCGCTCGAGTGACGCGAGGAGCCGGTGGGCCGTCGTGCGGGGGAGCCCGGTGGCGGCGACCACCGCCGAGTGGGTGACGGCCCCATGCTGCACCGCATCGAGGACGGCCACCGTGCGATCGATCACGCCGACGGCGGTCTCGGCGACCTGGCGGGTTCCCTGGGCATCTGTTACCTTCATGTCCGCATATCGGTATCACAGTTCCATATGATGGAACAACCGCGGACCGTGGACGGCGGAAGGCCTGCACCCGAGGAGCGAGGTTCGATGCCACAGACGCTCGCCGAGAAGGTCTGGGAACGCCACGTGGTGCACCGTGCCGACGGCGAGCCCGATCTGCTCTACGTCGATCTGCACCTCGTGCACGAGGTGACGAGCCCGCAGGCGTTCGATGGGCTCCGCCTGCACGGCAGAGGCGTGCGGCGCCCCGACCTCACGGTCGCCACGATGGACCACAACGTGCCGACCGTCGGCGGCCCGGTGACCGACGAAGTGAGCGCCAGGCAGATGCAGGCGCTGCAGGCCAACGCCGACGAGTTCGGGGTGACGCTGTATCCGTGGGGGGCCGCGGGCCAGGGCATCGTGCACGTGATCGGCCCCGAGCAGGGACTGACGCAGCCCGGCATGACGATCGTGTGCGGCGACAGCCATACGTCTACCCACGGCGCGTTCGGGGCGCTCGCCTTCGGCATCGGGACGAGCGAGGTCGAGCACGTGCTCGCCACGCAGACCCTGCCGCAGCACCCCGCGAAGACCATGGCGGTCACGGTCGAGGGCGAGCTCCCCGAGGGCGTGAGCGCCAAGGACGTCATCCTCGGCATCATCAACCGCATCGGCACCGGCGGGGGCGCCGGCCACGTGATCGA
>JBEVGU010000043.1:0-5589 GCA_040511595.1 Actinomycetota bacterium | reverse complement strand
GCACGCGGAGTCCCCAGCCGTTCTCGTCGACCACGGGCGGCTCCACGTGGTCGTAGAACCCGCCCCAGTCGTCCCAGGTGAGGAAGATCGCGGTGCGCAGCCACTGCTCCTCGGGCCCCTGCATCACGGCGTTGATCGCCCTAGCCACGTAGGACTGGCCCACCTCGATCGAGTCGGGAGGATGCTCACCATGGTCTTGCTCGGGCATGAACCACGACACGCTCGGCAGGTCGCCGTTGCGAGCGTCGCGCAAGAACTCGGTGTTCGGCCGGACGTTGTCGAGCTGGCCGGTCGCGGCAGTGGCGGTGAACCCCGGCAACGGGTTCTGCACCGGCGCCGTCTCGATGCCCTCCAGGTGCTCGCACGGCGGCGCGACGCAGGTTCCCTCGCCGACGTAGTAGCCCCACGACACGCCGGCCTTGTACAGGAGCCACGTCACGGGAGCCCAGACGTAGGGACGGGGCTCGCCCATGCTCGGCGTCCAGATGTTCGAAGGGGGGTCGGCGGAGGTCCCGCCGGGAAACTTCTGATCCGACGAGCACGACATGGGGTCATCGAGGTCACTGCACGTCGCCGACCACGCCGAGATCATGAACAGGTGGGCGGGGAGCGTCCAGGAGTCCGTCGGGGCGAACATGCGATCGTGCAGGGTGAACGTCCTCGCGTACTTCCAGTAGATCGGAATCTCCTCGTCGGTGTGGTAGCCCATGACGTCGGGCTGGCCTTTGGGACCGTCGACCGCCTGAGGGCACGGCTTCTCGTCGGGATGCTTCTCGCACCCGTTCCCGATCTCGCGCAACGCCCGCACGAAGCCGTCCATCGAGCCGCCGTCGATCGAGATGTGACTCCCGATCTCGCCGTGCGGCCCACCCTGATCGATGAAGTTCGTGTCGTGGTACGGGCGATGGCACACCCCGGGCCGCTCGGGATCGGCCATGCACACCGTCGGTCGACCGCGGGCGTCCATCGGGATGCCGTCGGCGCCCGGGAAGGTGCCGAAGTAGTGATCGAACGAGCGATTCTCCAGCACGATGAACACGAGATGATCGAGGTTCTGGATCCCCGCGGCCGGATCGAAGGGCCTGGACCGATCGGCGGCCGGTTGCAGCTCGGGGGGCGAGCGTAGCGGCTGCGTGTCGACCCCCCGCGGCGCGAGGGCCGGGTCGGGCTCGCTGACCAGTCCCGGCGAGCCCAGCACGTCGATCGGCTCGATCCAGTTCGCGTCGCCGACCTCGGGCGCCGAGGGCTGCGACGAGGCCGGCGGGGGTGAGGTCGACGCGTCCATGGCTCGGTCCGGCTCGCTCGTCGAGGAGCAGGCGATCGCGACCAGCCCGGCGAGGACGAGCAGACTCGTGGCGGTGAGGACCCGACGCGTGTGCATGCGGTCGCCCATGCTAGTCGGCGACCGATCCGCCGCGCGGCACTCGCGGCCCCGATCGGGGCTCACGGCTTCCCGGATGGCCAGGGGTCGAGGATCAGCGGCGGGATCGGTTGCTGCCTGAAATCGAACGATCGAGCGAGGTCGCCGAGGATATCGAGGTCCTCGCGCACGGTCGGACGAGGGTCGGGACGGCCCTCGTTCTCGCCGTCGAGCCGCTGCCCACCGAGGAACCGATCCTCGATCAGCTTCAGGTACGCATCGAACGAGAGCGTCTGGTGGTCGACGTCGAGGTCGCGGTCGGCCCACGGACTGATCAGCATGCCCGGCACCCGGAGCCCGTACCCCGCTTGGTCCACGCGCGGTGGCACGGCGTGGTCGTAGAACCCTCCCCAGTCGTCCCACGTGAGGAAGATCGCCGACCGCTCCCAGGCCGGGCTGCGCATGACCGCGTTGATCAGCTTCGTGACGTGGGCCTGGCCGATCGTCAACGGCTCGCCCGTGCTGGGATGCTCGCTCAGCCCGCCACGGCCCGGCACGATCCACGTCACCGAGGGCAGGTCGTTCGATCGCACGGCATCGTAGAAGTCCGCGTGCGTCCGGATGTTCCCGAGTTGACCGGTCTCCTTCACGTCGGAGAATCCGGTCAGTACGTTCTGGTTCCGGGCGGCGCCACGCGCGTCGCACTCAGCCCGCGTGTCCTGCGGCCGGCGGCAGAGCACGCCACCGGCGAAGTAGGCCCAGCTCACGCCGTGCCGACTCAGCAGCCACGTGATGTCCGTCCAGCCGAACAGGGTTGGGTGCTCGTACCACGCCAGATCGTCGAAGATGTCCCCCATCTCCAGGTCGCTCGAACACGTGAAGGCGTCGGTCGGGTCGGTGCATCGTGCGGACCATCCCGAGACCAGGAACAGATGAGCCGGCAGCGTCCACGAGTCGGTCGGCGCGAACATCGCGTCCTGCAGTACGTACGTTTTCGCGTAGGCCCAGTAGTTCGGGATCGTTCGATCGTCGTGGTAGCTCATGATGTCGGGTTGGCCGGCGGGCCCGAAGGAGGGGCCGCACTCGGAAGCGTCGCGGTCGCGGATGCAGGCGTGGCCAGCCGCCGCCTCGATGAAGCCGTCCATGGCGCCGTCATGCACGCTCACGACCGAGGCCTCGTGGTTGTGCGGGCCTCCGAGGTTCACGAGCTCGGTCGTCCGATAGGGCGACACGCACCGGTCGAGCACGGGATCCGGCGCGCACACGGTCGGCTCGCCCCGGGCGTCCACGGGTATGCCGTCGGCCCCGGGGAACGTGCCGAAGTAGTGATCGAACGAGCGGTTCTCCTGAACGATGAAGATCAGGTGATCGAGGTTCATGATGCCGGACTCAGGGTCGATCGGGGCGCTGGGTGCGGGCGAACCCCCCGCTGCGACCCCCGACGGGGCCGTTGCCCCGATCGTGGCGGCGCTCCCGGTGCAGGCGGCGGCCACGAGGGCGCTCACCACCACGGTCGCAGCGAGGGTCCAATGAGACCGCATCCGATCCCTCATCGTCGGCGCGGGCTGGGGTCGAGATGCGTCCAGGGGATCGGCTGCTGGGAGAAGTCGAAGACCCGTGCGAGGTCGGCGAGGATACCGACCTCCTCGCGCGTGGTGGGTCTCGGGTCGCGCCAGCCCTGGTTCCATCCGTTCAGGCGGGCGCCGTCGAGGAAGCGATCCTCGATCAGCTTCAGGAAGGCGTCGAACGAGTACGTGCCGTGGTCGACGTCGAGCCCTCGGTCGGCGTACGGGCTGATCACGATCGAGGGGACGCGCAGCCCGTAACCCAGCGCGTCCACGCGCGGCGGGCGCACGTGGTCGTAGAAGCCACCCCAATCGTCCCACACGAGGAACACGGCGGTCCGCTCGGCGTCGGGCCCTTGCATCGCGGCGTTCACCACGCGGCTCACCCACTTCTGACCCGTCGCGATGCGATCGGAGGGATGTTCGCCCCGGCCCCGGCTCGGCATCACCCATGCCACGCTCGGCAGCGATCCCCGCCTCGCCGACTTGAAGAACGCGGTGTTGTCCCGGACGTTCCGCAGCCCGCTGCGCTCCCGCACGGTGCGGAACCCCGGCAGCGGGTTCTGGGCCGGCACGGTCGTCAGCTGGTCGTAGGGCTCGTCGCATCGAGGCCGCACGGTGCACGTGTGCGGCCCCACGTAGTAGGCCCAGCTCACGTCGTGTCGATGCAGCAACCACGTGATGTCGGCCCACGCGTAGGGGGCCGGCGCGTCCATGCCCTTCGCGAGGTACCACTTGGTCCAGAGCCACGGGTCCTTCGCGTCGGAGACGCAGGTCATCGGATCCTTGGGCCGGCGGCACGTCGCGGACCAGCCGGAGACCAGATAGAGGTGCGAGGGCAGGGTCCACGAGTCCACGGGCGCGAACATGCGGTCCTGCAGCACGTAGCGCCGGGCGAGCGACCAGTAGTTCGGGATCTCGTGCCACGTGTGGAAGCCCATGACGTCGGGGGTGCCACCCGGGCCCGGCTTCGCCGCCTTGCACGAGAAGGGAGGGTCCGGGTCGTTCGTGCAGGGCGTCCCCTTCAGGCGGAACGCCCGGAGATGACCGTCCATCCGCCCCCCGTGCACGCTGATCCGCGACGCGTCGAAGCCGTGCGGCCCGCCGATGTCGAACTGGTTCGTGTCGTGGTAGGGGCGTCGGCATCGCCCCTTCCCCGGGTCCGGAACGCACACCGCAAAGGATCCGTCGGGGCGTGTGGGAAGCCCGTTCGCGCCCGGGAACGTGCCGAAGTAGTGGTCGAAGGATCGATTCTCCTGCACCACGAAGATCAGGTGGTCGAGGTTCATGATGCCTGCGGCCGGATCGATGGCAGGATCGGCGCCGCTCGCTTCCCCGCCCTCGCCCGCGGCGAGCCCCGTCGTCGTTGAGAGCCCGGTGGAGAGGCCGAGCGCGGTGACGAAGAGGGCGGCCGCGGCGATCCGGCGCAACCGTGCGCGACCCTCAGCCATGGAGTCGCATGCTACCCGACGCATGTCTCGGCCCTGGGAGCCCCGGCTACGATGATGCCCGACGACCATCCGAGCTCGAGGAGGCCCGCGTGAGCCAGACCGACGTACCCGTTCGCTTCCCAGTGACCCTCATCCCCGGCGACGGCATCGGCCCCGAGGTGATCGCCTCGACCCGCGCGATCGTCGAGGCGGCCGGTGCCCCGATCGACTGGGAGGAAGCCCAGGCCGGCGCCGAGGTCTTCAAGCGAGGCGTCGCCTCGGGCGTGCCCCAGGAGACGATGGACTCCATCGCGCGCACGCGCGTGGCCCTCAAGGGCCCGCTCGAGACGCCGGTCGGCTTCGGGGAAAAGAGCGCGAACGTCACGCTCCGCAAGCTCTACGAGACGTATGCGAACGTGCGGCCGGTTCGCGAGATGCCGGGCGTCACGACCCCGTACTCGGGCCGGGGCATCGACATGGTGATGGTGCGCGAGAACATCGAGGACCTCTACGCCGGCATCGAGTACATGCAGACGCCCGGCGTCGCGCAGGCCCTGAAGCTGATCAGCGTCAAGGGCTCGGAGAAGATCGCCCGGTTCGCCTTCGAGTACGCGCGGAGCGAAGGCCGGCCCTCCGTCGCGTGCGCGACCAAGGCCAACATCATGAAGCTCAGCGAGGGCACCCTGAAGCGCGTGTTCGAGTCGGTGGCCCCCGAGTATCCGGACATCGAGTCCTGGCACGTGATCGTCGACAACGCCGCACACCAGCTCGTCAAGCGCCCGGAGCAGTTCGACGTGATCGTCACGACGAACATGAACGGCGACATCCTCTCCGACCTGTCCTCCGCGCTCATCGGCGGGCTCGGGTTCGCCCCGAGCGCCAATATCGGCAACGAGGTCGCGATCTTCGAGGCGGTGCACGGCTCGGCGCCGAAGTACGCGGGGAAGGACGTGATCAACCCGACCGCCGTGATCCTCTCGGCGGTGCTGATGCTGCGCCACCTCGGTCTGTTTTCCGAGGCCACCGCGATCGAGCACGCGGTCTTCGTGACGCTCGAGTCGGGAACGCTCACCGGCGACGTCGTCGGCTACGACCGCGGCACACCGACGACCGCCTACACCGCGGCGATCATCGGCAACCTCGGGAAGAAGACGGAGAACTGGACGGTGCGCGAGGTCAAGCCGCTAGAGCTCCCGGTGCGGTCCTCGGACCCCGACTACGTGAAGCCGTCGGA
>JBEVGU010000042.1:0-14157 GCA_040511595.1 Actinomycetota bacterium | reverse complement strand
CACCGGCCTCGCGTCCCCGTCTGATGATCGGCAGCACCGGCCGGCGGGTACTCGGCGTCTCGCTCCCTCACGTCGACGCGTGGAACACGTGGTTCGACTGGTACGGCAACACGCCGGAGGGATTCGCCGGCCGTGCCGCCGAGATCGACGAGGCCCTGAGGCGCACCGGACGTGACCCGAGCGAGGTCGAACGGAGCGCGTGCCTGCTCGTGGCCCCCCTCGACCGGGCGAGCGGAGAGCGTCCGATCGATCCGACGGCACCGCCGGTCACCGGGCCGCCGGAGCGCATCGCCGCGGAGCTTCGAGCGATGGCGCACGCAGGCGCGCACGAGGTGATCCTCGTGGTCGACCCCATCACCGAGGCCGCGATCGGGGCGTTGGGCGAGACGCTCGCGTCGCTCGACGCCTGAGCGTCGCGGGGGCGACACGGCCCGATAGCCCGGATGAGTCAGACCATCAGCAGGATGAGCACGATGGCAAGGCCCGAGAGGGCGAGCGAGCCCAGCACCACCCACGGAAGCCACCGATCGAGGAACCCGGCGATCAGACCCCGCCGGGCCGCCTCGGCCACGACGACATCGTTCGTACCCTCGGGCAGGGTCGACGGCGGGTACTGCATCACCGCCAGGATCGCCGGGTCGGACAAGCTGGTCACGTCAGGAAAGCGCCACCCGCGTTCGTCCGCTTCCCACGCCGCCTCTCGGAACTCGAGGGCGCTCACGCTCGCTTCGATCACCGCATCGGTCGCGCCGGTCATGGCAGGTCGCCTCCTCGATGCCCCGTACCCACGCTCGATGGGAGGGAATCGCCTCGGAGCGTCGACCGGCCCCTCGGCCAGCCACACGAGCGCGGGCTCGGTGCGTACTCGTCTCGACGATGCAGCTGCAATCATGCGGCACTTCCGCTGAACAATCGCTGAACGAACACGGGATGGCGGGGAGCACGATCGCGAGTCTCCGGGTAGAGTCCTCAGCTCAACGACGGCGGGTCCGATCATCTGGGAGGCATCCATGAAGCTCGCACGACTCGTGCTGCTGGCCGCGTTGACCGCGGCGTGCGCCACGCCGGTGGCCACAGGGGCGGCGGTCGTGACGTCGACCCACCCGACGACCGCTACCGGATCATCCGAGTCCGTTGCGGCCCCCGGGGAACCGGTCGTGCTGGCGGCAGCCGGCGATATCTCGTCAGGGGGGACCGCCGACGACGAGACCGCCGCGCTGGTCGAGCGGTTGTCGCCGACGAGGGTCTTGACCCTCGGGGACAACCAATACCCCAACGGCGCGTATCAGGACTTCCTCACCGAGTACGACGCGAGCTGGGGGGCGTTCCGCTCCATCACCCTTCCGACGCCCGGCAACCACGACTGCATGACGCCCGGATGCGCCGGGTACTTCCAGTACTTCGGCGAGGCCGCAGGCGAGGGGCACTACGCGGTCGAGCTCGGTGATTGGCTGATCATCTCGGTGAACTCGGAATTGGACGTCGCCTCCGAGGCCGAGTTCGTGAGGACCGCGCTCGCCGACGACACTCACACCTGTCAGCTCGTTGCCTGGCACCATCCGCGCTGGAGCTCCGGCAAGCATGGATCGGAGCCGTTCGCGGATCCGCTCTGGCACGCCTCCGTCACCGGTGGCGCCGACGTCGTCCTGAACGCACACGACCACTCGTACGAGCGTTTCGCGCCCCTCGACGCGGCGGGCGCGACGGCCGGCGGCACGACCCGAGAGTTCGTCGTCGGCACCGGCGGAGCCGGCCACTACGGCTTCGAGATCCCGCTCCCCGGCTCGGAGGTCCGGATCGCGGACGTCTTCGGGGTCCTGCGCGTGGAACTCCAGCCCGCGGGCTACGCCTGGTCGTTCCACTCCACCGACGACGCGATCCTCGACGAGGGAACGTCGGCCTGCCACTGAACGGAGCTAGGCTCGAGCCGTGGCCCCCAGGCTCGATCCCGACGTCGATCGCTGGTTGTCCGAGACGAACCCGACGCTCGAGACCGCCATGCGAGGCGTGGTCGAGGCGATCCTGGCGGCTGACCGAAGGATGACGGCCTACCTCAAGCACGGCACCGTGCAACTGGCGTTCGAGGGAGACATGGCCGCGTTCGTCCAGCCGAAGGGCGACCGCATCTCGCTCATGTTCAATCGCGGAGCGAAGATCGTCGGCGACTTCCCACACCTCGAAGGCGATGGGCCCACAGCTCGGTTCATGCGATTCGCCGACCTCGCCGAGGTGGAGGACCTGGCCGGTGAGCTTGCCGCCGTCACCCGGGCGTGGTGCGAGATGCGGGCCGGTCCCGACCGACCTGCGTGAGGTCGATCAGTCCCGCATCGGTGGATCTTTCGCGGACCAAGTGACGTCCGGTGACCGCACGGTCGCACAGCGCGGATAGCCTTCCTCGTCCGTGAGGTCGACCAAGGCGATCAGGCGGCCGGACGACGACGCCTCCCGAACGACGTCGGGGTCCAACTCCCAGAGTCGGAACTTGGCGGCGCGGAACACCGTGAACGTGCCGTCGTCGTCGTCGAGTGTGCCCCACCTCAGGCCCAGGCTTCGCTCGCCTCGGCCCCCGCTCACGTATGGACCTCGGAAGTCCAACGCCTCCTCCTCGTCGAGGATCTCCATCTCGAACCTCCACCGAACCGCGGGTGCGTCGCCCGGCTCCAGCTCGACAGTCTCGGTCCGCCGTGCGAGACCGACGTGGACGTTCTCGTACGGCGACCCGCCGGGCTCCGGATCGCAGCGGCGGCCGGGGAGGTTCCTCCCGCGGATCTCGACGGTGACGACCGACATGGCCACGATCGTACTCGCGGTCGGGGTTCAGCCGTCCTCGAGGTCAAACGGGAGGATGGCGTGCATCGACCCGCCGGCATGGCTGCCCAGGCCGATCGCCCGCCCCCGGACTGGACATCTGTGGCGGCATCCGATGAGGGGTGCAGGCCCCAATAGGGTGTCGTGACGCAGCAGCCGATCAGCGTCGGCGTACTACCGCTGCGCGGGAGCCTGCACCCCCCGCGCCGAAGATGGCATGCCCATCGCCGACAGGCATCGTCCGTTCGTGGGTGGTCGTTCTAGTGGATATCGGGGACAGGGCGCCTTCTGTGCGGCGGTACGGACACGCGTACGGTCGTCAGCAGCATGGCGGGGGATGCAGGCCCCTCTTCCAAAGGGCGGCCGCAACGCAGCACGCCCCACAAAGGCGGATAGGCGTATACCGCTGCGTCGCGCGGGAACCCGCACCCCCGGGCCGACGATGGCAGCCCCATCGCTGACGGGCATCGTCTGTTCGGGTGACGTTCGTCTAAAGCACAGGTTGCCTGTCCCGGCGTTCCAACGGCGGGACCCGCGAAGCGGAAACCGGGTGTCGCGTCGGTCTCGGTCCCCGTTTCGGTACCCGCGCCGATGGACGACGAATTGGGACCCATCGCCGCAGGTCAGACGTGGTGCCCCCGGCAGGAATCGAACCTGCGACACCCGGTTTAGGAAACCGATGCTCTATCCACTGAGCTACGAGGGCCGGGCTAGAAAAGTGGCAGAAACCTCCCGCCACTCCCTGGCACCAGCACGATCCAAGTCTAGAAGGGATCCGCGGCACCCGGCTGCGCGTCCACCGGCACCGCGATCGGTACGAAGCGTGACTGAGGAGCAGCCGGTGTCCGTTTGCCGCTGGAGTGGCCTCAAGCCACGGCTTCGACCGGCAGCCTTGCCCCGCAGCGGGCGAGCGTGAGGACGTTGACCAACCTCGCGTGGCCGAGCAGGTCGGCCATCTGGCGACGCCAGCCCTTGCCGGAGGCGCGGCTGATGAACAGCGAGTCCTCGATTCCGCGGTTGATGGACTCAGCGTCCGGGCGGAGCACATGCGGCCTGGCGAAGTCCGGGGACGACTCAAGGATAGGTTCTCGGCTCTGTTGAGACCGCGCGCGTCGTCGTCTGCGTTCTGGTAGTGGCGAACCGGCACCTCCCTCCCGCCGAGCGATTCGGGCAGGTTGCAGTACCCGTAAGCGGAAGCCGCGCTTGTTGGGGTTGCGCTGAAGGGGCGCTTGCGGAAGAGCCTCGTAGTGCGGTTCACCGCTCGGTCAACTGCTTGAGACCGCGCCGTCGTAGGCGCTGAGGTGGACCACGACCTCCGCGCCGTCGGGCAGGACTTGGCGACGAGCGTACGAGAGGTCTGGGAACGCACGAGGTCCTGGAGGCATAATCTCGCATGGTTGATGACGCACCGGCGTTCGTCGGCACCGCCGGGACCCAGGACGCGCAGATACGGACGTTCCTTATCGCCGACGTCCGCGGGTACACCGTCTTCACCCAGGAGAGGGGCGACGAGGCCGCCGCAAGGCTGGCGACGAAGTTCGCCGTGGTCGCGCGCGAGGTCCTCGAGTCCCGAGGCGGGACCGTCGTCGAGCTTCGCGGCGACGAGGCCCTCGTGGTGTTCGACTCGGCCCGCCAGGCGATCCGTGCGTCGATCGATCTCCAGCGCCGGTTCGTCGACGAGACCGTCGCAGATCCGGTGCTGCCTCTCGCGGTCGGGATCGGCCTCGACGCCGGGGAGGCCGTGCCGGTCGACGACGGTTTCCGCGGCGGCGCGCTGAACCTGGCCGCTCGGCTCTGCTCGATCGCGGGCCCGGCAGAGATCCTCGCGAGCCGGGAGGTCGTCCACCTGGCCCGGAAGGTTGAGGGTGTCGCGTACGTCGACCGGGGCTCGGTCCAACTCAAGGGCCTCGCGGATCCGGTGCACGTGATCAGGCTCAGGGCGGAGGCCGCCGACGCCGCAGAGGACATGGCGTTCCGACGGGCGCTCGGATCCGCAGCCACCAGGCTCGTGCCCGCGGTCCCGGGCGCGATCGTTCCCAACCCGTACAAGGGCCTCCGCGCGTTCGAAGAAACCGACGCGGTCGACTTCTTCGGACGCGAGGAGCTGGTCGAGCAGCTCGTGAAGCGCCTCGCGCAGACTCGGTTCCTCGCCGTCGTCGGCCCGAGCGGGAGCGGGAAGTCCTCGGCCGTCCGGGCGGGGCTGCTCCCGGCGATCCGGCGCGGCGCGATCCCGGCATCGGAGGGCTGGCGCATCACCGACATGTTCCCCGGCGCCCACCCGCTGGACGGGCTCGAGGCGGCGCTGCTCCGGGCGGCGCCCGACCCGCCGGCCAGCCTGATGGACCAGCTCGAGCGCGACGAGCACGGGCTCCACCGGGCCGTCCTCCGGCTGCTGCCCTCCGACGGCTCGGAGCTCATCCTCGTGATCGACCAGTTCGAGGAGGTCTTCACACTCGTCGAGGACGAAGCCGTGCGGACGCACTTCCTCGGGAGCCTCGAGGCCGCCGCGAACGATCCGCACAGCCGCCTCCGGGTCGTGGCGACGCTGCGCGCCGACTTCTACGACCGACCGCTCTTGTACCGAGGGTTCGCGGAGCTGTTCAAATCCCGCGTCGAGGCGGTGATCCCGCTCTCGGCGGAGGAGCTCGAGCGGGCGATCTCCGGCCCTGCGAAGCGGGTCGACGTCTCGCTGGAGCCGGGGCTCTTCGCCGCGATGCTCGCCGAGGTGGCCGAGGAGCCCGGCGCGCTCCCGCTGTTGGAGTACGCGTTGACCGAGCTCTTCGAGCGGCGGGACGGCCGGGTCCTCTTCCTGGAGGCGTACCGGGAGATCGGCGGCGTGTCCGGCGCACTGGGCCGACGAGCGGAGGAGCTGTTCGCGGAGCTGGACGACAACGGCAAGGAGGCCACGCGGCAGCTGTTCCTCCGTCTGGTCGCGCTGGGCGAGGGGACAGAGGACACGCGGCGCCGCGCGCCCCGATCCGAGATCGCCTCCCTCGACGTCGACCAGGACGCGATGACCACGGTGATCGACACGTTCGGCGCCGCCCGCCAGCTCTCCTTCGACCGGGACGCTCGGACGGGTACGCCGACGATCGAGCTCGCGCACGAGGCGATCCTCACGGCTTGGCCCCGGCTGCACCGATGGATCGACGTCGCGCGGGAGGACCTCCGTACGGAGCGCCGCCTCGCCGCCTCCGCTGGAGATTGGATCGAGGCCGACCAGGATCCGTCGTTCCTGCTCACCGGCTCGCGCTTGGAGCAGGTCGAGAGCTGGCAGGGAGAGTCCGGCGTCGCGGCGACCCCGGAGGAGCGTGAGTACATCGCGGCGTCGCGCGCGGAGCGGGATCGGCGACAGGCGGAGGAGGTGGCTCGCGAAGCGCACGAACGGAACCTCGAACGGAGATCCGTCCGGCGGCTCCGAGCGATCGTGGCGGTCCTCGGTGCGGCCGCCCTCGTCGCGGTCGCCCTCACGGTCTTCGCTACCGGCCAGCAGCGGAACGCCCAGGCACAGGAACGGAACGCGACCGCGCGCGAGCTCGCCGCGGCCTCGGTCGCGAACCTCGAGGTCGACCCCGAGCGAAGCATCCTCCTCGCCCTCGAGGCGATCGACGTCACCCGCTCCGCCGACGGCACGGTGCTGCCCGAGGCGGAGGAGGCGCTCCACCGAGCCGTGATCGACTCTCGGCTCGTGCTGACCGAGGAGAACCTCGGCGGCACCGTCGACTGGAGCCCCGAGGGCGTCTTCGTGACCGAGGGCCCCGAGAACACCGGGACGATCGATCTCCGGGATGCCACGACCGGCGAGTCCGTCCGGTCGTGGATCGGGCACGAGAACAGCGACGTGAACGACGTCCAGTTCTCGCCCGACGGCTCATTGCTCGCGACCACCGGCGACGATGGCCTCCTGAAGGTGTGGGACCCCGACACCGGCGAAGAGATCGCGCGTGTGTCGGGGACCACCGGGGCGGTGGGACAGTCGTTCGACGCGGACGGCAGACTCGTCGCCGGCGCGTGGCCAGAGGACGGCACGGTCCGAGTGGCCGAGGCCGCCACCGGTCGCGTCGTGCGTACGTTCGAGCGCCTGGACACGTTCGTATTCGACACGGCCCTCAGTCCGGACGGGAGCCGGATGGTCGTCGGAAGCGCTGAGGCGGACTTCGCGTCGGTGTTCGACGTCCGGACCGGCGACCTCGTCTTCGAGCTTCCGAGGCACACGTATTCCGTGAACTCAGTTGCGTGGAGCCCGAACGGGCGATGGATCGCCACGGGCGCCGGCGACTCGTCGGTGCGCGTCTGGAATGCGGCGACCGGCAAGCTCGAGGAGCGGCTGCTCGGACACACCGGCGTCGTGGCCACCGTCGACTGGTCGTTCGATTCGCACCGCATCGTCTCCGGCGGCAGCGACGGCACGGCGCGGGTGTGGGAGCTCGAGGTGCACCCGACCCAGGGGACCGTCGAGGTCGAGGGCCGCCAGGTGTACCTCTTGGCGGCCCAGCAGACCCAGTCGGGGCTGTTCGCGGCGTTCTCGCCCGACGGGCAACGCGTCGTCACGGGCGACGTCGGGATCGCAGCGGTCAAGATCTGGGACCTGTCGCTCGAGGGAGACGCCGAGGTCACCAACGTCAAGACGGACTACCTGGCGCCGGTCGACGTCGCGTACCTCCCGGACGGGCGGATCGTCGCGTCGTACGACCGCGGCTCCGTCGCGATCTGGGACGTCCGCCGTGATGCGACGACGCCGGAGGCGACGCTCGGCCCCGCGACCGGCTCGAAGGATCCCGTGTATCTGGTCGCGCCGAGCCCGGACGGCGAGCTGGTCGCGATGGTCCGCAACATCGCGAGCAACGTCTCGGTGTGGAACGTCGAGACGGGAACACTCGCCTTCGACTACGACGTGCGGGAAGACGTCATCACCTCGATCGATTGGAGCTCCGACGGCCGGTACCTCGCCGTCGGCGGGTACGACGGAAGCCTGAGCGTGCTCGACGCGGACAACGATGGGCGCCGCACGCTCGTCGGCTCCGAGCCGGAGCCCCACGCCATCGAGGCGCTCGCCTTCGCGCCGGACGGTCGGACGATCGCCACCGCGAGCTTCAACCAACAGCAGCCGGACACGAACCACGTGTCGATCTGGGACTTGAGGGCCGAGGAGGTCGATCAGGAGCTCGACGCCGTGGGCGCCTCGTCGCTCGCGTTCGACGGATCCGGAGAGCGGCTCGCGATCGGGTTCTATGACGGGACCGTCGAGATCCGCGACGCCTCGACGGGCGAGGTCGATCGGTCGTTCGGTGCGGGATCGGTCACCGTCATGAACGTCGTGTTCAGCCCGGACGGCAGGATGCTCGCGACCGGCGGGGAGGATGCGACGATCCGCCTCTTCGACACCCACGCCGAGACCGGCGCGCAACAGCTGATGCTCCGGGGCCACGAGTTCCTCGTCTCGGGCCTGGACTTCAGCCCTGACGGGAAGCGGCTGGCATCCGCTGCCCCCGACGGTGTGGTGCGCGTGTGGGCGCTCGACCTCGACGAGTTGATCGAGATCGCTGAGACGGAGTTGACGAGGGAGCTCACCGACGACGAGTGCCGCCAGTACCTCCACGAGCCTCAAGGGTGTCGCTGAGCGAAGCCTTTGGTCGTTCCTCTGACCGCGTCGTCACCTATCGAAGCACGCCGCTCGCGGCGGCCCGATCCCCGTCCCCTCACCGCCTGCGCAGCTCGCGAATCCGGGACGCCCTGCGACGGTCGGCAGGCCGGCCGGAGGTTCCCATCCGCGCACGAGGAAGATGACCACGCCGTCGTTCCGGTAGGCCTCTCGCAAGAACGGGGCACGCTCCAGACGCTCGGGAGAGAACGAGGCGTAACGCCCCCACCCCCCGAAACGGACGCCCGAGCCAGCCGTCGCGACCACTGCTGCCACCCCGCGGCTCCTCAGGTACTGGAGGCCGTCTTGCGGATCATCGAAGAACGATCGAGCATCGAGCAACTCCTGGACGGCCGTCACGAGCAGCGATGGCCTGATATGGGGGCCCATGCCTTCGACGACGCCCGCGTGGCCGGTCATCACTTCGATCGTCGCGAGGGTGCGTCGATCGACGAGCACGCGTCCTTCAGGAGGCACGTGCTTCCGGAGCCAGGCGAGCGCATCGAGGTCGTCCTGCACGGTCGGCCGCTCGTCCGCGTGCAGCCCTGGAACCAGCGCCGCGAACAACACCACCGCCACGACGAGTCCGACCTGCTCCCCCGCTCGTTCGGGGAACTTGGAGAGCACGCCTTCGGCGCCGGCGGCAGCGAGAAGGAAGAAGGCGAAACCGAAGTAGGCTACGAGACGGCGGCTGCCGAAGTTCGCGAGCGCGAACGTGTCGTACCGCGCGGCGAAGCCGACCGCGACGGCGACCAGTCCGGCGGCGAAGACCAGGCTCCCGACGCCGACCGCTCTCAGGTCGGAGTCGCGACTCCACCACACCAGCCAGAAAAGCAATGCGACCGCGACCCCGATGACCAACGATGCGAGGCCGGAGGACTCCTCGGCAGAACGTCCGATGCCGAGGAACTTGCTCCCGAGAGCCTGGATCACCTCGGCCGGCCCGTAACGGATCGCCGCCATGCGCTCCGGCCGCCCCTCCGAGACGAGGAACCGCACGGGATCGAATGAGTCGGGGAGCCCCAGCTCGTCTCGGACAGCGTCGTAGGTCGGGTCGCCCGACGCTCCCTCGAACCCGAGATCGCCCCCGGCGGCGAGGAGGATCGTTCCGGCGAGCGCGATCGAGACCGCGCCGGCGCCGAGGACCGATGACGCGGCGGCGCCGAGCCGGCGGTCGACGAGCCCGCGTCCGGCTCCCAACCCGATCACGGCGAGCGCCCCCGCGAGCGCCGCGACGAGATGCGTGCCCGCCGCGGCGCCGAGCAGCAGCCCGGACACGATGGGCATGGGCCTCAGCAAGCCTCGTGGTCCATCGGCGCGCAGCGCGACCGCCATGGGGATCAGGGCGGCGAGGGCCAACAGCCTGCCCCAGTTCTCGGCGACCATCAGCCGGAGATCTCCCGCGAAGGTCGTCATCGGGATCGAGGCTCCCGCGACGAGCAGCACGCCGAAGGCCAGGGCCAACCGACGGATCCCCAGCTCCCACGCCAGGGCGACCAGGACGAGTCCGATCGAGACCGCGACGACGAACGATCCGGCCGCGAGAGGCCCCAGCGGGTCGCGGCCCAGGAGATGGCTCGCCTGGGCATAGACCATGTTCAGCACGACCTTGCTCACGGTCGGAGGAACCTCGACCCCCCAATGGAAGACGGTGGCCGGCACGCGGCCCGCGTCCGCGATCTCGAGCCCATCGGCCCAGTAGCGCAGGGGCGTCGCGAGGAGCCCCTGCTCGATCCCGAACGTCGAGCGAGCGATGAGGAACGCGATGAGAACGGCGAGTCCGACCAGAGCGGAGATCCTCGCCGACCGCACCTCGCGGCGGAGGCGATCCACCGCCTCGCGGACTCCCCCGCGGCGCACCGCCATGGCCCAGGCGGCGGCCGTGATGACGACCCAGGCGACCGTTGCCGGGATCGACGTGAGCCATCCGACAGTGGTGAGCGCCAGCCCCGCCAGTCCGACGCTCGCGAACCCGATGGGTGTGGCGAGGGCGAGACGCGACAGGGCGGACAACTCCGAACGCGCGCACGCCGCGAGCGAGAAACCGAGGCCCGGGATCACGAGCCACAGCCACAACAGGACGATATCCAGGGCCAGCAGGGCCTCCTCCCGGGCGAGTGTCTATCGGATGCAACCCCTATGCCAGGACGTGACCGTGAAGCATCTCGTCGCGAACAAGAGCGACGACGATCGTTCTACGGACACCGGGGGGCGAGCGCGCCGCACAGCACCAGGCCGCTATCGGCCGTGACCTCGGCGACGACCTCGGCGCGGGGCGTGAAGGAGAGTCCACCGCCCGGCTCGAACGACGGCACGTCCTGGTCGGTGACGCTCGAGTGGTAGGTCACGCAGCCACCATCGATCGGGGTCAGCTCGGTCCCAGGGACCGGCCCAGGGCAGGTCTCGGTGAGGGTCACCGTCACGGGGTGACTCGACCCGTCCCCCACTCCGACCTCGAACGTCGCCGAGCCGTTGACGGTCTCGGCGCTGCCGACGCTCCATCCGACAGGCAACGTCGTGACGCACGGGAGCTGGGTTGCGCTCGGCACCGCCTGTGCCATCAGCTGCATCGCCCGCTCGGTCCCGCACACAGGGGTGGTCACGGTGCCTCGGGTCGGGAAGAAGAGCGCGATGCCCGTTAGCCCAGCGAGCACGAGCACCATCAGCGACGTCACGATCAGCGCGATCCGTCGGACGCTCCAGCGCTGCACTGCGATCGGCCGGCGTGCCGGCGCCATCGACCGGAATTCGGAGAGCAGGTCACGCCCGTCCTGTTTCATCTGCTGGCGCAGCTGCGTCGGGCTCGCGACTCCGCGAGTCGCCGCGAAGGCCTCCGCGAGCTCGTCGGGCGTGAAGTAGCGGAGGGCCGCCTCGTACACGGTCCGGGCGTCCGACCGCAGCGCCAACACCAGCATCATGTTCCCGAGGTCCACGGCCTGACGCCACGGTGAGGGCCGGACCTGGACGAAGAAGACGTCGATCAGCTTGAGCCTCCCACGCTGCACCATCAGGTTGGCCGGCTTGATGTCCCGGTGAGCGAGTCCGATGTCCCACATCCGACGGATCAACGCGACCCCCTCGTCGATGACGCGGACGTCGACCTCCGCCTCACCGATCTCGACCGCATCGTCGAAGAAGTCCATCGCGATCAGGTACTCGCGCTCCGGGGTGATCTCCGCTATGCCCAACGGCGCGGGTGTGGGGAACCCGTACTCGCCGAGCATACGAAGCGTGTAGTCCTCGTACTCAACGAACCGGCGGACCGTCGTGAACGGCGTCTCGTCCTCGAGGCGTCCGTAGAGCATCGTCCGGCCGAGCTTGTACCACCGGTCGGCGCGCACGTGGCTCTTCGCGTACAGCTTCGCGAAGAGCGTCCGCTCGCGGCCTTCCTCGTCGGTCACGCCGAGCTTCAGCGGGGTCGAGCCGCCGGAGCCCTCCAGCCCGACGAGCGCGATGTCGTGCACGGTGAACCCAAGCTGGTCCTGCAGCGCGGCGCGGATCGCCTCCCCCCGGCGGCCGCCGACGTCGAGGTGCGCCGCCTTGCCGCGCCCGCCGTAGCTGACCGGGAAGAGGTCGTTCGGGGCGAAGGCTCTGAACGCGGTCAGCGGGATCGAGACCCCGACGATCGCACCGAACACGACGTCGGTGAAGTGGTCGACGCCGAGGTAGATACGCAGTAGACCGGTGATGGCGATCGCGGCAGCGGCGGCGGCCTTCGCCCAGAGTCGGGGCTCGCCCGGCACGACGAGCATATACACCACGCCGATCGCGAGGATCGCGATCGCGCCGCTCGGGATCGATGGTGTCGCGTAGCCCTCCCAGCTCGCGAGTTGCCGCACCCCGAACGGCCGAGGCCGAAGGGAGACGAGCTCGAGCCCCTGCAAGAGCGCCCCTGCGATGCCGATGGAGATCATCCAGATCACGAGGTGGCGCCATCGGCGGAACCACGCGGTCGCGAGCACGAGCAGCACGCCGAGCGCCGCGAAGCCGACGCGCGAACCGACCGCATGGGCCTGGCGTGCGAGCGCGTCGAGCCACCACGTTCGGATCGAGATGACGCCGTCCGTGATCCTCGCGTCGAGTCGGTCGAGCGGGACTGGATCGACGCGGAGCCACAGGCATCCGGTGACGACGATAGCCATCAGCAGGCCCAGCCAGACCCAGCCGGTGGAGCCGATCTGCTTGGGCAGCGGTGGGGCAGCCCCCGTGGGCCGACGGCGACGGTGCGTGATGCCCTGCGCATCGGCCGACTGGCGCACCACCTGGTCGTGTTGCTCCACCGTTCCCTCCATGAGGATCCTCGCACGATCGTATTGCGCGGGGAGCGCCGCGTTCCGGTGTCACGTGGTGAGGTGTCAGGTCAACGGGAACGGCGGTTGCCACCACCACGGCGTGGCCTGCGTCTCGATCCGATCGACCCACTTCACCCACCAGAACCCGCGTCGTCCCGGCGCCACCATGCGGAGCGGGAACCCATGCCCCTCCGACAGGGGGGCTCCCCCCACCCGGGTCGCGAGCAGGAGCCGGCCGGTGTCCTGGATAGGGAAGCGCATGCCGTAGCCCGTGGCCGATCGAGCATGGAGGCTCCGCGCATCTCCTGCGTTCCTGATGAGGGTCGAAAGCAGGACGCCCTCCCAGTCCTGCTCCGCGAACCATCCGCCTGTGCAGTCGAGGACCGCGCGCAGGCGGTCGTCGAACGTGGCCAGCTCTCCGAGCGTGAGCTCGCGCTCATCGTCGGCGTCGGCGACCTCCAGACGCCAGGAGTCGGGGTCGATGGCTGGGCTGGTGTCGTTCAACCAGCTCGTGTTGGGCATCTCGTCGGGGACGAACGAGCCCGTCTCGTGCGATCCGGTGAAGCGACGATCGGCACCCGGCAACCCAGCGAGCCGGACCGCCGTGTTCGTCGCCACGTAGACCCCGGCCGCCGCGACGCCGACCGCGCCCGCCTGGAGCAGGCTCCTTCGCGAGAGGTCGGTCTTCCGGGGACGCGCGGGCCGCGCGATCACGTGCCAGATCACGAGCGGTACCGCCAGAAGCGCCGCGGCGACGTGGATCCACAGCGACGTCCTTCCCGCGAGCGAGCGAACGAGCCCGGTCGCCGAGCCCAGGCCGGTGAGGAGCGTGATGACGATGAGCGCCGCCAGCAGGAGCGAGAACCACCTGCTCGGCCGAGCCCGTTGCAGGCCGCGTCGGACGATCTCTGCCTTCCACGGCGCGAGCAGCGCGACGCCCAGGCCCGCGACGCCATGGCAGATGACCACCCACCGTCCGGACGCCGACCCCGCAGCGAGAGCACCCATTCCGGTCGCGAACGTGAGCACGAGCGCGACCAGCAATCCCAGGTTCGTCCGGCGTCCGGGTGGGGCTATCACGGCAGGTCCTCGGCGTTCGTGGCTCGACGGCCTTCTGCAGCACCTCTGACGGTAACCCTGAGGGTTGCCCTCGTCTCGCCCAACCCCGTCGCCGGCAGAGCGATCGGCGGCATCGCAACGCCTCGATGCGCTCTTGGACGAGGCCGGAGCGAGTCGTTCCCGGCGAGCGATCCTCCGGCCGTGTTGGTGGACGAGCCGCTGCCGGGGCCGAGGACGACGAGCCGATCCCCCGCGACTCGGATCGTCCGACGACGTCGTGATCCCGCACGGCGCCCCGGTGCTACCGCCGAACAGCCCGGAGTAGGGTTGATCGACGGCGATCCGGGGAGGCGTTCA
>JBEVGU010000041.1:0-4946 GCA_040511595.1 Actinomycetota bacterium | reverse complement strand
CAGCCCCACGACCGCCACGATGTCGCCGGTGTACGCGGCTTCCTTGTCCTCTCGGTGGTTCGCGTGCATCTGCAGGATGCGGCCGATGCGCTCCTTGCGGTCCTTCGTCGAGTTCATGACGTGGGAGCCGCTGTGCAGCACGCCGGAGTACACGCGCAGGTAGGTGAGGCGCCCGACGTAGGGGTCGCTCATGATCTTGAAGGCGAGCGCCGAGAACGGCTGGGAATCGTCGGGCTCGCGCACGACGTGCTGGTCCTCCTTGAAGGGCTCGTGGCCCTCGACCGGCGGCACGTCGAGTGGGCTCGGCAGGTAGGCCACGATCGCGTCGAGCACGAGCTGCACGCCCTTGTTCTTGAACGCGGAACCGCAGAGCACGGGCACGCCCTCGCCCGACAGGGTCATCGCGCGGATCGCCTTGTGCAGCTCCTCGACCGTCGGGTCGTCCTCGAGCACGAACTTCTCCATCAGGTGCTCGTCGTGCTCGGCGAGCTTCTCGAACAGCTCGTGGCGCATGCGCTCGGCCTGCTCGCGGTACTCCTCGGGGATCTCGGTGTCCTTCCACTCCTCGCCCATGTCGCCTTCCCAGGAGTGGGCGTTCATGTGGACGAGGTCGATCACCCCGTGGAAATCGCTCTCGGTGCCCCACGGCAGCTGCAGCACGAGCGGGTTCGCGGCGAGGCGGTCGACCATCATGTCGATCGTCCGTTGGAAGTCGGCGCCCGTGCGGTCCATCTTGTTCACGAAGGCGATGCGGGGGACCGCGTATCGGTCGGCTTGCCGCCAGACCGTCTCCGACTGTGGCTCGACGCCCGCGACGGCATCGAAGACCGCGACCGCGCCGTCGAGCACGCGCAGCGACCGCTCGACCTCGACCGTGAAGTCGACGTGGCCAGGCGTGTCGATGATGTTGATCCAGTGGCCCTTCCACTGACAGGTGGTGGCCGCGCTGGTGATCGTGATGCCGCGCTCGCGCTCCTGCGCCATCCAGTCCATCTGGGCGGTGCCCTCGTGGACCTCGCCGATCTTGTACGCCTTGCCCGTGTAATAGAGGATGCGCTCGGTCGTGGTGGTCTTGCCGGCGTCGATGTGCGCCATGATGCCGATGTTGCGCGTGCGAGCGAGGGGGTACTCGCGGATATCGAGTCCCTTGCCCTTCGCGACGCTCTGTTCGGTCGTTGCCACCTGCATCGTCTCCGCGGGGACCGCCATCAGCGGCCCCCCTTCAGTCGAGAACCGGCCTGGGAAGGCCGGCTCCGGTCACCCTCGTCGATCACCAGCGGTAATGGGCGAAGGCCTTGTTGGCCTCTGCCATCTTGTGCATGTCTTCGCGACGCTTCACCGAGGTGCCGGCGCCGTTGGAGGCATCCATGATCTCGGCGGTGAGCCGCTCGGCCATCGAGTTCTCGCGGCGCGCGCGGCTGTAGTTCACGAGCCAGCGAAGCGCGAGCGTCGTGCCGCGTTGCGGCTTGACCTCGACGGGAACCTGATAGGAAGCGCCACCGACCCGCCGCGACTTCACCTCGAGCATCGGGCGCACGTTCTCGACGGCTCGCTTCAGGGTGATGACGGGGTCGTTGGCGGTCTTCTGGCTGATCTGCTCGAGCGCCTCGTATACGGTCCGCTCGGCCACCGTCTTCTTGCCGTCGAGCAACACCTTGTTGATGAGCTGCGTGACGAGCGGGTTCAGGTAGACGGGGTCGGGCGCGACCTCGCGACGTACGGCAGGGCCCTTGCGGGGCATGGCTACTCCCCGCCCTTCTTCGCGCCGTAGCGAGAACGGGCCTGTCGGCGTCCCCTGACGCCCGCGGTGTCGAGCGTGCCCCGCACGATCGTGTACCGCACGCCGGCCAGGTCCTTCACCTTGCCGCCGCGCACGAGCACGATCGAGTGCTCCTGCAGGTTGTGGCCCTCACCGGGGATGTAGGCCGTGACCTCGTAGCCGCTCGTGAGACGGACCCGCGCGACCTTGCGCAGCGCGGAGTTCGGCTTCCTGGGCGTGTAGGTCATGACACGCGTGCAGACGCCACGCCGCTGCGGGGACTCCCTCAGCGCCGGAGCCTTCGTCTTCGCCTTCGGAGACTTGCGTCCCTTCCGGACCAGTTGCTCGATCGTGGGCATAGATCTCTCGTCTGCACTCTGTCGTTGTCAAACACCGGAGCCCGGCGCGAGCCGAACCCGCGGGCCGTTCGGGACCACCGCCCGGGGCGCAGCGCGAACGCCGGTCTGCCCTTTCGGGGATCCCCACTCCGGAGAGGAGTCGAACGCGCCGGTGGCCCGCCGAGCCGGGGCGCGACCGATAAAGCTACAGGTCACACGCACGAGCGTCAAACGCAGGGTGGGGTGCCTTGGCGGGTCCTTGAGGTGGCCCGCCGCCCTCCCGGCGCACACGTCACGCGCTGTTAGGGTACCCGCCCGATGGGCTCGCTGTCTCGGTCCCTGCCTCGCCCCCTGTCGCGCGAGGCGACCGTCGCCACCCGCGCGGCCGAGCGCGGCGCCGAGGTGGTGAGAGGCGCAGGGCTGGGAGGTGCCACCGGCCTGCGGGGCAAGGGGCTCCCGGGTGACTACGTGAGCGCCGTCGACCTGGACGCCGAACGGGCGATCGGCGAGCTGCTGGCCGACGAGGGCGGCGGCGTGCCCATGCACGGCGAGGAATCCGGCGGTGCGGGCGTCTCCGACGCCTGGGTCGTCGATCCGCTCGACGGCACGACCAACTTCGCGCACGGGTTCATGGCGGTCGGCGTGTCGGTGGCCCTCGTGCGCGACGGCAAGCCGGTCGCCGGCGCCGTGTGCGCCCCCTTCCTGGGCGAGACGTGGGTGGCCGGCCGTGGCGAGGGCGCCTGGCTGATCGAGCCGGCGGCCGCGGCGCCTGCGCGGCTGGGGCCGGAGACCGAGGGTTCGGCGCCGGTGCGGCTGCGCGCGTCCGACCGCAGCGTCGAACGGGCGGTCGTGGCCACCGGGTTCCCCTTCCGGCGCAAGGACCTGCTCGCGACGCGATACCTGCCGGTGTTCGAGGGCGCGCTCGCGCGGTTCGAGGATCTCCGGCGACCGGGAGCCGCCGCCTTGGACCTCGCGTGGGTGGCGGCGGGCGTCTTCGACGGGTTCTTCGAGCTCGCGCTCGCGCCGTGGGATGTGGCGGCCGGTGGCCTGCTGATCGAGGAGGCCGGCGGGGTGGTCACCGACTGGGACGGTGGGGACGGATGGCTCGCGGGCGACATCCTGGCCGGGGGCGCGGCGGTCCACGGGGAACTCTTGGGGCTCGCGGCGCGCGTGAGCTAGCCACACGGCCGTGAGGGGCGCGTGGGTCATGGGTCAGCGCGTGTGCGGGCGAGGCGAGGCCCCGGGGGAGGGCCCCGCCGCACGCCCGATTGTTCAGGTGTCCAGTCGGGTCACACGGGTGGACCAGTTCGTGACGATGGTCCGCCGGTCCCCGCAGTTCGTGTCCGCGAGCCACCGCTCGAAGCCGCACCGCTTGGCGATGTACTCGACCCCGAACCACAGGTCGTCACCGTTGCCGGGCACCATGTAGCCGTAGTCCTGCCACCGTGGGCGGAACCCACCGAACACCGTGCCGGTGAACCCGTCATCCGGCGAACGGCCCGGGGCGGCGATGTGCACCACGTCGGGATCCCGGCCGAGCTCGAGCGGGATGTACGCAGCGCTCGGGAAGTACCGGGGTCCGACGAGCGAGACGCCCATGTAGCCCTCGTTGTGCTCGTTCACGGCGAGCGACGGATAGATGATGTTGTTGCCCCGAACGGCGACGTATCCGTCCTGGAGCAGCCGCGCCCTCAGGGTGCCGCCGTCCCACCACGGCCGGAACGCGAAGTACGCGACGCCCGCCCGCTGGTTGACCGGCTCGAACGAACCGTCGGTGCTGTCGTAGCTCGCGCCCCCGTGCCCGGTCAGCGCCGTGGTCAGCGAGCTCCACAGCACCCCGTCGGCCAGGAACGAGCTCGTGACCCGGGTGTCGCTGGAGTCAAGCGGGTAGGGCCCCTCCTGGTGCCCGAGATCCTCCTCGAACAGGCAGTTCACGCCCAGGTTCATGCAGTGCAACAGCGGCGTCGCGCCGTCGCGCTGCAGGGCCAGCGGCGGGAACTGGTACTCGACCGTGGTCTTCACGGCCTGCTGCAGATGCAGGTCGGGCGTACCCGAGAGCGACTTCGTGTTCGTGAGCGCCCAGACGACGATGTCGTCGGACCGGCCGGTGAGGTTGCCCGTCTCGGAGCCGTCGCCGGCCGTCGAGCTGACGAAGTACTCCGTGCCGCCGCGGCCCGTCTCCCACGACGCAGGCCGTGACCAGGCCGGGCGCACGGTGAACCCGCGTTGGCCGAGCGAGGGCACGCTGAGGTTCTCGAACAGCACGGCCGCGGTCGCGCTCCCGCCCGCGAGCGCCGCCTTCGGCAGCGCGTACAGCTGTGCCCCGGTGTAGCCGTCGCCGAAGAACGAATACTCGTTCGTCGTGACGTAGAAGCCGTGCTTGTCCGCGCCGATGTGCGGGTAGTCCCCGATGCAGGGACCCTGGTCGCATCCGTGATCGGGCGTGCCGGCGGAACCGTCGTTCTGCGCGGGGAGCCGGTAGAGGTCCCACCGACGCGTCGGATCGGCCGAGCGGCTGACCGCGATGTCGATGCTGTTCTCACCCGTGAAGTCGCCGGTCACCGGGTCCTGCTGGATCATGAGCTCCGCGTGGAACCAGCGATCCAGCCGACGGTCGTAGTAGCAGCTCGGATCGACCGGGAACGGACCGAACTCCCCCGTCTCGACGTCGATCGCGGGCGGGAAGCCGAACCACTCGTTGTGCGAGATGCCCACGGGCTCGGTGCCTGGGATGCCGGAGTTCCCCGGCAGCAGGGCGCGCCCCCTCGGCGTGTAGATCTGCACGATGCTGTTGATCGTCTCCATCACGTGGTCGGGGCCCACGCAGAGCCCCTGATCGGGCGGCTCCA
>JBEVGU010000040.1:0-4029 GCA_040511595.1 Actinomycetota bacterium | reverse complement strand
CGGACCGGGAGCGCGCGGCGGTGCCGCACCCCCTGATAGCACCCGATCTCGATCTTGCGCTTGATGTCCTGGGCCACCTCGCGGCGGAGGTCACCCTCGACCTTGAAGTTCGCATCGATGAACGCGCGGATCTTCAGAACCTCGTCCTCGGAGAGGTCACGGACCTTCGTACTGCCGTCGACACCCGAGCCCCCCACGATCGCCTTCGCGCCGGAGCCGCCGATGCCGTAGATGTAGGTCAGCGCGATGTCGAGCCGCTTGTCGCGGGGAAGGTCGACGCCTGCGATACGAGCCACTGGGTTCCTCTCCTCCTGTTCACCCCGAGCCTACCCGAGACCCGGTCCTCAGCCCTGGCGCTGCTTGTGCCGCGGGTTCGTGCAGATGACGAGGATCCTGCCCCTGCGGCGGATCACGCGGCAGCGGTCGCAGATCCTCTTGACGCTCGGCCGGACCTTCATCTCACGAACTCCTCACGACCTGATCTACTTGTAGCGGTACACCACACGGCCTCGGGTGAGGTCGTAGGGCGAGAGCTCCACCAACACCCGGTCGCCGGGAAGGATACGGATGTAGTGCATCCGCATCTTCCCCGAGATGTGGGCCAATACCTTGTGCCCGTTCTCCAGCTCCACCCGGAACATGGCGTTGGGCAGCGGCTCGATGACCGTACCCTCCACTTCGATCGCGTCTTTCTTCGGCACGCTCCAGATGATCCCTTTCGAACGGGTCCGAACCCATACCGGCGCGCGCGAACGAGCCTCCGGAAAGGGCGGACAGACACTATACGCGGCCCCGTGCGCGAGCGTCCAACCAGCCCGTCCGATGGCTTCGTCGGAGCGCCTCAGTGGCAGCTCGTCGAGCCGGAGTCGGTGAAGCTGTTGCCCGGCACAGGGAGGAACTCCCAGGCGTAGGAGCTCGCGCTCAGCCGCAGCTCGAGCACGCCGGCACCTTGCTTCGACCCCACCTGGCTCGTCGGGAGCCGAATCGTGTCGCTCAACCCGCCGATGCTCCTCCCGCCCGTCCCCACCAGGAACTCGCGCACGCCGGTCGAGGTGGCCACGCCGTTCGCGTTTTGCGGCGCGAACCGCTCGTAGAAGTGCGAGTTGCCGGCCAGCACGATCTCGGCGTCGTACTGGTCGAGCAGGCCGAAGAACGGCTTGAAGGTGTCGTTCACCTGACGGTCGGTCTTGGTGCGCGAGGCGAACACCGGCACGTGCAGCGCCGCGAGGGTGCATTGCGCCGAGCTGGCCCGCAGGTCGTCCTCGAGCCACCGGGCCTGCGGGGAGCTCGCGCTGCACCCACCGACCGCGTTGCACTGCGAGTTCAGGATCACCACGTGCCACGCGCCGAGGTCGAACGAGTAGTAGCCGTCGCTCGACTGGTGGGCCCGCGCGCCCCAATAGCCGAAGTATCCGGCGGCGCCGGGCGTCGCGTACTCGCCGTCGCCGGCGGCCGGGTACGTGATCGCCTTGTAGGCGCCCCACGAAGGGTTGTACGAGGCGTTGTAGTCGGCGAGCGTGCCCTGGTCGTACTGCAGGTCGCCGATCGCGATCACCGCGTCGGCGCCACCGAGCAGGTCGGCGGTCGCTCTGTGCGCGCACTGCTTGGGTGTGGGGTCGTTGAAGGAGGGGTCGGCCGGATCGCAGGCGATGTCGCCCGCCGCCCGCAACACGATCGTGTCCCCACCACCGCCGCCGGGCGTCGTCACCGGCAGAGACGACGACGCGGTGTTCCCGGCGGCGTCGAACGCCTCCACGACATAGTCATAGGTGGTCGACGCCGCGACCGTGGTGTCGGTGAACGTGGTCGCGGTGATCGCGTCCAACAGCGCCGAGTCACGATAGATGCGGTAGCCCGCGACGCCGACGTTGTCGCTCGAGGCGTTCCACGCCATGACCACCCTGGTCGAGGTGAGCGTGGTCGTCCGCAGGTTCCCCGGAGGCGACGGGTCCTCGTCATCGGGTCCGGGCGGGCCGGACCCCTCGTCGTCGATGACGACGTCGTCGAAGACCATGTGGAACGATCGCCCGCTCTGGGTCTCGCCCAGACTCACCTTCCCGATGCCTGCCGTTCCCACGGACTCCGAGCCGGCGAGGGCCGGCACCACGCCGCCGTCGAGCGAGACCTCGAAGAGCCCAGCGCTTCCAGTGATCAGGTGCACTTCGATCGCGTGCCACGCGCCGTCGCGCACGTTGATGCTGCTGTTCTTGGTCCCTCCGCTGATCGACTTGTTCTGCCGGAACAGCGTGCCGTTCGCGTTGAACCCGACGAGCCCGACCACCGTGCCGCTGGCGAGCTGGAGCTTCACGAGGGTGGTCTTCTGGGCGTTCGACACCAGCTTGAACCGCGTCCGGAACGAGATCTCCGTGAACGCCGTCGGCAGCGTCTTGAACGCGTTCGCCTTGGCCCCCGAGGCCTGGGCACGCGCCGCCCACGCCCCGGCGAAGACGTCGCCCTGCTGCGCGGCGAGCCCGGCGTTCTTGGTCCAGGCCGAGAGATCGCCGCTCTCGAAGCCGTCTTGGAAGTCGACGCCCGGCGCCGCTGTGGCCTGTGGGACCAGGAAGAGAGCAGCGATGACGCTGATCGCGACGACTGATGACAGCGCGCGGATGCGAGGGGGGGAAGACGAACGCATGGGGGGAGGCACCCTTTCGAAGTAGGACGGTCGGCGTATGGAATCACATGTTTCCCCGGCACGTCCACAGCCTTTCGGGGCAGTCCGGGGCCTTGCAGGAAAGCATGAAGCGGCTCAGCCGCGAGCGGTCAACACCTCCGGGCCCTGCTCGGTCACGGCCACGGTGTGCTCGAAATGCGCTGCGAGCGAGCCGTCGGCCGTGACGACGGTCCACTCGTCGGCCAACACCCTGGTCTGCTCCTCGCCCAGCATCAGCATGGGCTCGATCGCGACCACGAGCCCCGGGCGCAGGTCGGGGCCCCTCCCCGCGCGGCCGTAGTTCTGGATGAACGGGTCCTCGTGGAGCGCCCGGCCGATGCCGTGGCCGCCGTACTCGCGAACGATGCCGAGCCCGGCGGGCTCGGCCACGGACTCGATCGCGTGGCCGATGTCGCTCAGGCGTCCTCCGGGTTGCGCCGCCGCGATCCCCGCCTGCAAGGCCTCGTCCGTGGCCTTCAGGAGCCGGGCGGCGTCCTCCGACGGCGGCGTGCCGCCCACGAACACGCTCACGGCGGAGTCCGCGTGGAATCCCTCCCATATCGCGCCGAAGTCGAGCGAGAGCAGCTGCCCTTCCTCGAGCACTCGGCTCGGCGTCGGGATCCCGTGCACGATCTCGTCGTCGATCGAGGCGCAGATCGTCGCGGGGAAAGTGCCGCGATAGCCCAGGAACGAGGGCGTCGCTCCCTGGTCCCGGATGCACGACTCGGCGACGGCGTCGAGGTCGGCGGTCGTCGCCCCCGCGCGGACGGCGTCGAGCACGGCCGAGATCGTGTCGGCCACGATGCGGCCCGCGCGGCGCATGCGCTGGAGCTCCTCGGGCGACTTCCGGATGATCACAGGAGTTCCTCGAGCACGCTCATCGTGCGTTCGGTGACCGCGGCCTGGCGCGCCTCGGCGTCGATCTCGCGCAACAGGCCACCATCGCGGTAGAAGGCCTCGAGCGGCTCTGTCTGCTCGCGGTACACGGCCAGCCGGCGCCGCACTGTGAGCTCCTCGTCGTCGGCGCGTCGCTCGAGCTGGACATCGTGCACGTCGCAGAGCTGATCGGTCGAAGGCGGCTGGAACTCCATGTTGTACGTACGCTTGCACACGGGGCAGATCCACCGGTTGGACAGTCGCCGGACCGCCGTCTCGTCGTCGATCGCGAACTTCAGCACTGCCGAGAGAGGCCGGTCCGCCTGCTGCAGCTCGGTCTCGAGCGCCTTGGCCTGCGGCACGGTGCGGGGGAACCCGTCGAGGATGAACCCCTTGTCGGCGTCGGGCTGCTCGAGCCGGGTCATCACCATGCGCACGACGAGCTCGTCGGGAACGTACTCGCCCCGATCCATGTAGGCGCGGGCTCGGATGCCGAGACC
>JBEVGU010000039.1:0-2818 GCA_040511595.1 Actinomycetota bacterium | reverse complement strand
AGCAGATCCGGGAGATCCTCGAGCCGTACCGCCAGCAGAACGTCGATTCGGCCAAGCGGATGTTCGAGCGCGACAAGGACCAGCTCCGCGAGTTCGGCGTGCCGTTGCAGTTGGTCGACACCGATGCCTGGGGAACGGAGCAGGGGTACCTGATCCCCAAGGACGAGTACTACCTCCCCGAGATCGCGTTCGCCCCCGAGGAGCTCGCTGCGCTCCTGGTGGCGGCTCAAAGTGGTGGGGAGGGCACGCCGGCCGAGATCGGTGCCCGCAAGCTCCTCTACGGGGCCGAGGGGGGCGTACTGGCGAGCCTGGCGGGCGGACCCCTGGCCTCCGGATCGGACGCTCGCAGCGACCTGGTCCTGTCGGCCACCGACGCCGCGCAAGGGCGGCGAGCCGTGACCTTCGGATACCGGACCTCCCAGGGCAAGGTGGGGGAGCGCACCGTGGACGCGTTCGCCATGGTCTTCCGGCGCGGGCACTGGTACCTCGTGGGCCTTGACCGCGACCGCGCCGAGCTGCGCGCGTTCCGGTTGTCCCGGTTCACGACCGAGATCACCGATGTCGGCGAGGGACAGGAGCCGCCCGACGGGTTCAAGGCCACCGATCACGTCGAAGCCGGCCCATGGGCGGCAGCGGGGGAGGACACCGCCGTCGTGACGTTCTCGCCGGCGGTGGCGTGGTGGGCGACCGGATCCTTCGCGGGTGCGGAGCCCGACGGCGAAGATGCCGACGGGTGGGTCCGCGTCCGCGTGCCCGTTGCCGACGAGGACAGCCTGGCCGGTATCGTGCTGCAGTTCGGTCCCGACGCCCTCGTGCACGAGCCGGCGAGCCTCCGCGACGAGGTCATCCGACGCCTGGAGGCGCTGGGTGCCTGAACGGCGCCGTGCCGCACCCACGACCGCCGAGCGACTCGGGCGGATGCTCGTGGTCGTTCCGTACCTCGTGCAGCACCCCGGCTCGAACCTGGACGAGGTCGCCTCCTTGTTCGGAGCCCAGGCCGATCAGCTGCGCCGCGACCTCGACCTGCTGTTCATGTCGGGATTGCCGCCGTACGGACCGGGCGATCTGATCGATGTGGACGTCGACGAGGACGACCGCATCTGGATCACGATGGCCGACCACTTCGCCCGCCCGCTGCGGCTCACCCGCAACGAAGCATTGGCCCTGCTCCTGCGAGGCACCGAGCTCTCGGCGATCCCCGGCGTTCCCGACGCTCCCGCCCTCGACTCGGCACTCGACAAGCTCCGAGGATCCCTCGGCCCCGAGGTCGTGGGCGCCTACGAAGGAGCGGTGGAGGCCGCGACGAGCGGCCAGGCGCCCGCCCACCTCGAGCTGCTCCGCGAGGCCGCACGGGACCATGCACGCCTGGAGATCGAGTACTTCGCCGCCTCCACCCGTGACTGGACCACGCGACGTGTCGATCCTGAAGCTGTGTTCGCCGACCTGGGGAACTGGTACGTCGCCGCGTGGGACGTCGATGCGGACGCCGAACGGCTCTTCCGTGCCGATCGCATCCGAGCGGCAACGCGCACCGGCGACATGTTCGAGCCTCGGGACCTGGAGGGGGCCGGACGCGCGCTCTACACGCCCTCGCCGTCGGATGTCCCCGTCCGGCTGCGGCTCCGTCCCGCGGCGCGATGGGTGGCCGAGTACTACGTCACCTCCGACCACGTCGAGCTCGATGACGGTTCGCTCGAGGTGACGATGCCCGCCGGCGACGTGGAGACGGTCGCGCGGATCCTGCTCCGCGTGGGCTCGGATGCCGAAGCCCTGGACCCTCCGGAGCTCGCGGAGACCGTCCGAGAGCTCGCATCCGTCACCCTTGCTCGGTATCGCTGAGTACCCATTCTCGGGGGTCTTTTTCGCCGTTCCGGGCCTCCCGCGAACGGACCTCGGTTGACTGGCCCAGCTTGGGTAGTCCTCATCGCCGGGAGGGCACTCAAGCCTCACCAGAGCAGGGCCGATAGCTCGGGTGAGATGACAACCATCCGCACAACGTGCCCCCGATGTGGCGAAGTGGACATGGGTCCCGAAGCCATCCTCCTGTCCGTTCGGCAGAACGGGAAGGAAGGCAGCTACCGGTTCACCTGCCCCAACTGCGCCGACGACGTCGAGAAGCGAGCCGACCGCAAGATCGTGGCGCTCCTGGTCTCGGCGGGGGTCGACATCGATCAGGGCGCGGGCGAGATCGACGGCGGACAACTGCTGTTCGACGAGGACGATGCCGAGGATCCTCGGGGTCCGCTCCCGCAGGGCCCGCCGTTCTCGATCGACGATGTCATCGAGTTCCACTACCTGCTGGAAGACGATCGGTACATCGCCGAATTCGTCGCCTCCAGCGGCGGCAACTGAGCACCACGCCGCCGCATCCTCCGCCCCGTTCCGACCTCCGGCCTCGTGTAGCATCGCGACGTGACCGATTGGCTGACGTGGTGGTTCATCCTTGGCGGCGCCGTCGCGGTGGTGCTGGTGGCGTTCCTCGTCGCGTTGATCCGACAGGTGTTCCTGCTCGGCCGGACGGCTCGGCGGATGCAGGAGGAACTCGCTCCCATCACGCGGGACATCTCTTCCCAGGTGGCGCAGGCGAGTTCGCGAGCGGGGTCGTTGAAGCCTCCGTCACGATCCGGACGTACGTCCTGACCTGCAAGGACGCCTTCGTCGGGGCACCGCGACGGTAGGATAAGAGCCCTGACCCCGAGGATCCGACGCCCATGCTGAACATCGGACCGCCCGAGCTGCTGCTCATCATCGTCATCGCCTTGGTCGTCGTAGGCCCGCAGCGCCTGCCCGACCTCGGACGAACGATCGGCCGAGGCCT
>JBEVGU010000038.1:0-90277 GCA_040511595.1 Actinomycetota bacterium | reverse complement strand
CCTTCCATCTCGATCGGCGGACGCGTGTGATGGGTGAGGACGAAGACCGGTGTGTGGAACGGCGGGTTGGGACCCCACCAGCCCTTCCACTCCCGGTCCTCGTGCCATCCTGGGTAGCCGAACTTCCCGGCACCCATGATTTCGGCGCCGATCCCGGGGTTGTGCAGCCGCGCGAAGGCGTCGTCGAGGCCGCGTGTGCCGCCGGGCTCGCCGACCATCTCGCGCCAATACCGGGTCGTGAACATCCATTCGTGCAGTCTTTCGCCGGCGTGGCCGAACGGTGCGTCGTGGCTCTGAGGTTCGCCGGTCCCGAAACCGTCGAGCGAGATGGCGAAGTTGTGGACACGGACGATCGACAGGGTTGCTGCTCCTTCGGATCCAGGGTTCACGTTTCCACTAGGTTGAGTTCGCATCGTAGACGCCTATGAAACTCGCCATTGTGGATGACACCGAGCGCGAGAGTCGATCACCAGCTAACGGGACCTGCGCCCGGCCCCCGGCGGATGCTCACCGTTCACTGATCCGGTTTCGGCGCCGTCCATCAGCTGCTCGACAACGGTGCCTCAGTCTTGAGAACACCCCTCGGGGAGTGAGTTGGTCGATCGGTCGGTCGGTGGGAGGAGGAGGATTCGAACCTCCGTAGGCATCGCCGGCGACTTTACAGGCCGCTCCCTTTGGCCACTCGGGCATCCTCCCGTGATGCACCCCCGAGGATAGCGAACGGCCGCGCCGCTCTGCACCGGCCGGCGGTACCATGCGCGTCATGGCCAAAGATCAGTTCTCGTTCGACATCGTGAGCGAGGTCGACATGCAGGAGGTCCGCAACGCGGTCGACCAGACCGGCCGCGAGATCTCCCAGCGCTTCGACTTCAAGGGCACCGGGACCTCGATCACGCTCGGCGACGGCACGATCGAGCTCCACTCTGCCACCGAGGATCGGCTCAAGGCCGCGTGGCAGGTGCTGCAGGAGCGGGCCGTGAAGCGGAGCATCCCGCTGAAGGCGCTGCAGGCGGGCGCGATCGAGGACGCGGCCAAAGGCACGGCGAGGCAGACTGTCACGATCGTCACGGGCATCAGCGACGAGAAGACCAAGGAGATCTCGAAGTACGTACGCCAGTCGGTGCCGAAGATCCAGACGCAGATCCAGGGCCCCCAGGTGCGCGTGCTCGGCAAGAGCAAGGACGACCTGCAGGCCGCGATCCGGGCGGTCAAGGAGCACGATTTCGGCCTGGCCCTGCAGTTCACGAACTACCGGCCATGATCGAGCCGGCCGCGCGTTGCGCGCCTCGTCGAGGGCCGAGTACCCTGGCCCGACTCAGGAGGTGATACGCGTGGACCTCGATCGGTTGAAGGCGCGCGCGGCGGAGATCGCCGACAAGGAAACCAAGGACTGGCTGGCGCGGACCCAGGCGTCGGAGAAGCTCTACCAGCGAGCGACGAAGTCCCTGCCGAACGGCGTGGTCTCGAACTTCCAGACCGGCGACCCCTACCCCGTGTACCTCGCCCACGGCAAGGGATCCGGAGTCACAGACGTCGACGGCAACGTCTACACCGACTTCCACGGCGGGTTCGGGGTGAACGTCGTCGGGCACGCGCATCCGAAGATCGTCGAGGCGATCAGGAAGGCGGCCGAAGACGCGATCCACTTCGCCGTCACCACCGAGACGACGGTCGCGCTCGCCGAGGAGATCTGCTCGCGGTTCCAGGTCGAGCAGATGCGGTTCGTGAACTCGGGCACCGAGGCCACCATGGACGCGATCCGCGTGGCGCGGGCCGCGACCGGCCGGGACAAGATCGTGAAGATGGAAGGCTCCTACCACGGCCACCACGACTCGGTGCTTTTCTCCGTCGTGCCCGAGGCCGACGTGCTCGATCTGCGACACAACGTCGACGAGAGCGGCACGCCCTGGTACACGACGCAACCCACCTCGAAGGGCGTCCCCAGAGCATTGTGGGACACCACCATCATCGTGCCGTTCAACGACGCGGCGGCGGTCGAGGCCGCGTTCACCGACAACCCCGGCGAGATCGCGGCGGTGATCCTCGAGCCCGTGATGATGAACGTCGGCATCGTGGTGCCGGCCGACGGCTACCTGCAGGCGCTCAAGGACTCGTGCGAGCGTCACGGAGCCGTGCTGATCTTCGACGAGGTCAAATGCGGCGGCACGATCGCCTACGGCGGCGCGGCGGAGCGGTTCGGCGTGGTGCCGCACCTGGCCGCGTGGGCGAAGGCGATCGGCGGCGGAGCGACCACGGGAGCCTTCGGCGGCGACGCGTCGATCATGGAGCACGTGACGAAGGGCGCGGCCCAGCAGGGCACGTTCAACGGGAACCCCCTGTCGTCCGCGGTGGGACTGGCGGCGCTCACCCAGGTGCTCACTCGCGACGCCTACGACCACCTCGGCAAGCTCGGCACGATGCTCGCGGAAGGATGCAACCGGGCGATCGCCGACAGCGGCATCCCGGCGCACACAGTCGATCTCGGGGCCAAGGGCTGCGTCTCCTATCGGGCCGAGCCGCTCACGAACTACCGGGACTTCCTGGAGACGATCCCTGAGATCTACTGGGCCTCGTACCCGTGGATGGTCAACCGGGGCATCTTCATGACGCCCGGCGACGAGGAGCAGTGGACGATCTCGGTGCAGCACACCGAGGACGACATCCAGATCTACGTCGACGCGTTCGGCGAGTTCTGCCAGGAGCTCGTGCGCTAGCCGCGCTCGCGGTGCACCGTCGATGGGCGACATGCACCGCTACACCGACCAGACCGACGCGCTCTCGCGCGCGATCGTCGCGTACGCCCGCAACCGCATCGCGAGCCCCCAACCGCTCGACGGCTCGGCCACGGTCGAGGAGCTCTCGCGCAGGGCAGGCGAGACGGTCATCCCCGAGGGCATCGGTGGCGAAGAAGCCTTGCGGGTGTGGGCCGAGGTGCTCGCTCCCGCCACGATCTCGACCGACCATCCATCGTCGATGGCCTTCGTGCCCGGCGCCCCGACCAAGGCCGCGGTCCTCTTCGACCTGATCGTGGGCGCATCGTCGACGATCGCCGCCGGCTGGATCGACGGCGCCGGCGCGATCTGGGCGGAGAACCAGGCGCTTCGCTGGCTCGCCGACCTCGCCGGTTTCCCGACCGCGGCGGGCGGGATCTTCGTGAGCGGCGGCTCTGCGGGCAACCTGTCGGCGCTCGTCGCTGCCCGTGCCACGGCGTCCGCGCGTCTCGGAGGCCGTCCGGCCGGGGGGTGGAAGATCGCTGTCGCAGACAGCGTGCACTCGTCGGTCGTTACCGCCGCCCGCGTGATCGACGTCGGCGTCGTCGACGTGGCGGGCGACGAACGCGGGCGGCTCACCGGCGCGGAGCTCGCCGCCACGCTCGACGCGCTGGGCCCCGAGGGAGCCCCGAGCGTGTTTGCGGTGGTGGCGAGCGCCGGCGCGACGAACGCCGGCACGGTCGACGACCTCGCCGGCGTGGCCGACGTGTGCGCCGACCGCTCGATCTGGTTCCACGTCGATGCCGCCTACGGGGGTGCCGGGCTCGCCGCGCCCAGCGTGCGCGATCGCTTCCGCGGCATCGAGCGAGCCGACACTTTCATCGTCGACCCGCACAAGTGGCTGTTCGCTCCCTACGATTGCTGCGCCCTCGTCTATCGAGACCCCGCGGTCGCGCACGGGGTCTTCCGGCAGGAAGCCGGCTACCTCGACACGGTGAACCAAGCCAACGCCGAGTGGAGCGAGTGGAACCCGGCCGACTACGCCTATCACCTGTCGCGACGAGCGCGCGGACTCCCCCTCTGGTTCTCGCTCGCGACGTATGGCACCGATGCGTATCGCGACGCGGTGGAGCGGGTGCTCGCGCTCACCCGCGAGACGGCCGAGGAGATCCGCACGCGCGACGAGCTCGAGCTCCTGATGGACCCCGAGCTCTCGGTCGTGCTGTTCCGTCGACGAGGGTGGGGCGACGCGGACTACGAGGCGTGGTGGCGTCGGTTGCTCGAGGCGCAGATCGCGTTCGTGCAACCCACGACATGGAAGGGCGAGAAGCTCGCACGCCTGTGCT
Organism: Actinomycetota bacterium; assembly: GCA_040511595.1. Classification (GTDB taxonomy): domain Bacteria; phylum Actinomycetota; class UBA4738; order UBA4738; family HRBIN12; genus JAOUEA01. The sequence goes on along the minus strand of JBEVGU010000038.1, from coordinate 86,220 downwards.
TCGTGAACCCCCGCACGACGATCGACCACGTGCGCGCGGTGCTCGGCACGATGTCGTAGGTCGCCGAAGCTCAGCGCCCGATCGGGCCCTGCTGGCGATAGATCTCTTCCTGCACCGCCATCAAGCGCGCGACCCGCTCCTCGGTCGGCGGGTGAGTCGAGAACAAGCTCATGATGCCGCGACCCTTGACCGCGGCCAGCGGGTTCACGATGAACAGATGCGCCTCGCCGGGCTGCAACGACCGAGGGGGAGGCACCCGGCGACTCGTCTGTTCCAGTTTCTGCAGCGCGCTCGCGAGGGCCTGCGGGTCCCGCGAGAGGAACGCGCCGGACTCGTCGGCCTGGTATTCGCGCGAGCGCGAGATGGCCATCTGGATCAACCCCGCCGCGATCGGCGCCAGGATCCACGCGACCAGCAGCACGATCGGGTTCCCTCCCTCGTCGTCGCCCCCGAACCAGAAGGCCATCATGGCCAGGTAGCTGATCGATGTGGCGATCGCGGCGGCGATCGAGCTGACCAGGATGTCGCGGTTCGCGACGTGGCTCAGCTCGTGAGCCAGCACACCGCGGAGCTCCGGCTCGTCCAGGATCTGCAGGATGCCCTTCGTCACGGCGACCTTGGCGTTCTGTGGATTGCGTCCGGTCGCGAACGCATTGGGCTGCTGCATCTCCGAGACGTAGATGCCGGGCATCGGCATGCCCTCGGCCTGGGTCAGCTCCCGCACGATGCGATACAGCTGCGGGTATTCCGCCTCGCTCACCTCACGAGACCGGGTCGAGCGGACCGCGATCGAACCCGACCACCAATACATCGCGAGGTTGAAGCCGAGGCCGAGCACGAGCGCGATCGTCGCGCCCTCCCGTCCGCCGATCAGGTACCCGATCACCAGGAAGAGGCCGAGCAGTCCCGCGATCAGGACCCATGTCTTGGCGCGGTTGATACCAGGTGTCACCTTCATCCCCTCCTCGAGGAGCCTCGAGACCGATGGTCTCATAGCGGGTTCGATACGACGGATCCGGCGGTTCCATCGAGCGCAGCCCGGCCGAAACCCGAACAGAACCGTGCCGAACCGTGCCGTGCCGAGCCTCAGGGGCCGACGCCAACCAGCGTGGAGATCTCCGCGAGCCTCGCGACGGGGTTCGGCAGCACGAAGATGGCCACGAGCGCCACGGTCGCCAGCGCCACCACGGCGGTAACGAGCACCGGCACTCGCAGTCGTGAGCGGTCGGCGGCCGGCTCCAGGAACATCTGTCGCGGCACCAGCAGGTAGTAGAAGACGCTGATCACGGAGTTCACGAGCATGACGACCGCGAGCGCCGGCCCGAGCGAGCCGCCGCGTTCGATCGCGGCCTGGAAGATCAGCAGCTTCCCCCAGAACCCGCCCGTGGGCGGCACGCCGGCGAGGGAGATCATGAACACGGCCATGCCCACGGCGATCAACGGCGCGGTCTCGCGCAGCCCCGCGAAGTCGGCGATCCTCACGGCGGGGTGGCGGCGAGAGACGGCCACGGTCGCGGCGAACGCGCCGAGGTTCATGATGCCGTAGATCAGGATGTAGGCGACCGCCGCAGCGAACGCCGTGCGGTTCGAAGCGGCGTCGTCGGTCACGAGCGCGAACGTCATCAGGATGTAGCCCGACTGGGCGATGCCCGAGTAGGCGAGCAGCCGGACCATCTGCGTCTGCTGCAACGCCACCAGGTTCCCCACGGTCATCGTCGCGATCGACAGGAGCGCGAAGATCGGAACCCAGAACTCGTGCTGGCCGGCGAAGGCCACGAACATCAGTTGGAGCAGGCCCGCGAAGCCGGCCACGGCCGAGGCGACCGCGAGGAACGCCGCCACCGGCACCGGGGAGCCCTCGTACGTGTCGGGAGCCCAGAACTGGAACGGGACCGCGGAGACCTTGAACGCGAACCCCACGACCACGAACAGGATCGCCGCGAAGGCGAGGGTCTCCATGTCTCCCGTCACGTCGGCGAGGGCGGCGGCGATGGCCGCGAGCTGCGTCTCCCCGCCGGTCACGCCGTAGATGAGGCTCATGCCGAACAGCATCACGGCGGTCGACAGCACGCCGATGATGAAGAACTTCACGCCGGCCTCGTTCGACTTCACGTCGCCCTTGCGGAACGCCGCCATCAGGAAGCCGGGCGCCGAGACCAGCTCGAGCGCGATGAAGAGCAGCAGCATGTCGCGTGAGCTGGGCATCATCACGCAGCCCAAGAACGACGTGAGCAGCAGGAAGTAGTACTCACCCTGGTAGAAGCCGCCTTCCCGGAAGTACCGCAGCGACACCCCCAGCACGAGGATCGCCGTCACGAGGAAGAAGCCCTTGAACAACAGCGCGAACTCGTCGACGACGTAGGTGCCGCCGAAGCTCACGCGCGTGCCGGCCCCGATCAGCGATGCCACCGCGACGAGCGAGGCGACCACGCCTGCGAGCCCGATCGGCATCGCGAACCACTTCGCGCGCTCGGGCAGGAACACGTCGACGACGAGCACCAGCAGGATCGTGGCCGAGAGCAGGATCTCCGGCAACAGGGCGTGGTAGTCGATGTCCATCGAGGCGGCCTAGCCTCCCAGCAGTCTCGTGAGCCCGTTCACCGTCTCGTCGGTGACCCCGAAGACCAGCCGCGGGTAGAGCCCGAGCACGACGATCAGCGCGAGCAACGGCAGCCACGACACCCACTCGACCGCGAGCACGTCGCGCAGGCCGGCTTCGCGCCACTGGTCCGGCAGCCTGCCCATGTTCACCCGCTGCAGCATCCACAGGAAGTAGCCGGCCGTGAGCACCGTGCCGATGCCCCCCATGACCATGAACGTCCGGAAGAGCCCGACCTGGTCGGCGAGGACGAACTCGTTCGGGCTGAACGAGCTGAGCAGCGCCATGAGCTCGCCCCAGAACCCGGCGAGCCCGGGGAGGCCGAGGGACGCGATCGCCACGAACGCGAAAACACTTCCGAGCTTCGGCATCGTCTGCAACATGCCTCCGCCGATCTTCGCGATCTCCCGCGTGTGGTACCGGTCGTAGATCGAGCCGACGCAGAAGAACAGCATGCCCGTGATCACCCCGTGGGCCACCATGCCGAAGATCGCCGCCTGGATGCCGATCTCGGTGAGCGTGGCGATGCCGAGCATCACGAAGCCCATGTGTCCCACCGAGGAGAACGCGATCAGCCGCTTCAGGTCCTTCTGCGCGAGACACGCGAGCGCGGCGTACACGATCGCGATCGCGGCGAGCCCGCCGATCCACGGAGCGTACTTCTGCGCTCCGTACGGCAGGAACGGGATGGCGATGCGGATGAACCCGTACGTGCCCATCTTCAGCATGATGCCGGCCAGCAGCACCGAGCCGATCGTCGGCGCCTCGGTGTGGGCGTCGGGCAGCCACGTGTGGAACGGCCACATCGGGACCTTGATCGCGAACCCGAGCGCCACGGCGCCGAAGACGACCAGCTGGAACGTCTGACCGAAGCCGCCGCCCGCCCCGAAGTCGCGCAGCACCACCATGTCGAAGGTGTGCGGATCGGGGCCCTGGAAGTACATCGCCAGGAAGCCCAGGAGCATGAAGATCGAGCCGAACAGCGTGTACAGGAAGAACTTGATCGCCGCGTACTCCCGGTTCGACGAGCCCCAGATGGCGATGAGGAAGTACATCGGCACCAGCACCATCTCCCAGAACACGAAGAACAGGATCAGGTCGAACGCGATGAACGTGCCGGCCATGCCGGTCTCGAGCAGGAGCATCAGGGCCAGGAACGTGCGGGTGCGGCCCGGATCGGGCACGAAGCGCCAGGTGTACACGGCGCAGAGGAACGACAGCAGGAACGTCAGCACGTAGAGCGGCAGCGAGATGCCGTCGATGCCCACGTGGTACCGCACGCCGATCGCGCTGATCCAGTTCACGTCGAGCACGTACTGCAGCCCGTCGGACGCGTAGTCGAACCCGATCGTGATCGCGACGGCGAGCGCCAGCGCCGATCCCGTGACCGCGATGCCGAGGCCGCGGATCGCGCGTTCCCGCTCCCGTGGCATCGCCAGGATCACCAACGCCCCCACGACGGGCAGCAGGGTGGTGATCGTGATCGCCGAGTTCTCCCAGGTCATGTGGCCTCCACGCTTCCTCTCAGACGACTCGGATGAACACGACGGCCAACGAGATCACGCCGACGAACAGCGCGACGGCGTACCACTGCACGTTGCCGGTTTGCAGGTACCTCAAGACGTTGCCGGTTCGCCCGGCGCCCTCGCCGACGAGGTTCACGACGCCGTCGATCACGGTGCGGTCGAACCAGGCGATCGCCTGCGCGCCAGTCCTCGCGAGCACGGCGGCGCCGTTGACGACGCCGTCGAGGACGACCTGGTTGAACCAGTTCACGCCTGCGGACCACGTGTCGCGCACCGGGCGGACGATGTCCCGCATGTAGAACTCGTCGATGTAGTAGCGGTTCTCCAGGACGTTCCACACCCGGCCCAACGGGGCCTGCAGCGGATCGGGGGCACGGCGCTCCTTGTAGAGCGCGTATCCGGCGGCGAGGCCGAGCAGCGCTCCCGCGGTCGCCAGCACGGCGATCCACGGCACGAACACCGCCTCATGGATCGCCTCGAAAAAGACCCACTGTCCGAACACGGCGTTGAGCTGCGGCGAGCCCAGCAACCCCACCCCGATCGTCGCGGCGGCGAGCGCGACCAGTGGCCCGGTCATCGTCCTCGGCGACTCGTGCGGGTGCGCCTCGCCCCTGTACTCCCCGAAGAACGTGAGCATGACCATGCGGATCGTGTAGAAGGCCGTGATCACCGCCGTCACGAGGAACACGACGAACAGCCACGTCACGTGCTCCTCCTGAGCCACGACGAGCAGCTCGTCTTTCGACCAGAACCCCGCGAGCGGGAAGATGCCCGCGAGCGCGAGCGAGCCGATCAGCATGGTCCAGAACGTGACCGGCATCGACTTCCGGAGGCCCCCCATGTCGCTCATGTTGTTCGAGTGCACGGCGTGGATCACAGAGCCCGCGCAGAGGAAGAGCAGCGCCTTGAAGAACGCGTGCGTGAACAGGTGGAAGAACCCCGCCGTGAGCCCGAGCTCGCCGAGCGAGAGCCCGGCGACCATGTACGCGAGCTGCGAGAGCGTCGAGTAGGCCAGCACCCGCTTGATGTCGTCCTGCACGATCGCGAGCACGGCCGCCCCGAGCGCTGTGATCGCCGCGACGATGCTGACCGTGGTCAGCACCCATTGGTCGGCGAGGATGAAGACCTCGAAGAGCCGTCCGATCAGGTAGACCCCGGCCGCCACCATCGTGGCCGCGTGGATCAGGGCCGACACGGGGGTCGGGCCCGCCATCGCGTCGGGGAGCCAGACGTGCAGGGGGAACTGGGCCGACTTCCCGACGGTCCCGCCGAACAACAGGATCGCCGCCACCGAGATGTACAGCGGTGAGACCCCACCGAGCCCGAGCTCGTGGGAGATCTCGCCGATGTTGGTCGTCGTGAACCCGGTCACGGCGATCAACCCGATGATGCCGAACGTGAACGGCACGTCGCCGACCCGGGTCGTGATGAACGCCTTGATCGCGGCGTCGGAGTTCTCCTTGACCTCCCACCAATGGCCGATCAACAGGTACGAGCAGACGCCCATGACCTCCCAGCCCACGAGCAGCTGGATCAGGTTGTTCGAGACGACCACCGTGAGCATCGCGGCGGTGAACAGCGACAGCACGGCGTAGAACCACGTGAACCGCTCGTCGCCGTGCATGTAGCCGAGCGAGTAGACGTGCACACAGAGCGAGACCGCGGTGACGACCACCACCATGACGCCCGTGAGACCGTCGACGAGGATGCCGAGCTCGAGGTGGAGCGGCCCCACCGTGAACCAGTCGATGCTCCCCTCGAACGGACCGCCGCCCTCCACGAAGTGCCAGAGCACCCCGAGCGCGCACACGAACGCAGCACCCACGCCGGCGATGCCGTAGACGGCGCCCCTGCCGGGCGTGCGCTTGCCGAGGAGCAGGATCAGGACCGCCGAGATCATCGGCAGCAGCACTAAGATCCACGCGTGCTCGACGAACCATGTTCCGTTCGTCGTGGCCCGGTACGTGATGTCGCCCTCGGCGGCCAGCAGGTTCACCACTTGAGCAGGTTCACCTCGTCCACGTTGATCGACTCGCGCGTGCGGAAGAGCAGGATCACGATCGCCAGCCCTATGCCGACCTCTGCGGCGGCCACGGCGATCACGAAGAGGGCGAACACCTGCCCGCCCATCTCGTGGAAGGCCGAGGCGAACGCGACGAGGTTCACGTTGACGGCGTTCAGCATCAGCTCGATCGCCATCAGCACCATGATCGCGTTGCGTCGCGCGAGCACGCCGTAGACGCCGGCGGAAAACAGCAGGGCGGAGAACATCAGCACGAGCGGCAGCCGGATCACGTCGCATCGTCCTTCCGCGCGAGCACGATGGCGCCGATCAACGCCGCCAGCAACAGGAACGAGACCGCCTCGAACGGCAGCACGTACGTGCTGAAGATCGCCTCGCCCACCGCGCCCGTGGTGCCCTGGAACGTCTCGAAGGCCTGCGCCTCCTGCACCGGGAACGCCTCTTGAATCAGGAAGACGAGCCCCGCGAACACGCCGACGCCGACGAGCGCGCCGAGCCACCGCTGCTGATTGTCGAGCGTGTCGCGACCGATCGGGGCCTTGGTCAACATCAGGCCGAACAGGAACAGGATCACGATCGCGCCCACGTAGATCAGGATCTGGACCCATCCGACGAACTCGGCGCCGAGCAGTAGGTAGACGCCCGCCACCGACAGCAGCGCGACCACGAGGTAGAGCGCGGCGTGCACCACGTTGCGGGCTGTCACGACGGCGATCGCCGCCAGCCCGCCCACCACGGCCATCACGAGGAAGGCGTACTCCTGCGCCGTCACGCGCTCCCGCCTTCGGCTGCCGGAGCGCCTTCGGCGCCGGCCTCGAGGGGCGGCGGCGGCAGCACCGTGTACGTCCACTCCTCGAGGCGATCCTTCTCATGGATGAGCAGGTCCATCTCGTACTCCGCGTACTCGAACTCCGGACTCCAGAAGAGCGCGTCGAACGGGCACACCTCGACGCAGATGCCGCAGTACATGCACAGGGCGTAGTCGATCGCGAACCGGTCGAGGACCTTCATCGACCTGCCTCGTCCGCCGGCGGCCGGCTCGTGCGTCTCCTTGTGCGCGTCGATGTAGATGCACCAGTCGGGGCACTCGCGCGAGCACTTGTAGCAGACCGTGCAGTTGCCCTCCTTCAGCGCGATCACGCCTCGAGTGCGGGCCGGCAGGTCGGGCTTCACGTGCGGGTACTGGACCGTGACGGCGGGCTTCAGCATCGTCTTCAGCGTGACGCTGAGTCCCTTGAGCAGGCCCTGGCCCGCGCCGGACTCCGGCTGATCCTTCCGCTGCGACGTGTCGATGGCCATCGGGGTCGTCTTCCTGATTCCTCGATCAGAACGCGACCTTGAGGAAGGCCGCGACCAGGATCCACACGAGCGACAAGGGGATCAACGCGAGCCAGGCGAACCGCTGCAACTGGTCCTCGCGCAGCCGGGGGTAGGTGGCCCGGCACCAGATGACGACGAACGACAGCAGGCCGATCTTCAGTGCCATCCAGATCGGGTCGGGAAGCGGGATGCCGGGTAGCCCCTGATAGCCCCCGAGGAACAGCACCGCCGCGATGCCCGACAGGGCCACGATGCCGCCGTACTCGGCGAGCAGGAAGAACGCGAACTTCAGCCCCCCGTATTCGGTGTAGGCGCCGTAGATGATCTCGGAGTCGGCGATCGGCATGTCGAACGGCGTGCGGCTGAGCTCGGCGAGCGAGGCCACCATGAAGATCAGGAACAGCGGGAAGAGCGGCACGACGTACCACAGGGACTCCTGCGCCTCGACGATGCCGACCATCGAGGTGACGCCGGCGAGCATCACGACGCCCGCGGCAGCCAGCACGAGCGGCAGCTCGTAGGCGATCAGCTGGGCGGCGGCTCGCAGCGCGCCGATCAAAGAGAACTTGTTGGCGCTGGACCACCCGGCCATGAGCACACCGATCACGGAGACGCTCGACATCGCCATCACGAAGAAGATGCCGACGTCGAGGTTGAGGGCGAACAGCGACCCGCTGAACGGCAGCACGACGAGGATCGCGATGTAGGGCACCATCGCCACGGCCGGCGCCAGGGTGAAGATCGTGCGGTCGGCCGCGGCGGGGACGATGTCCTCCTTCTGGATGAACTTCACGCCGTCGGCGATCAGCTGGGCCCACCCGTGGAACACGCCGGCTTCCATCGGACCGAGCCGACCCTGCATGTGCGCGAGCACCTTGTGCTCCATGTAGCCGACGCCGAGCGGCACGATGAGGAAGAACGCCATCACGGCCACCGTCTTCAGGATCAACGCCAACCAGAAGTTCGAGGTCCACTCCTCGACGATCGAGCCGCCGGCCTGCGCGAGGAGGTCGATCATTCCTCCTCGTCCTCCTCGCCCTCGACCGCCCCGGGCCACGGCTTGGCCTCGCGGGTCATCAGCGGGAAGTCCTTGCGCAACGGGTGGCCCTCGAACGGCTCGGAGAGCAGCAGCTTCACCGGCTGCGGATGGCCCTCGAACCGGATGCCGAACATCTCGGACGTCTCGCGCTCGTGCCAATCACAGGTGGCCCACAGGTCGCTCACCGTGGGCACCACCGCGTCGTCGGCAGGCACCTGCACCTTCACCCGCACGTTGTGATGGTGCGTGGTCGAGAACAGGTGCGTCAGGACCTCGAAGCCGCCATCGGTTCCCCGGTCGACCCCCGCAGTGAAGTCGGCGTAGTCGCAGGCGAACTCGGGTTCGTCTCGAAGGAACCGGCACACGTCGTGGTACCGGCCGCGTGACACGGTCGCGACCGTGTGACCGTGTTGCTCGACCACGTCGAGGACGTCGGCGCCGAACCGCGCCCGCATGCGTGAGCCGGCCTCGTCAGGAGACAGCGGGGGCACCGAACTTCTCCTGGATGTCCTCGTCCTTGATCTTGTTCTGCAGCTCGATGATGCCGTGCAGCAGCGCCTCCGGACGCGGAGGGCAGCCGGGCACGTACACATCGATCGGCACGATCTGGTCGACGCCCTTGGTCACCGAGTAGCTGTCCCAGTACGGGCCGCCGCAGTTCGAACACGAGCCGAACGAGATCACGTACTTCGGATCGGGCATCTGCTCGTAGACGCGCTTGAGCGCCGGAGCCATCTTGTCGGTGAGGGTGCCGGCCACCACGAGCAGGTCGGCCTGCCGGGGGCCGTGAGCCGTGGGGATCACGCCCAGCCGGATGAAGTCGTTCTTGGCGGTCGAGGCCGCGATGAACTCGATCGCGCAGCAGGCCAGGCCGAAGTTCATCACCCACAGGGAGTAGCGGCGTCCCCAGTTGAGGATGAACTTCACGGGCTGGATCCTGGGCAGTGGGGTCCGCTCGGTGATCAGGCCCACCGCAAGACCCCCTTGCGCCAGGCGTAGAGCAGGCCGACGGCCAGGATGCCGATGAAGACCGCCATCTCGCCCACGGCGGCGTAGCCGATGTTCTCGAGCTCTCGCGCCCAGGGGAAGAGGAACACGCTCTCCACGTCGAAGATCACGAACAGGAAGCCGTATACGTAGTAGCGGATGTTGCTCTGCGACCAGCCTTCCCCGACCGGATCGATGCCGCACTCGTACGTGGTGAGCTTCTCGCGGTTGGGCTTGCTGGGGGCCACCAACCGGGCCGTGGTGAACGCCACCGCAACCAACAGTGCTCCGGCGGCCAAGACCGCCAGCACCACTCCGTATGACGCGTAGTAGTCGCTCATGACAGTGAAGGGTTCGCCGGGCGCCCGTATCCTAGCAGCGCGTTCCTTCTGGCCCCGCGGACGGCCCTCATGCGACCTCCGCCCCGCACCGGGCCGCGAGGAACCCCGCCAGCTGGATCAGCGCGAGCCTGGCGTGCCGCTCGGGGAGTCGCTCGGCCAGCTGCGTCGCCAGTCGCACCTCGTCGGCCACGGCCGCCCTCGCCGCGTCGACCGAGCCACCGGACCGGACGATCTCGAGGGCGCGGTCGAGCAGCTCGCCGTCGGGCGGCCCGTGGGACAGAACGCGAGCGAGCTCTTGCCGGCGGTCGTCGTGCGCCAGAGCGTGCAGCACCGGCAGGGTGTACACGCCCTCGCGGAGGTCCTGCCCCGGCTCCTTGCCGAGCTCCATCTGCGACGACGTGATGTCCATGATGTCGTCGGAGAGCTGGTAGGCCATGCCCAGGGCGCCGCCGAACCGCTCGAGCACGTCGACGTGTTCCGGGTCGGCGTCGGAGAGCATGCCGCCGAGACGGCACGAGGTCGCGATCAACGAGGCCGTCTTCCGGCGGATGATCTCCAGATACGCCGCGATCTCTTGCTCGACCTCGGCCGAGCTGTCGACCTCGCGGATCTGTCCGTCGCAGAGGATCGCGATCGTGCGGGCGAGCAGGCGACAGACCTCGGTGCCGAGGTCCGTGGAGATCTCCGAGGCGCGGGCGAACAGGTAGTCGCCGGTGAGGATCGCGACGGTGTTGTCCCATCGCATGTTGGCGCTTGGCGCGCCTCGCCTGGCGTCGGCCTCGTCGATGACGTCGTCGTGGTACAGCGTGGCGAGGTGCACGAGCTCGATCGAGACCGAGCCGGGCACGAGCCTGGGGTCGGCCGCGTCGCCGAAGTAGCCGGCGAGCAACACGAGCATCGCCCGGAACCGCTTCCCGCCGGCGGCGATCAGGTACGACGACGTCTCGGCGAGCATGCCCGAGGCCTCGACCCGCACGGACTTCTCGAGCGCCTCCTCGACCTGGTCGAGGCGGGTGCGCACCTCCGACTCGAGCGTGGCGTCGGGCGCCCCGAGCCCCGGGATCACCCGCCGGCTCACGGCGCGCTCCGTCCGAGATGGCTCACCATGTGAGCACCCCCGCTTCCTGGAGGAACGGCACGATCACACCCGGCACGATACCCAGCGCCACGACCGCGACCGCGGGCACCGCGAGCACCAGCCTCGGAAGGGGCGCCGGGTCGGCGACGTCGTCACCTTCGGGCTCTCGCATCGCCATGATCGCGACGACGCGCAGGTAGAAGAACGCGCCGACCACAGCGGCGAGGACGCCGATCAGCGCGAGTGGCCAGTATCCGGCCCTCGTCGCCGCTCCGAGGACCAGCGCCTTGGCGATCAGTCCCGCCGTGGGGGGGATGCCCGCGAGCGAGAGGAGGAACAGCGTGAGCAACGCGGCGAGCACGGGCTGACGCCGTCCGAGCCCGTAGAAGCGTTCGAACCCGGTCTGCTCGGCGATGCCGCCGGAGATCAACATCACGACGCCGAAGGCCCCGATCACCGAGAGGCTGTAGATGATCAGGTAGAACAGCGCGGCGGAGATGCCCTCGCGTCCGGGGAGGACGAACGCCGACAAAATGAAGCCTGCATGCGCGACGCTCGAGTACGCCAGCATGCGCTTCACATCGGTCTGCGCGATCGCGAGCACGCTGCCCACGACCATCGAGACGGCCGAGAGCGCCGCGACCGCCGGCCGCAGGTCCCACTGCAGGGCCACGAATGCGACGTCGAGCACGCGCACGAGCCCGACGAAGACGGCGACCTTGGTTGCCGCGGACATGAACGCGGTGACCGGGCTGGGCGCCCCCTGGTAGACGTCCGGCGTCCACATATGGAACGGCACGAGCGAGACCTTGAATCCGAACCCGACGAGCAGCAGCATCGCGCCCACCACCGCGAGCGCCTGGCTTCCGGTCGTTCCGGCGAGCGCACGCGCTAGCCCCTGGATGCTGGTCGTCGCCGCCGCTCCGTAGCTCATGGCCACGCCGTAGAGCAGGAACGCCGAGGCGAACGCGCCGAGCAGGAAGTACTTGACCGACGCCTCGGTCGGGCCGCGACGGAAGGTGAGCGCCGTCAGCACGTACAGGGCGAGCGAGAGCACCTCGACCGCGAGGAAGACCACGATCAGATCGGCCGCCTGCGCGAGCAACGCCATGCCGCCCAGGGCGAACAGCAGCAGGGCGTAGAACTCGTTGCGACGCGCCGCGTCGGCCTCGAAGTAGTGGAACCCGAGGTAGGCGCCGTATGCCCCGATGCCGCAGAGCGCGAGCGTGGCGATCACGGCGAGGCGATCGACGCTGACCATGCCCTGCATCGCCGTCGCGGCCGGACGATCCCACAGGAAGAGCGAGGCCGCGGCGGTGCCCGCCAGCACGGCGACGGTGAAGAAGAGGAACGGGGTCTGCGCCGTGCGCCGGGCGAAGGCGGCGCCGAGCAGCGCCACGACGCCGCCACCGAACAGGATGAGCACGGGGAGGATCGGGATCAGCTCGATGCGCGGGGTCTCGATCACGGTGCCGCTCCCCCGCCGCTCGCGTCGGCCGCCTCGACCGATGGCTGGACCGGCTGGCCGACCTCCACGGTGCGCATCCGCTCCGAGACCTGCTCGGAGGTCGGTCGCAAGCGCTCGAGCACCGGGGAGGGATGCAGGCCGATCCACAGCATCGCCGCGACGATCGGCACGACGATCGCGCCCTCGCGCCACGAGAGGTCGGGCAGCGACCCCCATCGCTCCTTCAACGACCCTTGGAACGTTCGCTGGTAGGACCAGAGCATGTAGATCGCGGAGAGGATCACCCCCACGATCGCGATCGCCGCGAGCGCTCGGTCGACCGAGAACGTGCCGAGCAGCACGAGGAACTCGCCGACGAAGTTGTTGAGCCCGGGCAGACCGATCGACGAGAGCAGCGCGACCATGTACGCGCCCGCGAGCCACGGCGTGACCTGCACGATGCCGCCCAGATCGACGATCTCACGGGTGTGCGTGCGCTCGTAGAGCATGCCGAACACCAGGAAGAGCATGCCCGTCGACAGCCCGTGGTTCACCATCTGCAGCACCGCGCCGTCCATCGACTCGGCGGTAAAGGCGAAGATGCCCAGCACGATCAGCCCCATGTGGCTCACCGACGAGTAGGCGATCAGGCGCTTGATATCGGTCTGCATCATCGCCACGATCGCGCCGTAGATGATGCCGACCACCGCCAGGATCTCGATGGAGAACGCGAAGTAGCGCGACGCCTCGGGGAACAGATCGAGGTTGAACCGCAACATGCCGTAGGGACCGGTCTTCAACAGGATCGCGGCCAGCACCACCGAGCCCTTCGTCGGTGCCTCGGTGTGAGCGTCGGGCAGCCACGTGTGCAGGGGCCAGACCGGCACCTTCACCGCGAAGCCGATGAAGAACGCGAGGAACAACCACCTCCCGACGCCCGTCGACAGCTGCACGTGCTCCAGCGCCGTGAGGTCGAAGGTCGACCGACCGAGCTGGTTCCCCGACTCGACGTAGAGGACCAGGATGCCGACGAGCAGGAACGCCGAGCCGAACATCGTGTACAGCAGGAACTTCGTCGCGGCGTACACGCGCCGCTTCGATCCCCACACGCCGATGATGTAGTACATCGGGAACAGCAGCGCCTCGAAGAACAGGAAGAACACGAGCAGGTCCAGCGAGAGGAACGCGCCGACGATCACGGTCTCGAGGAACAGCGCCATCGCCATGTAGCGCCGCACCTGATGGTCGACCCTCCACGACGCGGCGATCGCGATCGGGAACAGGAACGTGGTCACGATCACGAGCCAGAGCGAGAAGCCGTCGACGCCGACGAACCACGACAGCCCGAGCGACTCGACCCATGGGTGCTTCGAGATCATCTGGAACCCGGGCTCGCCCGTGTCGAAGTTCATCAGCATGCCCACCGAGACCGCGAACGCGAGGAGGGAGGCGCCCAGGGCCACCCAGCGCGCGGCTCCGTCGGGGATTGCGCGCCACGCGAAGAGCACCGGCACGCCCACGAGCGGCGCCACGATCACGAGGGTCAGCCACGGGACGTCCATCTAGATCCTCACCACCGCGAACAGGAGCAGCACGGCGGCCCCGGCGAGCAACGACAACGCGTATCGGCGGACCTTGCCCGACTGCCAGACGGGCGCGAGGCCGGCGGCCCGCCTCACGAGCCGTCCGACCCCGTTGACCGCGCCGTCGATCACGGTGCGGTCGAACCACTCCAGGGCGGCGGCTCCTCGAAGGGCGACGTTGCTCACCACCCACGCATAGAGGTCATCGATGTAGAAGGCGTGGCCGAGCGCGCCCGCCATGCCGGGCTCGCGTTCGGGGAACGAGATCCACCGCTCGTCCTGCGAGGGACGGTAGAGGCGCCAGGCGATCCCGATGCCGATGACGGTCACGATGACGGAGATCGCGATCAGGACCCCGGTGGAGGGACCGGCGTGGCCCTCCGACACGGGGCCGAGGGTCGGCTCGAGGAACACCGCGAGTCGCCCCTCGGGGGTCGAGGCGAGCGCGAGCCCCGCGAACAGCGCGCCCACCGCCAGCACGACCAGCGGCGCCAGCATCACCGGCGACGCCTCGTGCGCGTGGCCCTTGTATCGCCGGCGGCCGATGAACGCCTGGAACACCAACCGAGCGATGTACCAGGCCGAGAGCATCGCGGCGAGCGACCCGAGCACGTACGCCCACACCTCGCCGTCGTGGCTCGCGAGCTCGAAGATCGAGTCCTTGGTGAAGAACCCGCTGAACGGGGGCAGTCCGGAGAGCGCGAGCGCGCCGGCGGCGAACAGCGCGGTCGTCCAGGGCATGTCGCGCTGCAGGCCCCCGAGCCGCCGCACGTCGATCTCGTCGTGCAGGCCGTGCATCACATTGCCCGACGAGAGGAACAACAAGGCCTTGTAGAAGGCGTGAGCGACCAGCAGGGAGATCGCGATCGGATACAGGCCGAGCCCGGCCGCGAGAAACATGAACCCCAGCTGCGACATCGTCGAGTACGCGAGCGCTCGCTTCATGTCGTACTGGCCGAGCGACCCTAGGCCTCCGTAGATCGCCCCCGCGAGCCCCACCACAGCCACGACGTCGAGCGCGGTGCCCGAGACCTCGAAGAGCGCGTGCGACCGCACGACGAGGTAGACGCCCGCCGTGACCATCGTGGCGGCGTGGATCAGGGCCGACACGGGAGTGGGTCCGGCCATGGCGTCGGGCAGCCAGACGTGGAGCGGCAGCTGTGCCGACTTGCCGACCGCACCGCCCAACAGCAAGAGCGAGATCGCGCTGGCGGTGCCCGTGGCGATCTCGGGCAGCGATCCCTCGGCGCCGAGCACCGTGTCGAAGTCGAACGATCCGAAGTGCACCCACATCGCGAACAGCCCCAGCAACAGCAACACGTCCCCGATGCGGGTCGTGATGAACGCCTTCTTCGCCGCGTTCGCCGCCTCGGGACGCTCGCTCCAGAACCCGATGAGCAGGTACGAGCAGAGGCCGACGCCTTCCCAGCCGAGGTAGAGCAACAGGAAATCGTTCGCGAGGACGAGCGCCAGCATGAAGGCGCAGAACAGGTTCATGTATCCGAAGAACCGGGCCGGCCGCGGGTCGTTCCCCATGTACCCGATCGCGTGGAGGTGGATCAGCGTCCCGACGCCCGTGACCACCAGGGCCATCGTGATCGAGAGGGGGTCGACGCGCAGGTTGAGCGAGACGCTCACCGCGCCCGCGCGGATCCACTCCACTACGGTGACCACCTGGGTGCGTTCATCGGGGGGGAGCGAGAGCAGCTCCAACAACGCCCCGAGCGCCACCGCGAACGCCGCGGCCATCGCGGCGGTCGCGAACCAGCCCGCTCCTTGGCCCGTTCCTCGGCCCGTTCCTCGGGCCGTCCACGCCCACAGAGGATTGCCGAACAGCAGGTTCACGCCGGCCGCGCCGAGCGGGAGCGCGATCGCGAGGCCGATCAGCTCGATCATCCGCGCAACACATCCGCTCGGTCCACGACGGTGGTGGACGTTCGTCGGACCACCGCGACGATGATTGCGAGCCCCACCACCACCTCGGCGGCGGCCACGACCATCGAGAAGAACGCCAGGATCTGCCCGTCGAGCTCAAGGTGCATGCGGGAGAACGCCACGAGCGAGAGGTTCACGGCGTTCAGCTGGAGCTCGACCCCCATGAAGATGCGCAATGCGTTGCGGCGCAGCAACACCGTCATAGAGCCGAGGGCGAACAGGATCGCGGACAGCAGCAGGAAGTAGGCGATGGGGGTCCTCATCGCGGCCCCCCCGGGGCGCCGGAGCCCGATCTCGGCGAGGCGGCCCGCATCGATGCGGGCGCGCCGGGAGGCGCCATGCCATAGGCCGCGAGATCGTCGCCCGCGGGCGCCTCGAGCTCGCGCTGGGTCACCGCCCTGGAACGGCGCAGGGCCAGCACCATCGCCGCGACGGCGGCCACGATCAGCAGGATCGACGTCACCTCGAACGGAACCAAGTAGTCGCGAAAGAGCACCTCGGCGAGGGCCGCCGGGTTCCCTCCGGGGTTCGCGGCGTCGAAGCCCCCGGGCGCTCGCGTCGCGAGACCGATGCTGGCGCGGATCGCGGTCCCGAGCTCGGCCACGATCGCGACGCCGAGGATGGCCGCCATGGTGCGCTGACCGAACAGCCGGTCGCCGACCGGGTCGCCGCGGTCGACCCCCAACAGCATGATCACGAACAGGAACAGCACCATGATGGCGCCCGCGTACACGATGATCTGCACCGCGAACAGGAACGGCGCGTCGAGCAACAGGAACATGACCGCGACGGTGAAGAGGTTCACGACGAGGAACAGCGCGGCGTGCACAGAGTTGCGCACCGCGATCATGCCGATCGCTGTCGCGACCGAGAGCGGCGCGAAGATCCAGAAGACGACGTTGTCGAGCGGCACCCTGCCTAGCCCTCCCGGTCCGCGGGATCTGTGCCCAGGGGGGGAGGGGGCTCGAGCAGCTGTTCCTTCGTCCAGATCGCCTCTTCGCGACTCGTGAACGCCAGCTCGTAGTAGTCGGTGAGGGTCAGCGCTCGCGTGGGGCAGGCTTCGACGCAGAGCCCGCACATGATGCAGCGGAGGTAGTTGATCTGGTAGTCCTTCGCGTAGCGCTCTCCCGGACTCGTGGGGTGCTCGGGATCGTTGTCCGCCCCCTCGACCCAGATCGCGTCGGCGGGACAGGCGAAGGCGCACAGCTCGCACCCGATGCACTTCTCGAGGCCGTCATCGTGCTTGTTGAGTCGGTGACGACCGGTGTGCGCTCGCGGGGGGTTCGGCGCGATCTCCTGGGGGTAGCGCTCGGTGTTGTCGGGGCGGAAGGTCTGCTTGAAGACCGTGGCCATACCCTTGCCGATCGCCACGGCCGCGTCCCAGGCTCCCTGGTCGCCCTGCTGGGGCTCGTCGGCCGGCTGCTCCCGGGCACCGTGCGGCTCGTCCCTCTCGGTCATGCGCTCACCTCCTCCCGATCGGACGCACGGACGCG
The DNA here is from genome assembly GCA_040511595.1 of Actinomycetota bacterium. Classification (GTDB taxonomy): domain Bacteria; phylum Actinomycetota; class UBA4738; order UBA4738; family HRBIN12; genus JAOUEA01. Next base: position 68,849 of record JBEVGU010000038.1, on the reverse strand, counting down.
CGAGAACGCCGGCGCCACGAGGGTCGCGAGCGCCGCGACCCCGACGATCACGGCCGCGGCGATGTAGCGCCCACGGTTGCCGTACTCCTGGGGCAGCACCACGACGACGCCGGTGATCATCACCCACAGCAGGCCGAACGGGATGAGCACCTTCCATCCGAAGTTCATCAACCGGTCGTAGCGCATGCGGGGCAGCGACGCGCGCACCAGGATCATGACGTAGATCACGGCGGTGACCTTCACCACGAACCAGAGGAACGGGCCGACCCACGCCACGGCGCCGTCGAAGGGCCACCATCCGCGCCACCCGCCGAGGAACAGCGTGACGATGACCGCCGCGACGGTCACGGTGCTCACGTACTCGCCCAGGAAGAACATCGCGAACTTGATGCCGGAGTACTCCGTGTGGAAGCCGGCCACCAGCTCCGTCTCGGCCTCGGCCAGGTCGAACGGCGGCCGGTTCGTCTCGGCGATCGCGCCGATCAGGAACACCATGAACGCCGGGAACTGCGGGATCACGTTCCAGACCGTGCCCTGCGACGCGACCACCTCGCTCAAGCGGAGCGAGCCGCTGTACATCAGGACCGCGACGAGCGCGAGCCCCATGCCGACTTCGTAGGAGACCATCTGCGCGCTGGAGCGCACGGCCCCGAGCAGCGGATAGTTCGACCCGCTCGACCAGCCCGCCAACACCACGCCGTAGACCGAGATCGACGTCATCGCCAGGATCCAGAGGATGCCGATGTTCGGGTCGGCGAGCTGGAACGGGATCTCGCGCCCGAACAGCGTGATCTCGGTGCCGAACGGGATCACGCAGAACGCCAGGAACCCCGGGAACATCGCGAGGATCGGCGCGATCGCGTACACGGGGCGATCGGCGGCGGTCGGGATGATGCCTTCCTTGAAGAAGAGCTTGATGCCGTCGGCCAGCGTGATCAGCACGCCGCGAGGGCCGGCCCGCATCGGTCCGACCCGCGTCTGCATGTCGGCGATCACCTTGCGTTCCATCCAGATGTAGAGCATCACCGAGATCAGCAGGGCGAAGAAGACGATCACGACCCGCACCACCAGGATCGCCCAGTCGACCCAGTCCATCAGCCCTCGCTCCCGACCGAGGCCGGTTCCACTACGGCGTCGGCACCCACCGCAGGCTCGGCCGGCCCCACCGGCTCGATCGTCGCCCGAGCGACCATCCGTCCCGACAGCAAGGTGTTCGTCGCCAGGCCGGGCTGGTTGAAGGGCACGAACGCCGCGCCGACGGCGACGTGCTCGGTGACACGGACGGGCAGCTCTGCCGCCCCGGCGTCGGTGCGAACGCTCGCCCCGCCGCCGTCGGTGAGCCCGAGGGTCGACGCGTCGGACGGGTGCACCTCGACGAACGGCTTTTCGCCGAGCGCGGCCTTCAGCTCGTCGGCCCGCTCGGACAGCCGTCCGTCGTCGACGAGCAAGGGATACGTGAACAGCAGCATGCCCTCCCCCGCGACGGGCTTGTCCGGGGCCGGCTCGTCCGCGGCGGGGTCGACAGTGGCTTCGGCGGAGTTCTGGGCCTCCTCGCGCGGCCCCACCAGCCGCCCCATCTCCTCGTGCAGCTCGTCGAGCGTCTCGAACCCGAGGTCGCCGCCGCACGCGAGCGCCATGCTCGCGAGGATCTCCCAGTCCGCGAGGCTGATGCCGTCGCGTCCACGGATCGCGCGCAGACGCTGACCGCGGCCCTCCCACGTCGAGACGTGCCCGTCCTTCTCGAGGAAGGCGCTCGCCGGCAGGAACGCGTCGGCGAAGGGCTCGAGCGAGCCGAGCTCGAGCGACTGCACGATCTTGACGGGCACGTTGTCGAGCGCCCGGGTCACGAGGAGAGCGTCGGGCACGTCGCGGAGCGGGTCGACGCCGACCAGGAGCAGAACGTCGACCTCACGATCGGCACACGCCCGCAGGATGCCGATCGTGTCGCGGCCAGGCTCCCGGTTCATCAATGGACCCCAGGCGCGCTCGACGTCGTCGACCTCGTCGATGGACCGCCCACCGGGCAGCAGCGCAGGGTGCACACCCGCGAGCAGCGCCCCGCGGTCGTTCGCCCGCCGTGTGACGTACTGGAAACGCGCGCCGGCGGCATCGGCCGCCGCCATCGCGGCGTCGGCCGCCCCAGTCCGCTCGCCCGCGAGCACGACCGCCGCGGCACCCGCCTCGCGGATCGCGGTCAGCGCCTCGTCGAGCGTCGGGTCCGAACCTCCCGCGAGCAGGCGAGCCTCGTCGCCGGGGGCGCAGAGCACGTGCGTCGCGACATCGTGCAGACGGGTGCGCCGAGGGTGCAGCACCCAGATCCGAGCCCCGCGACGGGCGGCTTTGCGCAGCCGCAGGTGCAGGATCGGCACTTCTTGCTCGGCGTCGAGGCCGACCAGCAGGATCGCGTCGGCTCGTTCCACGTCCTTGTAGGTGACGGCCATCGGGGTCGATGCGGCCCGGCGCTCCGCACCGGCCGCGCCGGCATCGGCCGTGCGCCGGTGATCCAGGTCGTTCGTCCGGAACACCGTGCGCGCCAGCTTCGAGAGCGCGTAGTAGTCCTCGTCCATCAGCCGACCGCCGGTGAGGATCGCGACGCGCTTGCCCTCCGTCCACCCGGCGACCCGGGTGAGCACCTCGCCGAACGAGGCGGGCTCGAGCCCGTGGTCGCGGATCAGCGGCATCGCGACACGCACCGGCGAGTCCGGGAACCGGAAGGCGGATCGCCCCTTGTCGCACAGCCACGCGTCGTTCACGTCGTAGTTGTCTCGCGCGAGATGGCGCACGACCTCGCCTCGGCGCATGTCGAGTTTGATGTTGCAGCCGGCGCTGCAGTGGGGGCAGACCGTGTCGACCGTGGAGAGATCGAACGGGCGCGCCGCGAACCGATAGGGGGTGGACGTGAGGGCGCCGACCGGACAGATCTGCACGGTGTTGCCGCTGAACGGTGAACGGAAGTCTTCGCCGGGCGCGATCGCCACCTGTTCGGCGGCGCCCCTCGCGAACAGCTCGATGAATCGGTCGCCCGAGATCTCGTCGCAGAACCGGGTGCATCGCGCGCACAACACGCACCGCTCCCGATCGAGGTTCACGAGCGGCGAGAGCGCCAGCGGCTTGGGGTAGACACGCTTGGCCTCCCGGTAGCGGCTCTCGCCCGGGCCGAACGCGAGCGTCTGGTCCTGCAGGGGGCACTCGCCGCCCCGGTCGCAGATCGGGCAGTCGAGCGGGTGGTTCAGCAGCAGGAACTCGAGGTTCGCGACTTGCGCCTCGTGCGCCACGTCGCTCGTGTTCTGAGTCCGCACGACCATGCCTTGGGCCACCGCCGTCGTGCAGGAAGTGAACAGCTTCCGCTGGCCCTCGATCTCGACGTAGCACTGCCGGCAGGCGCCCACCGGCTCGAGCAGCGGATGGTCGCAGAACCGGGGGATCTCGACGCCGACCTGCTCGGCGGCGCGGATGATCAACGTGTCCTCGGGCACGGTGATCTCCTTCCCGTCGATCGAGAGCGTGACGCCTTCCTGCTCCGGAGGGCTAGCGCTCGCCAACTCACCCACCCTCATCGTTCCTCGTGGCTCGCTCTCGAGCCCCCCGTACCCCCGCTCCATCAGCCCGCGCCTTGGATCTCGAAGGGGCCGGTGGGAGCGAACGTCACGTCGGGTTGTTCGAGCTCCACCTCGCGGCCCGGGCCTTCGCCGGTCACCGGGCAGCGGCCGTCCCGGATGTGCGCCTCGTACTCGTCCTTGAAGTGTTTCAGCGTCGATTGGATCGGAGAGACCGCGCCGTCGGCGAGGGCGCAGAACGCCCGGAACAAGATGTTCTCGCCCATGTCGCTCATGACGGGAAGGTCGTCCGGGCGTCCGTAGCCATCCTCGATACGACCGAGCACCCGCGCGGCCCACCAGGTTCCCTCCCGGCACGGCGTGCACTTGCCGCAGGACTCGTGCGCGTAGAACTCGACGAGCCGGCGTGCGGCTTCCACCATGCAGTCGGACTCGTCGAGCACCATGATCGCCCCCGTGCCGAGCAACGAGCCCGCCTCCATGACCGACTCGAAGTCGAGACCGACGTCGAGGTGGTCGGCCGTGAGGAACGGCGTCGAGGATCCGCCGGGCGTCCACGCCTTGATCGCCTTGCCGCCGAGCACGCCACCCGCGTACTCCTCCAGCAGCACGCGCAGCGGCGTGCCCATGGGCAGCTCGTAGTTACCGGGACGCTCGACCTTCCCGCTGATGGTGAACACCTTCGTGCCGGGCGCCTTCTCGGTGCCCACCTCTTTGAACCAGTCGGCCCCGTTGTTCACGATGTGCGGCACGTTCATCAGCGTCTCGACGTTGTTGATCACGGTCGGCGACTCGTAGAGCCCCTCGACCGCCGGGAAGGGCGGGCGGAGCCGCGGCTGGCCTCGGAACCCCTCGAGGCTCGAGAGCAACGCGGTCTCCTCGCCGCAGATGTAGGCCCCGGCGCCTCGGTGGAGCACGATGTCGAGGTCGTAGTCGCTGCCCATGACGCCACGGCCGAGGTACCCGGCCGCGTAGGCCTCCTCGAGCGCACGCTGGAGCACCTGGCCCTGCCACAGGTACTCACCCCGGATGTAGATGAACGCGAGATGGCAATCGATCGCCTTGGCTGCGATGCCCGTGCCTTCGATCAACGCGTGCGGCTCGCGCTCCACGAGCTCGCGGTTGTTGCACGTGCCGGGCTCGGACTCGTCGAAGTTCACCGTCACGTACGTGGGCTTGCCTGTACTGCGCGGCACGAACGACCACTTCATGCCCGTCGGGAAGCCGGCTCCCCCGCGTCCGCGCAGGCCCGAGTCCTTCACGAGCTGGATCAGCTCGTCGGCGCTCCGGCCGAGCGCGGTGCGCAGCGCCCGGTAGCCTCCTGCCGCCTCGTAGCCCTCGAGCGGGATCACCGCCGGATCGTCCCAGTGCGCGGTGAGCACGCGGCGGACCCCGCTCATGCGGTCGCTCCCTCCGCCGGCAGCGGATCGAGGCCCGCGAGGATGCGCGAGGCCGCCCGGTAGCTCTCGATCGCCCGGCCCCGCGAGGGATCGGGCACCTCGCCCGCCCGCAGGGCATCCACGATCTCGGCGACCCGCTCGGGCGTGACGCGGTCGTGGTTCGCGACGTTCACCTGCACGACAGGGGCGAGCTCACACACGCCCAGGCACTCCTCCTCGTGCACGCTGAACAGGTCGTCGTCGGAGACGTCCCCGCCGTGCGGGATGCCTGTCGCGGCGTGAGCCGACTCGTACACGTCGTTGGCTCCCCGCAGGGCGCAGGGCAGGTTCGTGCAGACCGCGATCAGATGGGTCCCGGTCGGCCGAAGCCGGAGCATCGTGTAGAAGCTCGCGACCGCCTCGACCTCCGCGGTGCGCAGGCCGATCAATCCGGCGACCTCTCGCAGCGCGTCGCGCGTGACCCGGCCCTCGACCGATTGCGCGAGGTACAGGAGCGGCATGACCGCCGAACGTTGGCGGCCCTCGGGGTAGCGGGCCATGATCGCGTTCGCCTCGTCGAGCCGGTCGCCTTCGAAGATCGCCATCAGCGGTCCACCCCGCCCATCACGGGGTCGAGCGAGGCGATCGAGGCGATCGCGTCGGCCACGAGCGACCCTTCCACCATCGTCGGGACCGCCTGCAGGTTCACGAACGACGGGTCTCGGATCTTGACGCGGTACGGCCGGTGTGCACCGTCGGAGACCACGTAGAACCCCAGCTCGCCGCGGGGCGACTCGACCGGCTGGTACACCTCTCCGGGCGGTACCTCGACCCCCTCGGTGACCATCTTGAAATGATGGATCAGCGCCTCCATCGACTCTTCCATGATGTGGCGGATGTACGCCGGGTCGTTGCCGATGCCGTCGGGACCGACGGAGAGCCTGGCCGGCCACGCCACCTTCGGATCCTCGACCATCACGGGGCCGGGTTCCTCGAGCCGCTCGAGGCACTGGCGCACGATCTTCATCGATTCGCGCATCTCGTCGAGGCGGATGCGGTAGCGCGCGTACGCGTCGGCCTCGGTGCGCACGGGCACGTCGAACTCGTAGGTCTCGTACCCGCAGTACGGGGCGTCCTTGCGCACGTCGGTGCTCACGCCGGCCGATCGCAGCATCGGCCCGGTGACGCCGAGTGCGAGGGCGTCCTCGGCGGAGAGCTTCCCGACGCCCACGTTGCGCTCGAGCCAGATCGGGTTCTCGTTCAGGATCGCCTCGTACTCGTCGATGCGACTCGGCATCTCCTCGAGGAACCGTTCGATCTTCTCGATTCCCTCGTCGGTGAGATCCATGATCACGCCGCCGATGCGGATGTACGCGTGGTTCATGCGAAGCCCGGTGGCCTCTTCGAAGATCTCCAGCAGGACCTCGCGCTCGCGGAAGCCGTACAGCATCACGCTCACCGCGCCGAGCTCCAGGCTGCCCGTGGCGAGCCACACCAGGTGCGAGGAGATGCGGTTCAGCTCCATCATCAGCACCCGGATGACCTGGGCGCGCGGCGGCGCCTCGATGCCGAGCAGCCGCTCCACCGCGAGGCAGTACCCCAGCTCGTTGAAGAACGGAGAGAGGTAGTCGGCGCGCGTGACGTAGGTGACCCCCTGCATCCACGTGCGGTACTCGGTGTTCTTCTCGATGCCGGTGTGCAGGTAGCCGATGATCGGCGTGCACTTGATCACCGTCTCGCCGTCGAGCTCCAACAGCAGGCGCAGCACCCCGTGGGTCGAGGGGTGCTGCGGCCCCATGTTGATGATCATCGTCTCCTGCCGGATCTCGCCCGTGCGAGGATCGACGCGCTCGTGCTGCTCGTCCAGGTGGACCTCGGCGGTGTCCGGACCGATCTGCATCTCCGCGCTGCGCCGATCGTGAGCGGTGGGCGGCGTGGAGGCGTCGGGCATCGGCTAGCCTCAGGTGGTCCGCGTGTCGACCGGCGGGATGAACGCGCCGTGGAACCGGGTGTTCACGCCGCCGAGCTCCTCCGTCTTGAGCAGCGGGAAGCCTTCCCACCCCTCGGGCAGCATGAGGGGACGCGGGTTGGGATGGCCGTCGAAGACGATGCCGTAGAAGTCGTGCGTCTCCCGCTCGTGCCAGTTCGCGGTCGGGTAGAGCGTGGTGATCGTCGGCACGTGCGGATCGCCCTCGGCCAACCCGACCTTCACGCGCAGCCGCTGCGCGAAGTCGACCGCGCGCAGCTCGTAGGCGACCCACAGACGCGGATCGGAACCGGGCCAGTCGGTGGCCGTCACGCTCGAGCAGAACGAGAGGGAGAGCTTCGGGTCGTCGCGGAGCCACCGGAGGGTCTCGAGCAGGTCGTCACGGCCGACAACGGTCGTGACCTCGTCGCGGGCCACCACGGTGTCGGGGCAACGAGTTCGAACGCGAGCGGCGACGTCGTCGGGCTTCACTTGAACGGCTCCGTGGTCCGGACCTTCTCGTGCAGCTTGAGGATGCCGTGCAACAGCATCTCGGGCTTGGGCGGGCACCCGGGGACGTAGATGTCGACCGGCACGATCGTGTCGACGCCCTGCACGATCGCGTAGTTCGTGAACATGCCTCCGGCGCTCGCACACACGCCCATGGATATGACCCATCGGGGCTCGGGCATCTGGTCGTAGACGCGCCGCAGCACGGGAGCCATCTTCTGGCTGACACGACCGGCCACGATCATCAGGTCGGCCTGACGGGGCGACGCCCGGAACAGCTCCATGCCCCACCGTGAGAGGTCGTACTTGCCCGCGCCGGCGGACATCATCTCGATCGCGCAGCACGCGAGCCCGAACGTGGCCGGCCACATCGACTGCTTCCTGGCCCACCCCACGGCCCGGTCGAGCGTGGTCAGCAGCACGCCGCGCCGCACCTCTTCCTCGACCTCCTCGGGCGTCTTGCCGAGGCGCGCTCCCTCGAGCCGCTCAACGGGCACCGGCCACCTCCGCTTCGCGCGCCGCACCAGACCCGTCGCCCCCGGCCGCCGTCTCCGTGTCGGGCTCGAGCGGCGTCTCGGCGGCCTCGACCCAGTCGAACCCCCCTGAGCGCCAGACGTAGACATAGGCCACGAACACGAGCGCGATGAAGATGCCCATCTCGACCAGGCCGAACAACCCGAGCTGACGGAAGTGCACCGCCCACGGGAAGAGGAAGATGGCCTCGATGTCGAAGATGATGAACAGCATCGCGACGACGTAGAACTTGACGCTGAACTTCTCGCCCTTCGGCAGCCGCACGGGGTCGTTGCCGGACTCGTAGGCCGACAGCTTCACGGGATAGGGCCGGTTGGGACGGAACGCGCGGGAGACCACCAGCGATGCCACCCCGAACGCGACCGCCAGCCCGGCCATCGCGACGATCGGCAGGTAGTCGATCAACACGCGCGGATCCTAACGGTCACGACGCGCTCGCGATCCGTTGCATCAGATGGAAGAGCCGGTCCTGTCGGTCACCCTCGGGCCCATCGGTGAGGTTGGCCATCACGCGCATCGCGAAGCTCATCACGCGTCGATTCGGGAGCATGTACTTCGTGGCTCGCCCCATGATCGCCGGGCGTCCGATCAGCTTCGCGAAGCCCCGGCCGATCGAGAAGTACTCGCCGTATCGCTCTCGTAACACGGTTGGGTACATCATCGCGATGCCCGGACGGTCCCGCACGAGCGCCTCGTGGACGAGCTCGGAGGCGACCTCCGCGGTCTCCATCGCGTAGGCGATGCCCTCGCCGTTGAACGGGTTCACGGCCCCGGCCGCGTCGCCGATCAACAGCATGCCCGGCACGACCTCGGGCACGCGGTTCAGGCCCATCGGCAAGGGCCCAGAGAGCACCCGTCCCTCCGCCGCCTCCTCGCCGATGCCCCAGTCCTCGGGCAGCATCGTCGCGAACGCGTCGAACAGGCGCTGGGCGGAGATCTGCTTGAAGTCCTTGAACGTGTTGAGCAGACCCGCCCCGAGGTTGATACGGCCCCCCACCATGGGGAAGAGCCAGCCGTACCCCGGCAGCAACAGGTCGCCTTCCCACAGGTCGAGCCACGACTCGAACCACGGACCGGGATGGTAGGGCACGCGGTAGTACCGGCGTGCGGCGATGCCGAGCGGGCGGGAGTCGTCGCGGCGCACACCGGCCGGCGTCGCGAACCGGCTGGCGGCGCCGTCGGCGGCGATCGTGAACCGAGCGACGATCTGGGTCGGCTCCGCCTCGCGATCCCCTGCCGGCCGAACGCTGGCCCCCGTCACCCACACGCCGTCGAGGAGCGGCTCCACCGCCTCGGTCCGCTCGAGCAGCCGCGCGCCGGCCTTCTGGGCCCGCTCGATCAACAGGTGGTCGAACCTCGCTCGCGGCATCACGAGGCCGTAGTCGGGCCAGCTCGAGAGCTCCGGCCAGGGGAGCTCGATCGTGGCGTAGCGCGAATACACGCGCAGGCCCTGCACGCGCTGGAAGCCCGGGTCGTCGGTGTCGATCCCCATGCGCACCAGGGCGGCGACGCTGCGAGGGGTGAGCCCGTCGCCGCAGACCTTCTCCCGAGGGAACGTCGAGCGATCGACGACCGTGACGTCGAGGCCGTGCCGAGCCAGGTGATAGGCGGCCGCGGCGCCGCCCGGTCCGCCTCCGACCACGAGCACGTCGGTCTGCACTGGCTGTCCGTTCACGCCGATCCCCTCCAGGCGGTGAGGACACGATCGCCGCTCCGATCCGCCGGCCCCATCTGACCGACAGGTCGGGAGAGGCTTGTGAAAACCTTCACAAAGCTCAGGCTACCGCACGTCGTCCCGATGCGCACCGGCCACGCTACCCCGCCCTCGCGACGACGGGCAACGCACGTGGGCGGAGCCGTTCCTTCGGCCGGCGGCACACGTGTCAGCGGTGGCTCCAGGCGTCGACGCGCGAGGGAACGACCCGAAGGAACCCGAGAGCGATCACGTCGCGGGTGAACGACTCGAAGCCGTCTCCGGCGAACATCGTGCGGTACTTCTCGTGCCAGCTCGACATGGGTCCGCGCAGATCCGGATGCTCCGCGGGGTAGGTCTCGGCGACGCCTTCGATCCGTACGCCCGCGAGCTCGCTCCAGTCGCGTCCTCGATCGATCAGCACCGAGACCCGACCGTCGCGCTGCGTGTGCTCCCAGGTGGCGTCGCCGACCCTCGTGGCGACCCAGAGGCCATCGTCGCGCCAGACGAACCACCGCGGAGCCACGTAGGGCCCCCCGTCGAGGCGCACCGTGGCGATCCGACACGCCGGCACGTCGCCGAACGACCGCCGCAGGCCCTCGAGATCGTCGCTCACCGAACCGCCACCGAGCTGGCCAGCTCGTCGAGCGCGCCCGCCGACTCCGAAGCGATCGGCGCAGGGCGCAGCGCGGCGCGCGCCCGCGCCACGAGGTGGTTCACGGTCTCGGGCGTGGCTCCGTGCGCGCCGTCGCGATCGCGCAAGTCGTCCCGCAATTGGAATGCCTCCCCCAGCGGGGCACCGAACGCGCTGAGCGCATCGATCACAGCGGGCTCGGCGTCGGCGAGCGTCGCGCCGATGAGCAGGGGGCCTTCCACGGAATAGCTGCCGCCCTTCAGCCGAGCGGCGGCGAGGGCCGAGCTCGGTTGCTCGGCGAGTCCGGCCACGTCGAGCATCTGGCCGGCGGCCATGTCGATGCGCATCTCGTGGTAGCGGACCAGGGCTCGGACGAGGACCTCGGAGCGGAATCCGCTGCTCACCATCAGCCGATCGGCCAGCACCGCGGCGAGGTCGCCGGCGAGGATCGCGCCCGAGCGTCCGAAGCGTGCGGCGTCGACCGCGAGGCCGCGGCGCACGGCCTCCGCCGACAGGTGGGAAGCCGTCGCAGCTACGCCCCGGCGCTCGGACGCCTCGTCCATGAGGTCGTCGTGGATCAGCGCCATCGTGTGCAGGAGCTCGAGCGCGGCGGCGACCCGGACGATCGGCCCTCGGATCCCCTCGGCAGGACCCGCATCGCCGCCCCCGGCCCGGAACCCCCACACGCAGAACGCCGGGCGGACCCGCTTCCCACCGGCGTCCACGAGGCGAGCGATCTCTTCCACCACGAGCCCCGCCCGTGGATCCACGGTGGTGAGATCGGACGCCGCTTCCTCGAGCGCGCGGCGCACGGCGGGGTCGACGGCCTCGCGAACGATGTCGAGCGTGGGGATCGACAGGGCGGGCTCCATGGTCATGTGCGGAGTATCTCGCAGCTCGCCGGGCGACCCCCGCACTATCATGTGGGCGCCGCGTGGCCGTCGCGGTGAGCCAACCCCCGAGGCACGGTGAGGAACCCACGATGACCCGCTTCCAGAGACTGGCCGTCGCCACCACGGTCTCGACCGTGGTGCTGGTCGCATGGGGCGGACTGGTGCGCGCCACCGGGTCGGGCGACGGGTGCCCGGACTGGCCGAGGTGCTTCGGCAGCTGGGTGCCGAGGTGGGAGTACCACACGCTGATCGAGTACACGCACCGAGCGCTCGGCGTCGTCTCGGGGCTGCTCGCGGTGATGCTGGCCGTGGCCGGGGTCGTGGAGCTGGTGCGCGCCCGACGTGGGCACCCGAGCGCCACGCCGCGCTCGGCCGTCTGGCTCGCCGTGGCGCTGGTGCCGTTGTTCGGAGTACAGGGAGCGCTCGGCGGCGCGGTCGTGAACAGCGCCCTCGACCCCGCCGTGGTCACCCTGCATTTCGGACTCGCGATGATCGTGCTCGGCGTGCTGGTCGCCGCCACCGCGCTGGCGTTCGAGGGGGACCGGCGCGCCGGCGACCGGGCCTACGCGAGGCTCGCGATGCTCACGGCCGTCGCGACGTTCGGCCTGCTGCTCGTCGGGACGTACGTGCGCGCCGAGGGGGCGGGGCTCGCCTTCCGGGACTGGCCGTTGATGGGCGGGCGGCTCATCCCGTCGTTCGGCCCACAGGGAGCGGCCGAGATGTTCGCCCACCGCGTGCTCGCGATCGCGGTGGCCGCGCTGGTGCTCTGGCTCGTCGTTCGCGCGCGAACGATGCCCGTGCGCTCGACCAGGCTCGTCCACCTCTCGACGTTGGCCGGCGGGCTGTTCGTGGCGCAAGTCGCGATCGGCGGCATCAACGTGGCCACGGAGCTCTCGACCTGGCCCCGAGCGCTGCACGTGGCCGCGTCGGCCGTCATCTGGGCCACCGTCGTCGCCCTCGCCGTGGTCGCCCGGCGCGAGCCGAGTCTCGGCGGTGACGACGCTCTCGCGGAACCCCGGGAACGAGCGGCGGAGATCGCCGCCCCCACGCCGCTGTCCGACACGATCACTGCCTACTACCGGCTCACGAAGCCACGCATCATCGTGCTGCTGCTCATCACGACCGTTCCCGCGATGATGCTCGCCGAGGGCGCCGTGCCGTCGCCCTGGCTCGTGCTCGCGACCCTGGTCGGCGGCTCGCTCGCCGCGGGCGGGGCGAACGCGATCAACATGTACCTCGACCGCGACATCGACGAGGTGATGCGCCGCACCCGTGGCCGCCCGCTCCCCGCCGACCAGGTCACGCCCGAACGCGCGCTCGCCTTCGGGTTCTGGCTCGGTGCGTTCTCCTTCTTGTTCCTGGCGATGACCGTGAACGTTCTGGCGGCAACCCTCTCGCTCGCGGCGATCGCCTTCTACGTGGTCGTCTACACGATGTGGCTGAAGCGCTCGACTACGCAGAACATCGTGATCGGCGGAGCGGCCGGCGCCGCGCCGGCGCTGATCGGATGGGCCGCGGTGACCGGTTCGCTCGCCCTGCCAGCCTGGATCCTGTTCGCGATCGTTTTCGTCTGGACGCCGCCGCACTTCTGGGCGCTCTCGCTCCGGTTCAGCGGCGACTACGCGGCGGCAGGCGTGCCGATGCTGCCCGTGGTCAAGGGCGACGACGAGACGCGGCGACAGATCTTCGTGTACTCACTCGCGCTGTTCGGCACGACGCTGCTCCTCGTCCCGGCCGCCGGCCTCGGGCCGATCTACACCATCACGGCGGTCACGCTCGGCGGGCTGTTCGTCTACCGGGCGCTGGCGCTGTGGCGCCACGCCGACGCGAACCGGTCGTGGCGGCTGTTCACGTACTCCATCGTCTACCTCGCGGCCCTGTTCGGCGCGGTCGCGCTCGACGCCGTCGTCTAGGCCTCGGCGGCGTCCTGCTCCGCCAGCACCTCCTCGATCAGCCCCGAGAGCTCCTCAGCGTTCGTCTCGCCGTAGATCGCGTAGCGCATCGTGCCGGAGGCGTCGACGACGTACGTGTCGGGCAGGAACGGGAAGCCCAGCAGCGCGGCGGTCCGCCCGTCCGGGTCGTGCAGGCTCGGATACGACACGTCGAAGTCCTCGATCCACCGCATCGCCGCCGCCCGGTCGTCGCGATAGTCGACGCCGAGGAACTCGACGTCGCGAGCCTCGAAGTCGGATCGCACCTGCCGCAACGCGGGCTGCTCGCGACGGCAGGGCTCGCACCAGGTCGCCCAGACGTTCACCACCAGCGCCGACCACTCCATCGCATCGGTGTCGACGGCGGCGCCGGCGACCCCCTCCCCCTGCAGGCGCGGCAACGGATCGTCCAGCTCCGCGACGCCTCCTTCCACCCGCGGATCGGTCGTCGGGCGAAGGGCATAGGCGAGGATCCCGACGACGACGACGATCGACGCGATCGACGCGACGATCCCCCACGTGCGGCGGCCCTCGCGCCTGCCGACCCGGTCTTCCTGGCGGGCTGTGGGCTCGTCCACGGACGTCGTCAGGTGACCTCGACCGTCCCGGCCATCGTCGGATGCACGTCGCATCGGAACTCGTAGCTCCCCGCCGGCATGGGCGGGACCACGTAGTCGACGGTGGCCGGCCCCTCGACCAGCTCGCCGGTGAACAGCGCCGCTTCGCCGTCGTAGACCGCCACGTTGTGCGGCCCGGCCACGTCGACGGGATCGCGATTGTCGAACGAGAGCGTCACGTCGGAGTCGGCGGGCCAGCTGAGGGTGGATGTGTCGAACGCCGTGCCCTCGGCCCCGATCGAGGCCGTCGCGGTGCCAGCACCGCCTCCACCCCCGTCGGCGGGCGGCTCATCCGACGGTTCGCCGCCGCCACCGCCGCTACCACCCCCTCCGCCACCGCCATCGGCGGCCACGACGACCGTCCCGCTCATGGTGGGGTGCACGTCGCAGTGGAAGTAGTACTCACCGGGGGGGATGGGGGCGATCGTGTACTCGATGGTGTCGGGACCGGTCACGAGATCGCCCACGAACAGCGACTCGGAGAGCGAGTCATCGGTGTAGATCGCGATGTTGTGCGGCGTGCCCGCGTCCTGATTGTCGAACGTGATCGTGTTCTCGACGTCGGGCGCCAGCTCGATCGTATCGGTGTCGAAGGCGAGGTCGGCAGCGACCACCGTGACGCCGCCACCGCCGCCGCCACCGCCACCGCCGCCCGGCGCGGCCGTCATCGTGCCCGTCATGGTCGTCGGGTGCACCTCGCAGTGGAAGAAGTACTTCCCCTCGGGCACCGCCTCGACCGAGTAGTTGGCGGTGCTCGGCCCCGTGACCAGCCCGCCGGTGAAGAGCGCCGGTGCGTCGGCGTCCGGGCCGTCGAAGAGCACCACGTTGTGGGCCACCGACGGATCCTCGTTGTCGAACTCGAGCGTGAAGGGCTCGTCCGAGGGCGCGGACAGCTCGTCGGTCGAGAAGCCGTCGGCCGCGGCGCCCTCGGGAGCCGCGAGCGTCACCACGGGCCCCTCCGCCGGCTCGCCCCCGCCCTCCTCCTCCAACGGCGCGGCCACGACGGCCAGGCCACCGGCGAGCATCGCGATGCCCGTCACCGCCGCCACCATCGAGAAGAGCGTGGCGCCGCTCACGCGTCGCCTCGATGCGACGTACCCTCCAACCGCCACGACCGCGGCGGCGGCCACGAGGGCCACGACGGTCGCCGCGGTGTGCGAGACGGCGAGCAGCACGCGGGAGAATCCAACCAGCACCAGCCCGATCACGGCGAGCACCGCCAGGGGGATCAGGATCGGCAGCAGCAGGCTCTGCCGATTCTTGCCCTCACGCATCAGCCTCGTGCTCCCTTCCTGCGCATCGCCGTGAGCTCATCGGCCCAGCTCCGCGCCGATCTCTCGCTGCACGTCCTGGTAGGCCGAGGCATCGAGTCCGTCTCGCTGCTCCTGCGCGAACCAGCGGAAGAAGATCACCGCGATGACGACCCAGAGCACCAGGCCGCCGGCGAGCTTCATGATGAGGCCCGCGATCAGCTGGTCGGTCAGCGCCGAGATGCCCCAGATGCGGGGGAAGGTCGCGTATACCGGGTACAGCGGCGAGTGGCCGAACGTCAGGAACGACGCCGGGATCGTGGGCGCGAGGGATTGCAGGAACAGGTAGATCATCTGCCCGGGGGGCGACAGCGAGGGCAGCTCGGGCAACGGCGACATCACGGGCCACCACATCACGAGCGCCGAGGCGACGATCAGCACGTGCAGGGCGAAGTGGACCATCTCCGAACCGACCGATGCCTCGACCACCTGCGGCCAGTGGGTGAACAGCAGCACGCCGTTGAAGAGGATCAACGCGATCACCGGACGCGTAAAGAACCGGAACAGGCGCCTCGCGGCGGCCGGGGCGAGCAGGGCCCGCAGCATCCATACCGGCATGCCCGCGATCAGCAGCGGTGCCGCCACCAGCGTGAACACCAGGTGCTGCGTCATGTGCATGAGGTACAGGTAGCCCTCGGCGAGGTCGTGCACGGGATAGTCCGCGCCGAGCCACAGCACGCCGATGCCCGCGATGAACAGCGTGGTCTTCCGTCGCGGGGTCGCCTCCCCCGTGGCCGCCAGGTGCCGGCGCGTCGCGATCAGGTAGGCCGCGACGATCGACCCGAACAACAGCCAGACGTCGGGATGCGCGTGCCAGCCGGGGAGCTGCATCGTCGCTCAGTCCACCAAGAAGATGCCGAAGGAGATCAGCACGACCAGATACAGGGTGGCCGCGCCCGCGAGACCCATCAGGAAGAACCGCGCGTACGTGGGACTGTCGAACCTGAGGTGCATGAACCACATCACGACGAGCGCGAACTTCACGGCCGCCAAGCCGAGCAGGGTGGGCACGAGCACGCCTCCGACGTCGACGTAGTACGTGGCGACCTCGAGGCCGGTGAGGACCGCGAGGATCACACCGATGCGGATGTACTCCTTGGGGCTCGGGTGCTCGTGATGCGGCGCCCCTGCCTCACCGGGGTCGGGCATGTCTCGCGCGCCGAGCTCCTGCTCGAACGGGGTCTCGACATCCGACACCGTCACCGCCTCCTCATGCGGGCGGCCCGGACGGGGACGGGATCAGGTAGACGATGGTGAAGATGACGATCCAGACGATGTCGACGAAGTGCCAGTACAGACCGACCATCTCGACGGGGAACGCCGCGTCGTCCGGAAGGCGATCGAGGGTCGAGAGGCCCACGAGCGAGAGCAGCATGAGGATGCCCACCGTCACGTGCACCCCGTGGAACCCGGTGAGCACGTAGAACGTCGTGCCGAACAGGTTCGTCCCGAGCGCTAGGCCCTCGTCGTAAAACGTCGTGAACTCGTAGACCTGGCCTCCGACGAACGTGAGGCCGAGCATCGCGGTGGCGATCAGCCACAGCCGCATTCGGGTCCCGTCGCGCTTCTGCGCCGCCGCGAGCGCCAGCACCATCGTGAGCGACGACGCCAGCAGCACGAACGACGAGACCGACGTGTACGGGATGTCGTAGATGTCGGCGGGATAGGGCCCGATCTCGCTGGCCCCCCGGTACAGCACGTAGGTGGTGATCAACGCTCCGAAGAGCAGGCATTCCGAGGCCAGGAACAGCCACATCGCGATCTTGGTGTTCGGCAGCCCCGTCACGGTCGCGTGCTCGTCGTGCGAGCCGGCGTCGGCGGGTCCGTGCCCGGGGGTGACGGCCAGGTCCGACACGCCTACTCCTCCGCGACCGAGGGCTCGAGCGCCCATCCGTAGAAGCCGGTCAAGACCACCAGGGCCCCGAGGCCGACCAGCCACCAGGAGTAGAGCACCCCGTAGGCCATGATCGGCAGCCCGAGGCTCGACACGAGGGGCCAATACGACGGGCTCGGGAGGTGGATCGAGTGCCCGCTCCCGTGCCCGGACGCCTCCTCGGGAGCGGCGCCGGCGACGCCGCGTACGTCGTGGGGGTCCGACGCCCCTGCCTGGGCCGGCACGAGCCGGCCGGTGCGCTCGTCCTCGACGTATTTGCGGTGCCAGAACTCGTCGAGCGCATGCACGGTCGGGATCTCGTCGAAGTTGTGGGGCGGCGGCGGGCTCGTGGTCATCCACTCCATCGTGCGCGCGTCCCACGGGTCCTCGACCGCCTCGACCCCCCGCCGCAGGCCGGTGCGCACCACGTTGACGAGGAACATCAGCACCGAGAGCGCGATCAGGAACGCGCCGACGGTCGAGATCTCGTTCCAGAAGGTGAGCCCGAGCGACTCGGGATAGGTGTACTCACGTCGGATCATGCCCTGCATGCCGAGGATGTGCATGGGCCCGAACGCCAGGTTGAACCCGATCAGCAACACCCAGAACTGCGCCTTGCCGACCGCCTCGCCCAGCCGCCGGCCGAACACCTTCGGCCACCAGTAGTGGAAGGCCGAGAAGAAGCCGAAGACGGCGCCCCCGAAGAGCACATAGTGGAAGTGCGCGACGATGTAGTACGTATCGGTCTGTTGGTAGTCGCTCGGCACGATCGCATGCGTTACACCCGACAGGCCCCCGATCACGAACATCGAGACCGCGCCGATCGCGAACAGCATCGGTGAGGCGAACCGGATGTCGCCTCCGTACATCGTGCCCATCCAGTTGAAGATCTTCACCCCGGTCGGGATCGCGATGATCGCCGTCGAGATGCCGAACGCCGTGTTGGCCACCGGGCCGAGGCCCACCGCGAACATGTGGTGGGCCCAGACGCCGAACCCGATGAACCCGATCGCGATGCCCGAGAAGACCACGAACTGATAGCCGAAGAGCGGCTTGCGGCTGAACACCGGCAACACCTCGCTGATGATGCCGAACGCCGGCAGGATCAGGATGTACACCTCGGGATGGCCGAAGAGCCAGAACAGGTGCTGCCACAGGATCGGATCGCCGCCGCGCGTCGGGTCGAAGAACGCGGTGTCGAACCGCCGGTCGAACAACAGCTGGAACAACGCCACCGTGATGATCGGCAGCGAGAACACGAGCAGGAACTGGACGACGAGCCCCATCCACACGAACAGCGGCATGCGGAAGAGCGTGAGTCCGGGCGCGCGCATGTTGATGACCGTGACGGCCAGGTTGATGGCGCCCGCGGTCGACGCGATGCCGGTGATGATCAGACCGAGCGCGTAGAACGTCATGCCGATCGAGGGATCGGTGGTCGAGTTGGGCGCGTAGCCGAACCAGCCGCCGTTCGGCGCGCCGCCGAGGAACACGCTCGAGTAGAGGAAGAGCCCGCCCATCGCGAACGCCCAGAAGCTGTAGGCGTTCAGGCGAGGGAACGCCACGTCGCGGGCGCCGATCATCAGGGGGATCAGGTAGTTGAACAGCCCCGAGGACATCGGCATGACGAACAGGAAGATCATCGTGAGGCCGTGCATCGTGAAGACCTGGTTGTACTGGTCGGCGTTCAGCAGCGTGCCGTCGGGCCGCGCGAGCTGGGCCCGGATCAGCAGGGCTTCGAGACCCCCGATCACGAAGAACGCGAAGGCCACGACCCCGTACATGATGCCGATCTTCTTGTGGTCCACGGTGGTGAACCAGCTCCAGAAACCCGTGACGGACACGGGTCGGCGCAGCAGGCCTCGCCCGCTCGCGGGAACGCTCACGCTCGCCATGGTTCGGTGATCGCCTCCGTCACGTCAGGCTGTACAGGTAGGCGACGAGGGCCTGGATCTCCTCGTCGGTGAGCTGGTAGTCAGGCATCTTCGCCCCGAGCTTCTCGGCGCTCGGGTCGGCGAGCCAGGCGGCGAGCGCCTCACGATCGGAGACCGGCCAGTTGCACCCGGCGAAGCACGTGTGCTGCTCGTCGGCGAAGTGCGACAGGTTGGGCGCCGCCGCCCCGCCCGGGTTGTCCCCCACGGTGTGACACGCGGTACAGCTTCCGCGGCCGTCGGATAGCGGGTTCAGGAAGATCTCCTCACCCCGTTCGGCGAGCGGATCGGTGGGACTGGGCGGCAGGGTCCGCTGGTTCTCGACCCAGGCGTCCCAGTCGTCCGGCGCAAGGGCCACGACCTCGAGCTTCATGCGTCCGTGCTGCAGGCCGCAGAACTCCGCGCACTGACCCGTGTACAGACCCGGCTCGTCGACACTGAACTGGATGTGGTTCGTGCGGTTGGGCACCACGTCTTGCTTCCCGAACAGCTGGGGCACCCAGAAGGAGTGGATCACCTCGTGGTCGGGACTCCCGTCGTCGTCCTTCGCGGCGCCGCCCATCGCTTCGAGCGAGAGGTAGACATCGCGGTCGGTTGGCACAATCATCGTGTCGGCGATCGTGATCGGGGTGTCCCAATCGGTGGCCATGTCCCCGTCGGGGTAGCTGAACCCCCACCACCACTGGAATCCCTGCACCGTGATGTTCAGGGCGCCGGCCTCGGGGGGCCGAGCGAGCTCCCACAGCAGCGAGATGGCGGGCACCATCACCACGGCGAGCACCACCGTCGGGACGATCGTCCAGCCGATCTCGAGCCTGGTATTCCCATGCGTCTGTCTGGGCATGCGTTCCTGCCCCTTGCGGTGGCGGAAGCGGAGGGCGATGTAGATGATGCCGCCCTGCACGATCACGAACACGACCGTCGCGACCCAGAACACGGGCACGAACAGGGCCTTCTGTTGCTTCGCGACGTCGCCGACGGGGTCGAGCGTGTCCTGTCCGGCGTTCTGAGCGCACGCGCCGAGCAGCAGTCCCAGGACCGCCAGGCCCAGGGTCCACAGCGCCTTCTTCCGCACGATCGCTCTCTCTCCTAGCCGTCGTTGCGACTGTTCAGGCCTGCCCGAGCGCGCACTGTATCACCGGTGTCTGCGCAGTCATCCATGACTGCGACACTGGGTGCAGGCACGGGTCGGGCCTCATTTCGCATAGCTGTGCAGGCCCACGATCCACAGGTTCACCACGTAATACGTGACGAGCAGCGAGGCGAACCCGACGAGCGCGATCACGGCCGCGCGGCGGCCTTTCCAACCGCTCGTGGCCCGCGCGTGCAGGTACCCCGCGAAGATCACCCACGTGATGAACGACCACGTCTCCTTCGGGTCCCAGCCCCAGTACCGGCCCCACGCCTCCTGTGCCCAGATCGCACCGGCGATCACCGCGAACGTCCAGATCGGGAACGCCACCGAGATGATGCGATACGCGAGCCGGTCGAGCCCGGCGGCCGACGGCACGAGCCGCCGCTCCGAGGGCCGCTCCCGCACGTCTTCGGCCGAGTCGGCCACGAGATCGTCCGGCGCATCGGAGCTCACCGCGTCGAGGTCGAGCGAGCCGCCCATGATCGGCGGCGGCGACTGGGAGCCGAGCGCTGCGAGCTTCCGGCGCTCGGCCCGGTCGACGATCAGGTACGCGATCGTGGCGATGCCGCCGAGCGCGAACAGCGACGAGCCCCAGATCGCGGCCTGCACGTGGATCTTGATCCAGTAGGAGTCGAGCGCCGGCACGAGCGGCCCGGGTCCCACGTAGAGGAACGACACCGCGACCGCCATCGTCAGCACGCTGAACATCAGAGCGAAGCCGGTCAGCGACCGCACCTTGTAGACGCCCTCGAGCACGACCAGCGCCCCGATCACGACGAGCAGTGCAAGCAGCGAGGAGTACTCGTACATGTTGCCCCACGGCACGCGGTGGGCTGCGAGCCCGCGAGCTGCGATCGAGACGAGGTTCGCGGCCACGCCGGCAACGGCGATCGCTCTGGAGACCTGCCAGATCGCGTCGCGTCGGAACGCGAGGAACACGAAGGAGCCGATCATCGCCGCGATGTAGGCGAACAGCGCCACGTTGAATGCGTCGTTCGAGATGCGTGCCCACTGCAGGTCGGTCACCGTGTCTGCACCTTTTCTCGGTCGTCCGGCTCTCGATCGTCGGGCGCCGGAACCTGCGCCCTCGCGCCACCGGCCGCCGACGCGATCGCGTCGACCAGCCGGGCGAACTCATCCTCGAACTGCGGTTTGCGTTGCATCGCGAGACCACCGACCCGCACCCTGGCTCCCTCACCGTCGGGGTCGATCCGGACCCAGACCTTCCGCCGGGAGCCGTACAGCGCGGGCAGCAATCCCACGAGGATGAGGATAGCCGCGGCCAGCACCAGGGGCACCCCGGCGTCGCGGCTCACCTGGAACACCGAGTACTGGCGGAGCTCCGGGAACGAGATCGCCGAGCCCGAGGCCGTCTCCCCCGCGGTGAGCTCCCTCCCGTCGGCGAGATCGGCCGTGCGCCCGGCGCCGAGGATCCCCGTGGAGACCTCGTCCAGGAGCCTCGTGTCGAGCCGGTTCGTCGAGAGGTCGGTGAGCGTGCCTTCCCACACCGTGAACCTGATGATGGGATCGAACTCCACGAGCATCGCCTGGGGCTCGTCGCCCTGGAGCAGCGCGGCGAGCCCGCGGCTGTCGGGCCAGAGCTCGAGCTCGATCGCGCGATCGGCGCCGCCGGCGCCGGCTCCCGGCTGCTTGACGATGCCTCGCCACGGCATCGCGAAGTCCTCGACGCCCTCGGGCGCGGGGTCGCGATCCATCACGACCGCGCCCGATGCGATCACCTCGCCGCGGTCGCGGATCTCGATCGTCGGCGCCCATCCGAAGTTGATCTGGTAGATCCGGATGCCCTCGATCGACGCGGGGTGGTTCACCCTGATGTCCGCGGGCCCGAGCACCGACCCGTCGGGGCCGAGCAGGTCGACCTCGGAGACGAAGTCCATCGGCTGGCCCGTGCGGCGGAAGTCGCTGCGGAAGTCGCGCAGTCGCACGCCGGCTCCCGTGAAGTCGCCGTCGAAGAACCGGCCCGTCCGGATCTGCCCGTCGTAGTTCGCCTGGGCGTCGATCCACGTCTGCCCTTCGACGACCACCGCGAACCCGCTGAAGCCGGTGCCCTTGCCGTAGAGCACCCCGGCGAGCAACAGGATGAAGGCCCAGTGGAACGCGAGGCTCCCCACCTCGCGCGCGACGCCCTTCTCGGCGGCGAGCGCTGGGCGCCCGGGATCGCGCGCGACGCGGAAGCGGCGTCGCCGCAGGGTGTGGCTCGCAGCCTCGAGCGATACGTCGGGTGCGGCGACGACGGCCATGTCCGTGTAGCACGGGAAGGCGTCGATCTCGCGGGCATGCATCGGCGGCGTGCGCAGCGCCCTCCACAGCGCGCGGGTACGAGGCACGAGGCAGGCGATCAGCGAGACGAACAACAGCGTGGTGAGCAGCACGAACCACCAGGAACCGAAGACGTCGAAGAGTCCGGCGCGGTCGAAGAACGTGCCCCAGAACGCGTGCTCGGCCCGATACTCGATCACGCGCTCGGGCGAGTTCGGCCATTGGGGGAGCAGCGACCCCGCGACGGACGCGAGCCCGATCATCAACAGCAGGATCAGCGCCGTGCGCATCGAGCGCAGCGTCCGCCACACGAGGGCGACGGACTGATGCAGCGTGGGTCGCTGAGCTGAGGTCATGTGGACCTCCTCATCCTAGACGGACGGCTTCCTGGCCTGGGCGGCGCTCAGATGCCGGGGGTGAAGCGCTCGGCGAGCGGCGCGACCAGGCGCGTGAACCGGCCCGTGAACAGCAGCACGCCGAGCCCGACCATCAACGCGCCCGAGACCACCGCGATCGCGGTGTATCGGCGCTTGATCCAGTCGAAGGCGCCCATGAAGCGCGTGACGCCGAGCCCGACGAGCAGGAACGGCACGCCGAGGCCGACCGAGTAGCTCGCGAGCAGCAGCACGGCGCGTGCCGTGCTTCCCGTGGCCGCGATCGCCAGGATCGAGCCGAGCACGGGGCCGATGCACGGTGTCCACCCCGCGGCGAAGGCCATGCCGAGCGGCACGGCTCCGACGCTTCCGGGCCTCACGCGTTCGAGGAACGGGCGCCGCTCCGCGTAGAGCGCCAGCGATCCTCGCCCGAGGGCATAGCCGATCATCAGCACGCCGAACGCGATCACGATCGCCCCACCGATGCGCTGGCCCGAGGTGCCTTTGAACACCCTCACGAACGTCGAGGCGAACGCGCCGAGCAGCACGAACACGATCGTGAACCCGAGGATGAACAGGAGCATCGGGGCCAGCGGGCGGCGCCCCCCCTCGGCGATCCGCTCGCCGGCGACGAACGAGACGTATCCGGGCACCAGCGGCCACACACAGGGGCTCACGCACGACACCAACCCCGCGGCGAACGCCAGCAGCGGCGCCCACCACGAGGCGAGACCGGTCTGCACGATGTCGGCGATCACGGCGGCTCCGGCGACGTGGACGAGGCCCGGCCAGGCACCCGGAGACCGTCTCGGCTAGGACGAAGCCAGCACCTGGCTTGCACGAGCTGTGGATCTGCAGCGATAGTAGGCGAGGGGGCTTGTGAAGCGATTCACGAGTCACCCGCGGGTCGTCGGGCCCGCGGGACACATGTCTATAATCCCCCCGCCTCAGGAGACTCGGGAGCGCATGAGCCAGGTCGAGACGGCGACGCCCATGAAGTCCACGCAGAGCCGCAAGGAGCGCGTCGAGGCGTTCCTCAAGGGGTTCGAGTGGACGTGGACCACTGCCGTCGCCTTCTCGGTGGGAATCGTGTTCTTCCTGTTGATCACCACATCCGTGCTGCCGTCGTTCTGGCTGTACGTCTCCGAGCAGAAGCTCGGGTGGCAGGGGCCGACCGACATCGAGGCTGCCCTGCAGGAGATCCCGACGTTGCTGCCCGGCGGCCAGCCGGCCCAGTACCAGGAGCTGCTGCTGCAGGTTCGCGACGCCATCGCGATGGGGTTGTCGACCGGACCTATCATCACGGTGCTCGTGGCCGCCGCGATCATGCAGAACTGGCGACACAAGCTGCGCGGCTCGTCGGAGAGCCGACCGACGGGCGGGTACCGCTAGGAGCTGGAGCCCATGCCGTTCACCAAGACCGAGGTCGACATCCACGAGGACTACGTCGTGGAAGCGGTCGACCCCGCGTGGCTCGCCCAAGGGGTCAAGTCCCCGAAGCACCTGATGCTCGACCCCGACAACTGCATCCTCTGCCGGGCGTGCGAAGACGTCTGTCCCTGGAACTGCATCTACATGATGTCGACGGGCATCGTGCGCGACTCCGCCGAGGACGCCGTCGGGGACGAGGTGGACACGGCCACGGCGGTGTTCGTGGTCGATGACAACGCGTGCACGCGCTGTTCCGTGTGCGTCGATCGGTGCCCGACCGACACGCTCTACTACGCGCGACTGCCCGAGGGGTCCAAAGCCGGTTCGCGCACGATGGCCCAAGTCCCGATGTCACAGGCTGCCGAAGAGGGAACGCGGTGAAGCTGAAGCCGCCCTCACCCAGCGACCTGGGTGATCGCATCCGCGAGACCGAGGTCTGGAAGTCGATCTTTCGGCCGGGCTCCATCTTCCGCAAGGGGTACAAGGACACCTCGCGCGACCGAGCGCTCGCGACGATGAACAACGTGCTGTACCACCTGCACCCGGTGAAGGTGAAGCGGCACGGGCTGAAACTGACCTACACGTTCTGCCTCGGCGGGCTCTCATTCTTCCTGTTCATCCTGCTCACGATCACCGGCATCTTCCTGATGTTCTTCTACCGGCCGACGGCCGACATCGGGGGCGCGCAGGCGTTCACGGACATGCAGAACATCCGCACTTCGGTGTTCTTCGGCGATCTCGTGCGCAACCTGCATCGGTGGGGGGCCCACCTCATGGTCTTCAGCGTGACGCTGCACATGGCCCGGGTGTTCTACACCGGGGCCTACAAGCCGCCGCGCGAGTTCAACTGGGTCGTCGGCGTGATCCTGCTGTTCCTCACGCTCGGCCTGTCGTTCACGGGCTATCTGCTGCCGTGGGACCAGCTCGCGATCTGGGCGGTCACCGTGGGCACGTCGCTCGCGGGGTACTCGCCGTTCATCGCGAAGCAGGCGAACTTCCTCCTGCTGGGCGGCGTCGTGGTCGGCCCCGAGACCCTGCTGCGCTGGTACGTCTTGCACGTGCTGGCGCTGCCGTTCGTGTTGGTGATCTTCCTCTCGGTGCACTTCTGGCGCATCCGCAAGGACGGCGGCATCTCGGGTCCCCTGTAAAGGAGTCATCGGTGGCCAAGGAAGACACCCCGCTCGACCAATCGGTCTTCGACTCCACGCTCGAGGCAGAGCTGGCCAAGGGAACCGACCGTCGCGTGGCCGAGGGCCGCGCCCGCTCGGCGGCCGTGCGCGCCTACCGCGCCGCGAACCCCGAGGAAGCGGCGAGGCACGAGGCCGCCGCGCCCACCGCCGGTGGCAATGGTGGCGCTGCCCAACCCGCCGCCGCGGCCGCATCTGCAGGCGCGCCTGCCGCGGCGGGCGCGCCTGCAGCGGCAGCCGCCGGCGCCCCGGTCGCGGTGGCGGCGGCGCCGGCTACCACCCCGGCCCGCGAAGCCCCGTTGCCCACGGGCAACCTGCCCACGCCCAAGAAGGGAGCCGCCGACAAGCATCGCCTGCTGGCGCTCGTCCCGCCCGAGGGCATCCAACGCGTCGAACGCGAACAGGGCGACCGCGTCAACGTCTGGCCCCATCTGCTGATCGAGGAGTTCGTCGCGATGTTCATCCTGCTCGCGGCGTTGACGTTCTTCTCGGCGTTCATCAACGCGCCGCTGCGTGAGCTCGCGAACCCGAACCTTACGCCCAACCCGTCGAAGGCCCCGTGGTACTTCCTCGGTCTGCAGGAGCTGCTTCGCTACTTCCACCCGATGATCGCGGGCATCACGATCCCGACGTTCATCCTGGTCGGGCTCGCCGCGGTGCCCTACGTCGACCGCAACCCGAGCATCAAGCCGGGCGACCGCAAGATCGCGATCACGATGTTCACGATCCTGTTCATGTTCGGCGGCGTGCTCACGATCATCGGCTCGTTCTTCCGCGGCCCCGGCTACAACTGGATCTGGCCGTGGGCGCAGGGGGTGTTCTTCGAGCTGTGAGCACCATGCCGCTCGGCCTGCTCGGCATCTCGACGCCGCTCGTCGCGGCCATCCTCGCGTTCATCGTGCTCGACATCTTCGCGATCGTGTTCGGCCTGTCCTTCGCGCGGGCGAACCGCGCCGCGCGCGAGACTGCCGACGGCCAGATCGAGGTGGCCGGCAAGCCTGTCAAGTCGCTCTCGCGTCGCGACTTCTTCCGTCGGTCGCTGCTCACGTCGTTGCTCGTGTTCGGCGCCCAGTTCGGGGGGGCCACGGTCGCGTTCCTGTGGCCCAACCTCAAGGGCGGCTTCGGATCGCTCGTCGACGCGGGCAACATCGACGACATCAAGGCCGAGATCAACGACAACGGCGTGGCCTACAACGGCACCGGCCGCTTCTACGTCGTGAACTACAACGGATCGCCGAGCGGCGACGTCGATTACGCGACCGAGGGGGTCACCGCCGAGGGCATCATGCCTCTGTACCAGCGCTGCGTGCACCTCGGCTGCCGGGTGCCGTTCTGTCAGGCCTCACGATGGTTCGAATGCCCGTGCCACGGCTCGAAGTACAACGGCGCCGGCGAGTATCGGCTCGGCCCAGCGCCCCGAGGCATGGACCGGTTCATGCTCGAGATCACCGACGGCAGCGTGGTCGTCGACACGTCCGAGGTGATCCTCGGTCCGCCCCGCGGCACCGACACGATCGATCAGCCGCCGCAGGGCCCGTTCTGCGTCGCGACCGGCTGAGGCTTCGAGGGGAGGAACGAACGACGGAGATGCTCGCGCCGAACGTGCTCGCCGCCACGACGACAGCGGGCGTCGTGCTGCTCGTGCTGGGCGCGATCTTCGTGGCCGCGGCCGCGGCCGCGCTCTACTTCCGCAGCCGCCAGAAGGAGCGGCCGGTCGACATCCCGCGCGGCATGCGCCCAGGCCCGGCCGACGCAGCGCTCGAGACCCCGCTGCTGCAGAAGCTGCAGGGCTGGGGCGTGGTGCTGGTCGCCTTCTTCGTGGTCTTCGTGCCGTACAGCTGGCTCACCGAGCCCTCGACGAACCTGAAGCAGGAGGAGGATCTCGAGGTGCTCGCCTTCGACCGCGGCGAGCTCGCGGTCCAGAACTTCTCCGAGGAGAACCAGCTCGGCGTCGGGTGCGTGCGATGCCACGGACCCGAGCTCCGCGGCGGCGTGATCCAGGCGGGCGACACGATCGCACACCCCCCGAACCTCACCAACATCTGCGCCGGCCCCTTCGGGGATCCGCCACACCCGGCGATCCTCTCCCAGGACGACATCTATCAGGTCATCGAGGAAGGCCGCCCGCCGGAACGGCCGGTGATGCCGTCGTGGAGCATCAGGTTCCAGGGCGCCCTCAACGACCAGCAGATCAACGACCTCGTCGTCTTCCTGGTCAAGATGAGCTCCGAGAACGTGCCGTTCGAAGACAACGTGTGCTTGAACCCCGAGGCCTCGGCCCGGGCGCTCGCCGAGACCGACCTGAACCCGAGGGACCCGTAGATGGAGCAGCACAGCTGCCTCGGGTTCGCGGTCGAGTGCGGCACCCTGTGGAAGGGTGCCGGCGTCACGATCATGGGCTTCACGCTGTTCATCTTCAGCGTGTACGTGCTGCTGATCGCGATCGTCGGGCGCTGGCTCGGCTTCCTCGTGCTCGCGGTGTCGTTCTCGGGCTGGATGGTCATGCTCTCCGCGCTCTGGCTCTTCGGCTTCTGGTCCCAGGGTATCGAGACCCCCACGAACCTCGGGCCACGCGGGTCGGAGCCGGCATGGGTCGCGGTCGAGGCCGCGGTCGACGAGACGTCGAACCGCTTCGAGACGTACTCGAGCTGGCCGGGTGACCCATGGGCCGTGCCCGACCCGGCCAACACCGAGCAGTCGGCCGACGTGCAGAGCGCCAGCGGCGCCGTGACGACGTTCCTCGCGGAGAAGACGAACGAGGAGCTCGGGGTCGCAGAGACCGACCCCACCGCGATCCAGGGCACCCAGTTCGCGATCGACTCGATCAGGTTCGCGAACGAGGACGACGGCACGAAGCTCGCCGTCGTGCAGTCGCACTTCACCGGCGGCGGTCCCCTGTGGACGGTCTCGCTCTACTTCGACTCCGGCAGCGTGCCTCGCTACTCCTACATGTTCCTGGGCGGCTCGATCGTGGCGTTCCTGATCTTCCTGCCGTTGCTCGATCGCGCCGAGAAGAAGCGCAAGGAGTTCCTCACCGGTGGCGGCGCGCCCGCCTGGTACGGGCCGGCCTAGGCAACCTCATCAGGGAAGGACGAACACATGATCGCCAACATCGAGGTCCCGCTGCTCGAACAGGGAAGCGTGCAGTTCATCCTGATGGGCATCATGATCATCGTCGTCTTCATCGCCCTCTGGGTCACGATCTCGAAGTAGCGGCGCGACGCCATGCTCGCTTCATGCGCGGGTGACGTCTGCCACGGCGCGGCCTCGCCGCTTCACGTCGGCGAGGGTGGCCTTTCGCTGCTCGTAGAACGCGAGGATCTGGAGCTCGATCGCGAGATCGACCTTGCGGACCGACACCCCGGGAGGCACGGCGATCATCGCGGGCGCGAAGTTCAGGATCGATCGCACACCGGCCTCCGTGAGACCGTCGGCCACCTCTTGGGCCGCCGTCGCGGGGGTCGCGATGACGCCGATCGCGATGTCGAGCTCCTCGACCAGGCGTGACAGCGAGTCGACATGCTCGATCCGCAGTTCGCCCACCTGCTCGCCCACGCGAGCGTCGTCGACGTCCACGAGCGCCGCGATCCGGAACCCTCGCTCGGCGAACCCACCGTAGTTCGCGAGGGCATGGCCGAGGTTGCCGATGCCGACGATGACGATCGCCCAGTGCTGCGTGAGACCGAGCTCCCGCCGGATCTGATGGATCAGGTATGCGACGTCGTAGCCGACGCCTCTCGTGCCGTACGAGCCGAGGTGCGACAGGTCTTTGCGAACCTTCGCGGAGTTCACGCCGGCCGCCTCGGCCAGCTCGTCGCTCGAGACCGTGCCTGCGCCGGCCTCGGCCAGGTCGACCAGCGCTCGCAGGTAGAGGGGGAGTCGGCCCACCGTGGCCTCCGGGATCGACCGATCCCTCACCATCGGCATGCGCTCCGCTGCATGGCTTCAGCCTAGCTCGGCCTCGCACCGTTCACAAGGTCACAAGCGGGGAGCCACGGCCTTCCCTGTCAGCCTCGAACGAGTTCCGCGAAGGCCCGGGCATCGACGGTGTACTCGAACGCCTCGTCACCACCGATCGTGACCACGGGGATCCTCATGCCGTAGTCGAGCAGCAGCGCGTCATCGGTCTCGATGTCGATCTCCTCGAGCTCGAATGGCGTCGTGCACCGCTCGGCGAGGACCACCTCGCGGGCCTCGTCGCAGAGGTGACAGCCCGGGCGGGAGTACAGCACGACCTTCGGGAGCGTCATCGGCGCAGAGCGTACCGGGGGCCGCGGGGTTCCGCCGGAGAGGTCTGGCCGGGGACGTCTGGGAGGATACGCCCCATGCGCGAGGGCGATCGCGACGATCTGGAGCTGCACCGCCGCCTCATCGACGGGGATCGCTTGGCCTTCGACGAGCTGTACCGTCGGTACTCCGCGTCATCGTACGGGCTCGCATATCGCATCACCGGGCAGCAGCTGCTCGCGCAGGACGTCGTGCACGACGCGTTCATGGCGCTCTGGCGGGCGCCCGAGGCGTTCGACCCGGCACGGGGCGCCTTCCGCACGTTCTTCCTCTCGCTCGTGCACCATCGGGCGGTCGACACCGTGCGACGCGAAGAACGCATCCGGGCCCGCCAGCAACGAGCGGCGAACCTCGAGCCGCTGGCCGTCGAAGACCCAGCGGAGGGCGTAGCCGACGCGGCCGACGTGGCCGATCGGCGGCTCGAGGTCCGTGCGGCGCTCGAGACGCTCCCCCCGGAACAACGACAGGTGCTCGAGATGGCGTATTTCGACGGATCGACGCAGGTGCAGATCGCCGAACGACTACAGATCCCCCTCGGCACCGTCAAGACCCGCACCTTGGCGGCGATGCGCAAGCTCAGAGGGGTGCTCGACCGCCCATGAAACCGCCCCATGAACCGCCCCATGGATCGCCCCAGGACCCGGAGGACCGAGTGATCGAGGACCACGAGCATATCGAGGAGCTGCTGGCCGGCTACGTGCTGCGCAGCCTCTCCGGCGACGACGCCGCCGAGGCCGACCGGCTGCTCTCCGAGCACGTGCCCGGATGCGGCGCCTGTCGTGACTCGCTCGCGACCTTCCAGCAGATCTCGGCCGACCTCGCGTTCGCGGCCGAGCCGATCGCGCCGCCCGAGACGCTGCTGCCCCGCCTGCACCACGAGCTCGAGCCGCCGGCACCCCGCCGCAGGCCGATGCAGATGTTCGCCGTGGCCGCCGGGGTCGCCGTGGTGGTGGGCCTCGCCGGCCTCACGGTCAGCCAGAACATCCGGGCCAACAACGCCGACGGACGGGCCGACGCGCTCGCGAACGCAGCCCTGATCGCACAGCGCCCCGACGCCCGCCTCGTGCCCGTCGGTCCGGTGAACGAGGTCTCGGCCCCCGGCGAAGAGGAGTTCTACGTCATGGGCGAGGGCGTGCCCTCCCCGCCCGCGGGGCTGGTCTATCGGGTGTGGCTCGTGTCGGGCGGCACGCCGACCTTCGTGGTCGACTTCCTGCCCGATGCCGGCCGCGTGTTCCTGGTGGTGCCGTTCGACCCCAGCAGCTACGACGACCTGTGGATCTCGATCGAGCCGGCCGACGCTCCCGCCGACGCCCCGACCGACGTGCAGTGGCGCGCCTCGGAGTCGGGCACCTCCGCCGCCGCCTGATCCGGCATCAGAAGACAGGCTCCGACGCCCTCTCGGCCGGCGCGATAGCCGGCCGGCTTGCGCGCAGGAACCCCAGGAACATCACCACGATGCCCACCGCCAGCGCCACCGAGAACGACGCCAGGTACCCCAGCGCCGCGAACGCGGAACCGAACCCCGCGATGACGCTCGCGCCGAGGACGATCAACAGGGTGCCGACGAACCGGTCGCGGAGCTCGCGGCGCCCCCGCAGGCGCCAGGCCGACCACAGGGCGCCCCCGAGCAGCACGAGGTACGAGGGGATCGAGATCAGCTGCGGCAGCCGGTGCGCCGCCGAACCGTCGCCGAACACGAGTTTGCCCGACGGCAGGTCCGTAGTGAGCGCCGCCGCATCGAGCGACGCGCCCCTCAGGACCGACACGGTGTAGGCGGTCACGAACACGAGCACGACCCACACGCCGGCCTGGAACACGCGGTTGCGGACCAGCAGCATCAGCTCGCCTCCGGCGAGGAACGGCACGTTCAACACCGCCCCGAGGGCCCAGTAGAGCTTGAACTCTCCGGGGGTCCAGCCCCCCGAGGCTCCGAGCACGACGGCGGCCGAAGCCACCGCGTACATCACGAGCGAGAGCGCCCAGGCGAGTTGGTACGGGCGGCGGCGGGCGAGGTACTGCCTCGTGACGAGGCCGGCGAAGACCACGGCGACCACGGCGGCGACCAGCGGGAACACCCACATGGGCCCAGCATACGGGGGCCACCTCGGGGCGACGCCGGGGCTCCCCGTTGCCTACGATGGAGGTCGTGACCATTCCCCACCTGCTCTTCTCCTCCGCCGCGTTCTTCGCCCGGCCGCTCTCGAACACGTTCCGCATCGTGGCCGAGACCGGATACACCGGCGTCGAGGTGATGGTCACGAAGGACCCCGCAAGCCAGGACCCCGACCGCATGCGGGCGCTGGCGAAGGAGCACGGCCTCACGATCGGCGCGATCCACGCGCCGGCCCTCCTCGTGACCAGGAAGGTCTGGGGCACGGATCCGATCGGCAAGATCGACCGGGCGATCCAGGTCGCCGAGCAGGCCGAGGTGCCGACGGTCGTGATGCACCCGCCGTTCCGGTGGCAATCGGCGTACCGGCGATGGCTCGTCGAGGAGCTTCCGGTCCTGGAACAGCGCACCGGCGTCACGGTCGCCATCGAGAACATGTTCCCCCTGCGCATGGGGCGACGGAGCGTCACGCTCCACGCGAACCAGGATCTCGAGGAGCTCGAAGGGTTGCCGCACCTCGTGCTCGACACGAGTCACGCCGCGGTCGCCGGGCACGACCCGATCGAGGTCCGCCGCCGGTTCGGCGACCGGCTCCGGCACGTGCACCTATCCGACAACGCGGGGAAGGGCTGGGACTCCCACCTGCCGCCTGGGCAGGGAGTGCTCGACCTCGACGCGTTCTGTGACGTACTCGCGGCCGACGGCTACCGAGGAGCGGTCTCGCTCGAGGTCGACCTGCGCACGTACCTCACCGACCCGGCGCGTCTTCGAGCCGTGATGGTACAGATGCGCGAGCGCGCCGAAGGGGCCCTCGGTTCGGGCGTGCACGACGCTCCGTAAAGGCCCCTTGGGCGCCTGCTAGCCTCGGCCCGAGATGCGCAGGCCGACCTTCCTCATGATCGTCGTCCTGTTCGTGCTGATCGTCGCGGCGGCGGTCGCCCAGTTCGTGATCGCGAGCGGCGACGCGGACCAACCCTTGCCCGGGCCGGCGAGCCCCGGCCAGCTGCCGAGCGCCTCGGCATCGGCCTCGGCCTGAGATCACCTCACTCCAGGACCACGCTGCTGCCCACGCGGAGATTCAGCATCTGGGCTGCGCTCCCCCGGTTCACGATGAGGGCGATGGAGCCCTGGGAGTCGATGATCGCGGCGAGCACGCCTTCGGGTACGTCGGCGAAGGTCGAGACGAGCGGTACCTGTCGCCCTGCTATGCCGAGTGGATTGCCGAGGTCCGCGGCGTCGAGATCGACCGGGCGGGCGCTCAGCTGCACGTTGCCGAACGCGTCGACGTCGACCACCCGAGTCCCGACCGCGCCGGGCGTGACCATCGGTGCGGGCATGTCGACCATCGACAGCGCATCGGGCTCGATCGACGGCCCCACCTCCTCGAGCGGGAACCCGCCGGCGAGATGGGCTCCTGTCGGGGCGAAGACATCGCGTCCATGGAACGTCGTCGACACGGGATGCAGCATCACCCGATGATCCTCGATCGTGACGGCCGCCTCGATCCCGCCGAGCGACGCCCACGCGAGCGAGAGCACGCCGTTGTCTGGTCCGACGAGCAGGGCTCCCGTCGCCGCGCGGAGGGCGATCGGGTGGCGCTCCGAGCCCACGCCGGGGTCGACGACGGCCACGTAGACGGCGTCCGCGGGCATGAAGGGGGTGGCGCGTCCGATCGCGACGGCGCCGCGCACCACGTCCTGTCGCGGCACGGAGTGGGTGAGGTCGATCACTCGGGAGTCCGGCGCGATCGCGGCCATGACCCCGTGGCAGACTCCCACGAACACGTCGGCGAGCCCGTAGTCCGTGCAGAAGACGATCGGCCGCGTCACGACGAGCTCTCGTCGCCGGCGGGGGCCTCGGGCAGGAACTGCGCGAGCCAGCGCAGCAGCAGTTGCCGCACGTTCGGGCCCTGGTTGCCCTCGAGCAGGTCGGTGCCGTGGTCCTCCGACGGGAAGATCTCCACGCGCTTCGGCGGGATGCTCAGGTCGTAGAGCTGCTGCGCGGCCTCGGCCGCGACGGCGTCGCCGTTGCCGGCGACGAAGAGCTTGGCGGCGCCCGTCGACGAGAGTTGCTCCGGCGTCACCGTGAGCGCCCCGATCGACATCGGCGCCGAGAGCGTGGCGGCGGAGCCGATGCGAGACCCCGGCTGAGAGGCCGCCACCAGGGCGGCCGTCCCGCCCATGCTGGCGCCGATCACTCCGATCCTGGGCACCCCCTTCGAGCGGAGGAACCCAGCGGCCGCCTCCACGTCCTGCCACAGCTGGGCCTGGTCGGTCTCGCCGCCGGAGCACCCGGCTTCGCCGCCGGGGCAATAGCCGCGGAAGTTGAAGGTGAGCGCCCGGTAGCCCTCGTCGGCCAAAGTCTCCGCGAAGCCGTACCACGACGTCTGATCGGCGGGTTGCATGTGGGCGAGCACCACGCCGGCCGAAGAGCCCGGATCGCCGAAGAGCCGTCCGTCGATCTCGACCCCGTCGGCGGTGGTGAAGGAGACGGCCTCGGACCCGGCCGGCGGCGCGGACGGATCCGCGTCGTCACAGGCCACGAGGACGATGGTCGCGACCGACATCGCGGCCGCGAGCCGGACGAGCCGGGATCGGGGCGCGTGCACAGCCGGTCGCGCTTACTTACCCAGCTTCATGCGCTGGTGCCGCGTGCGCTTCAGGAGCTTCTTGTGCTTCTTCTTCCGCATCTTCTTGCGGCGCTTCTTGATCAGCGACGGCAAGCGGTAGGCCTTTCACTCGGTTCCGAAGAGGTTCCGGAGGTCGACACGCTTGACGCGGAAGGTCTCCCCCAGACGAACGGACCCCAGTCTAAGCGCTTTCGGCGGCTCTGCCACGGGCGAGATCAACCGCAGTCCTTGATCCTCGGGCACGTACTCGAGGTAGCCGAGACCCGTGAACCCGCCGGCGCCGTCGGACAGACCGACCAGCAACCGGTCGAGCTCACGCAGATCGAACAGGGGCGGCAGGGTCGGCATGAACACGGTGGGTTTCACTCGAAAGCGTTGCAGCTCACCTGCGAAGTAGCCGGCCATGGCCCGCTCACGCTGCTCGGACCGGTGGTCGACACCGGTGGTCACGACCTTCGGATGCACGGGCAGGGTCGCGAGCTCGACCCCGAAGAAGCGCTGGATCACCCCCAGCACGGGTTCGAGCTCCTCCCCCCGCTGCAGTCCCACGACGAGGTCGGGCTCGAGCAGGTCGACCTTGTAGTACTTCACGAGCTGGCCCCAGATGCCGCTCACCATCGCGCTCGTGTCGACCACGATCAGGTCGGCGCCCTCGGCTCGGCCCCTGTCGCGCAGACGGACGAGGGCGCCCACGAGCGGCAGCACGTGCCCTTGGGGACCGGTCGACCCGACGAACCCGAGTGCGTCGGGTTGCGAGAGGCGTTCGAACGTGAGGTCGTCGGGCGTGTGGATGTGTTTGAGCCCCACCGTGGCGGGCGGTCCCACGGTCTTCTGGGCCACGTCGGCATCGAGGTAGGCAACGGTGCGGCCGAGGCGAAGCGCGAACGCCGCCGTGGCGCGCGCGAGGGTGCTCTTGCCGGCATCCAGGCCACCGACGAACAACACCGTGCGTGCTTCGCGCGCGGCTCGATCGACGAGCCGATCGTGCTCGTTCACTGCGCCCGCTCCGTTCCCACGGAGGTCGGCTTGGACGCGTCTGCGTCGGAACGGGTGACCGGCCTCAGCCGGCCTCGGTATACCGCTCCATCAGGTAGCTGTGGACGTCTTCCTCACGGAGCCGATAGCTCCGGCCCACCCGGACGGCGGGCATCTCTCCGGTCTTGATCATGCGGTAGACGGTCATCCTGGATACACGCAAGAGGTCCGCGACCTCGCTGACGGTCTTCAGCCGAGCCTCGGTGAAGGGTTCTCTCTCCACGATGGGCGGCATCATAGGCGCTCGGGCTGCTCCCTGGATAGCCCCGGTTCACTGCTCCGCCCGGGGCCTCAGAACCGCGAGGCGATCGCCTGGTAGCACGGCCAATAGGCGTCGGGCTCCACGTGGTCGTCCATCACGACGACGATCTCGGTGCGACCCTGGGCCTTGGCCACGATCAAGGCGGGATCGTTCACGTCGGCGATCGAGATCGTCTCGACGCCGGCCTCGATCGCCGCGCCCGCGAACCCGTGGTCGGCGACGACGAGGTCGGGACGTACGTCGGCGAGCATGCGCTCCATCGCCTCGGGCCGGTGGGTGTGGCGCGGTTCCCGTCCGTCGGTGAGCATGCCGACCCCGCCCCAATGATCGACGATCCAATCGTGGGTCAGGCCGGATGATCGCCACCGCTCGCCGTGCGCCGCCCGCGCGACCCTCGTCCCCCGCTCGGCGAGCAGCCGATCGATCGCGCGGTAGAGCAGCGCCAGGCCGACGGGATGCCCGGTCGCGAGCACGACCGTCTCGCCGCGGCTCGCCGACCGAGCGAGCCGGTCGCCCGCGGCCTCGCATGCATCCACGATCGGCCTGGGGTCGACGTGCACGGGACCGAAGCGGTCCTCGTGGTCGATCGGCGCCCTGGCCTCGGCCGCGACGAGGTCGAGGATCGCGTCGAGGTCGAACGCGCCCGGCATGCCCGAGAGCCCGAACAGCTTGTCCGGGTCGCCGTCGATCAGCATCAGCGCGTTCGCACGAACGTTGTCGAGGGGATGCGTGGCCGTGCCGGCGACCTCTCCCTCGAGCAGAGCGGCCTCGAGCGCGGCCCGCGGGAGCGGGCGTGGCAGCCAGCGATCGTCGAGCGAGGGCAGGCGCCGGACGTGGCGTCCGATGACGTCGATGGTCGGTTCAGGCGCCGGCATCGGGACGTGACGTTACAGCTGACGCCCCGGGCTCACATCAAGTGGACTCCGGTGGACGCCCGCTAGTGTGTGATCGCGAGGATGTTGCCTTCGCTGTCCTTAAACCACGCAGCCTTGCTCTCACCCATCGTGGCGATGTCCCCGCTCCACTCGATTCCGTCCATCTCGAAGGTGTCGAAGCTGACCCCGCGACCCTTCAGCTCGGTGACCTCCTTCTCGACGTCATCGACGGTCCACTCCATCACCGTGTTCTTCGCGGTGCCGGCATAAGGCGTCGGGAAGAGCGTGAAGGCGCTTCCGCCGCTCTCGTAGCGGACGCCACCGGGATCCTCGCTCGCGGGAGTCAGTCCCAGTTTCTCCGCGTACCAGGTCTTCGCCCGTTCGATGTCCGAGACTGCCAAGGTGGCATGAGTCGCGAACTGATCAAGCATGGATCAGGCCTCCCTGCGGGCACTCGACGTACGTCCTGCTCCGATTATCCCCCAGACCGGATCTCGGCGTTCTCTCGCACGCGTGGTCAGCCGTCCTAACTCAGTTGGGCTAGGCACCCGGACCCTATCGCCGCCCTGGCCCTGCGTTAGCCTTGGGTACGACGCAAGCTCTTGATCGGGGGCGGACCACGAAGGACCCCAGTGGTCCGGATCTGGACGCAGCGTCGAACGTGGAGGCCCCCGGCCTTCCAACTCCCCGTATCGGGCGCCCCGCGACGGGAGAGACCCCCCCGGGGGTCACCGCGCTCCTGGCGGGATGGCGTCGCTCTGACGTGGCCTAGGCCAGGGTCCGGCGTGTCGGACTTAGGGGGTAATGGCATCGGCCCGTCGTCGACATCATCGGTGGCTGTACGACTAATCCTTGATGCATGGAGGCATGGGCAGGCGGGACGTCCTCCCTCCTCTAGTTGCTAGCCCACCCATCCCGGCCCCTACTTGCCTACCTTGCCAAACGACTTCCAACGACTGAGCTGGTGCGCGAGCAGGTGCACACCCCACCTGACCTGCGTCGATGCGGGCAGCAGCGCTCAGCTTCGATAACGTCCATGGATGGCCGACCGCCGAGGGAACGCGTGGACCTGAAGGACGCGATCGTCGTCGTCACGGGCGCCTCCTCCGGCATCGGCGAGGCCACCGCGGTCGCCTTCGCCGAACGCGGCGCCCGCGTCGTGCTCGCGGCGCGACGCCTCGACCGACTGGAAGCGCTCGCCGATCGCATCGAGCGAGCGGGAGGGTCGGCGCTCGCCCTGCGAGTCGACGTGACCCGGCCTCGCGAAGTCGACAGCCTGCCGACTCTGGTGCGCGAGGTGTACGGACGCCCCGCCGACGTGCTCGTGAACAACGCCGGCGTGCCGGGCGGCGGGGCGATCGAGGATCTCAGCTATGACCAGATCCGAGCGGTCGTCGACGTGAACCTGCTCGGCGTGCTCTACGGCATGCGGGCGTTCCTCCCTGAGATGCTCCGGCGCGGCCACGGTCACGTCGTGAATGTCGCCTCGCTCGCCGGACGGTTCGCCACGCCCGGAACAGGCCTGTACGCCGCCACGAAGCATGCCGTCGTGGCGGCGAGCGAATCGGCGAACTACGACGCCGAGGCCCGCGGGGTGCACGTGACCGCCGTGAACCCCGGCCTCGCCGCGACCGAGGGGTTCCCGCAGGACGGGCTTCCATCGTGGGCGGTGATGTCCGCCGCCCGCGTGGCCGGCGCGATCGTGAACGTCGTGCGCGAGGGGATCGCCCCCGAGTACTCCGTGCCCCGCTGGGTCGCGCCGTTCCAGGCCTTCCGCGTGCTCACGCCGCCGCTGTACCGTTGGGGAGTGCGCCAGGCCCGCCGAACCGGGGTCAGGGCGACACGGGCGAACCGATGACGACCATGAGCACCGCCCCCGTCGAGATCGGCCGTCCGGAGACGGTCGAGCACGTCGAAGAGGACGTGCCGTGGATCGTCATCGTCTGGAACGACCCGATCAACCTGATGTCCTACGTGACCTGGGTCTTCCAGAAGCTGTTCGGATACCCGCGAGCGAAAGCGGAGAAGCTGATGTGGGACGTGCACACGAAGGGCAGGGCCGTGGTGTCGAACGGCACCCGTGACGAGGCCGAGCGCGACGTTGCGCGCCTGCACGCCTACGGCCTGTGGGCGACGATGCAGAAGGACCGCTAGGTGCGGCTGCGCAGGGGACCGGTACGGCGGATCGGCCCTCGGCGGTTCGGGGTTCGGCTGTCCGCGCAAGAGCGCGACGCGGTCCGTACGTTCTGCGGGCAACTGCGGCAGCTGCTCACGTCGGAGAGCCCTTCGAGCGATCCGGCGATGGTGCGCCTGTTCCCTCCGGCGCTGCCGGAAGACGACGTCCTCGGCAACCTGGAGTGGGAGCAGCAGCACGGGAACGAGCTCCTGCTGGGCAAGCTGGAGGCGCTCGAGGTGGTGGAGCGCACGATCGATCGCCACGAGCTCTCCGATGACGAGCTGCTCGCGTGGCTCGGCTCGCTGAACTCGATCCGGCTCGTCGTCGGCACGCGGCTCGGCGTGACCGAGGAGTCGACGGAGCGAGACTTCCATGGCGACGAGGAGCAGAGCGAGATGTTCGCCCTCTACGGCTACCTCACGTGGCTCCAGGGCTGGGTGATACAGGCGCTCGACGACGAGCTCGAGGCCTCGGACGAAGAGGGCTAGGACTTCCTTCTTCGGAAGAGGCGCCGGTACCACGGCACGGCGTCGTCTCGCGCACGGGCCTTCCGGAGCGCGTCCCGACGCGCCACCTTCTCGTCGAGGTCCATGAAGTCGGTTTCGTTCGGCACCGACGTAGGCCCCGGTCGGCCCGGGTAGTCGGCAGGAGTGCGTGGTGGCACTTCAGCGTTCTTTCTCACGGATCTCGAGCGACGACGATCCGAGCGTACACATGATCCAGGCGTCGGTCGAGCGGCCCCCACGATCAGCGAACCGGGGAGCCGACCACGTGCAGCTTCAACATGTTCGTCGTCGTTCGCCCCGCGGGCGACGAGGCCGCCATCACGACCAGCGAGCCGTGCTCGGCGAGGCCATGCCCGAGCAGCCCTCGGTCCATCAGGCCCACCGTCGCATCGGTGTCGGAGGGGTGCTCGGCGCTCAGGGGCACCACCCCCCAAGTACAGCGAGCGACGCTGGAGTCGGACCCGAAGCGCCCGTCGCACCCGTGGTGTCGGTGGCGCTCATGGAGCCGACCCATCTCGGGAGGGCGAGCCGGCGTCGGGAGGCTCGATGCCGGCGGCCGATAGCGCCGCGAGCGCTACGTCTGCGGCCTCCTCGTCGGCGGGACTGCGATGCGCGGCCGGCTCCGACATCGTGGCCGGGACCTCGCCGTGCTGAGCGAACTCGGCGCGCTCGATCCACGCCTGGGGCAGCTCGTCGGGTAGCGTGGCCGCGGCCCCGGCCATCTCGGCGAAGTACAGGGTCCACGCGCGCGGAACGACCCGGGCCCACTGATAGCCGCCTCCACCGGTCGCGACCCATCGCCCCCCCGCCGTCTCGTGGGCGAGCTCGTGCAGCACTGACGCCGCCTCCCTGTAGGCGCGTGTCGTCAGTCCCAGATGGGCGAGTGGGTCGGTCGCGTGGGTGTCGCACCCGAGCTGGGTAACGAGCACGTCGGGGCTGAAGGCGCGCACGAGCGGCGGCACGGCGGCCAGGAACGCCTCGAGCCACCCCTGGTCGCCGGTGCCGGGGGCCAGGGGGAGGTTCACCGCGGACCCCCATGCGTCCGGACCACCGCGTTCGGAGAGCCCGCCTGTGCCGGGAAAGAACCCGAGCTGCGGGGCGTATTCGTGGATCGAGATCGTGAGCACCCTCGGCTCGTCCCAGAAGATCGCCTGCACACCGTCGCCGTGATGCACGTCGACGTCGACGTAAGCGACACGCTCGACCCCCTGCGCGAGCATCCACGCGATCGCGACGGCGGGGTCGTCGTAGACGCAGAACCCCGACGCGCGCGACGGCATCGCGTGATGCAGGCCGCCGGGGGCGTTGAAGGCGTGCGCCGCCTCTCCAGCCAGCACCGCCCGGGCCGCGGCCACGCTGGCCCCCGCCACCAGGGCTCCGGCCTCGTGCATCTGGTCGAAGATCGGGTTGTCGCCCGGCCCATAGCCGAACCGGCCCCAAGCGCCCGCGACCCCGTGCCCGGCGTCACGGGTCGCTTCGATGAACTCCTGGGTGTGCACCCGCCGAAGGGTCTCGTCGTCTGCCGCGGTGGCGCCGATCCGGGTCACGCCGGACGCACGGTCCAGCCCGTACTCGGCGATCAGATCCCACGTGAGCGCGACCCGCTGGGGGCGAAGCGGGTGCCCCGGGCCGTGGTCGTACCCCGCCGCCTCGGGCACCACGACGAGCGCGACCGAGCCGCTCACGAGACCGAATGGATCGCCGCGGCGGTGCCCTGGACGACCGTGGTGATGTCGTCGTCGGAGAGCACGAACGGTGGGCCCAGCACGAGCAAGTCCCCGTCGTGTCCGTCGACGTGGCCGGTCGAGGAGTAGAGCAGCAGCCCGTCGTCGCGCGCCGCGCCGACCACGCGCTCGGTCACCCGATCGGCGCGAGCGAACGGCTCCTTCGTCTCTCGGTCGCGCACGAGCTCGATGCCGATCAGCGTGCCCAGGCCCCGCACCTCGCCGACGATCGGCACGTCGGCCAGCGCGGCGCCGAGGTCGGCCAGGAGGTGCTCCCCCACCGACGCCGACCTCGCGACGAGGTCTCGATCACGCAGGAGGCGGAGCACCGCGCCTGCCGCGGCCGCCCCGAGCGCGTTGTGCGACCACGTGAATCCGTGCACGAACCCCACGGTCGCGACCGTTTCGAACACCTCACCGCTCGCGGCGGCGAAGCCGAACGGCACGTATCCGCTCGTGGTCCCCTTGCCCGCGGTGATGATGTCGGGCCGCACCCCCCAATGGTCGACGCCGAACCACCGGCCGGTGCGGCCCATGCCGGTCATCACCTCGTCGGCGATCACGATGACCCCGTGTCGCCGGCAGACCTCGACGACCGAGGACCAGTAGTCGTCGCAGGGCACCGCGGCGCCGAGCGTGGCCCCGGCGACGGGCTCCGCGATGAACGCCGCGACCGAGT
Organism: Actinomycetota bacterium; assembly: GCA_040511595.1. Classification (GTDB taxonomy): domain Bacteria; phylum Actinomycetota; class UBA4738; order UBA4738; family HRBIN12; genus JAOUEA01. The sequence continues at coordinate 27,331 of JBEVGU010000038.1, read as the reverse complement.
TCGGCGGAGACTGGGAGATCATGCGCTCGAGTTCGGCGGCGTGCCACGCGCCGCACGCCTTCGGATGATGCGGGTTCTCACAGCGGTATCCATAGGCCGGCGGCCCGTGCAGGAACCGGCCGAGCCACGGGGTGTACGGTTTGCGCAGGGGCTCCTTGCCGCTCGCATCGAGCGCGCCGATGGTGTTGCCGTGGTAGCTGCCGCGGCGCCCGATCACGACGAATCGCGAGGGCTGCCCGCGAGCCAGGTGGTAGGCCCGCGCGAGCTTTAACGCGGTCTCGACCGCCTCGCTGCCCCCCGACACGGGGTAGATGCGGGCGTCATCCATGGGCAGCAACGGGGCCACCTCCGCCGCGTAGTCCTCGACCGACTCGGTCGTGAACATCGTGCCGTGCACGTACTGGGTGCGGGCGAGCTGCTCACCGATCGCCTCGATGACGACCCGTTCTCCGTGGCCCACGTTCACCACGATCGCGCCCCCGGCCGCATCGAGGAACCTTCGCCCATCCGACGTCGCGATCCAGGCGCCGTCGGACGACACGGCGACGGGCAGCTCCCGGTCGAACACGCGGGGGAAGACCCGGCTCGCCGATCCGAGCCCGTCGGCCCCGCCGTGCCCGGCTCTGGAGGCCGCTCGTTTCCGTTGGCTCGCCTCGGTCACTTCGTGTAGACCCCGCCCGGGTCGAGCTCCTCCCGGATCAGCCGGAGCTCCTCGTCGGTCGGCGCGGACGTCTCGCCGAGGTCCTCGGTGATCGCAGGCTCCCAGCCCATGTTCGCCCGCACGTCGTCGAGCGTGACTCCGGGGTGCGTGGTCCGCAGCACCATCTCCCCGGTGGCTTCGTCGAACGTGTAGGTCGCGAGGTCGGTGACGACGCTCGTCGGACCGCTCCCGTGCCAACCGCGAGCCTCGTCGCGTTCCGGGTCGCCCGAGTGCCCCGGCGACGTCCTGAAATCGAGACGATCGACGAACGACCGCTGGGCCTGCCGCATGATCACCAGGATCTGCCGGGCGTGGATCGCGATCTCGCACGCGCCCCCCGACCCCGGGAGGCGCACCTTCGGATGACGGTAGTCACCGATCACGGTCGTGTTGAGGTTCCCGAACCGATCGATCTGGGCCCCGCCGAGGAAGGCCACGTCGATCAGTCCCGCCTGCAGGTAGAACGCGAACAGCTCGAACATGCTCGTGACGGCGGTCGAGCCCGTGGCGAGCGTGGGATCGCCGATCGAGAGTGGAAGCCGCTCGGGCCGCGCGCCGAACACCCCCGATTCGTACACGAGCTGGAGCGAGGGGGACACGGTGCGCTGGGCCAGGTTGCAGACGATATTGGGAAGCCCGACCCCGACGAAGCAGTTGCCGACGCCGGTGAGCTGTCGAGCGCTCGCCGCGATCATCAGCTCCGACTTCGAGTAGCCCGGGTCGGTGCCGGTCCCGCTCACGCGTACCTCCCGTAGTCGACCTCACCGGAGAGCGCGGGCTCCGGGCGCAGGGCGTCCCAGTGTGCGTCGCCGTACTTCTGGATGTAGTCGCGATGGTTCGAGAGGCCGTAGACCCACTCGTCGAGCCAGGCGTCGAGCGTCTCCTGCTCCTTGGCGATGCGATCCCACTCGAGGTAGAAGCGGTTGTCCCGGTCGTAGTACCCCTGCGCGAACGACGGGTGGCAGGCGAACGGCTCCTCGACCACCGCGTCGACCACGGCGCCCGGGATCGCGGTGCGGTTCGGATCGCGCCGGATCACTGACTCGTCGACGACCTCCTCGACGACCACGATCACCGACCGGGCGGCGAACGCCACCTCCTTCTGACAGCCCATCAGCCCCCAGATCTGCGTGTCGCCCGAGGCATCGGCCCGCTGAGCGTGCACGACCGCCACGTCGGGCCTGAGCGGCGGCACGACGTAGACCTCGTCGCCCGCGTCGTAGGGCGAGGCCATCGACACGATGTTCGGGTTCACCTTCGGGATGTCGCTCTCGTAGTAGCTCCTGATCGGGAAGAAGGGAAGGTTGGCCGCACCCGCCATGTACCGGCAGACCATGCCGAAGTGCGAGTACTCCTCGATCTCGAGCGGCTGGGGGTCGGCGTTCTCGATGCGCCGGCGCACGGCGTGCAGGTTGCCGACGCCGGGGTTCCCCATCCAGCTGAAGATCAGCTTCGACGCCACGCCGGCGCCGATCATCTGGTCGTACACGACGTCGGGCGTCATGCGGGCGAGCGTCAGGTCTCGCCGGCGCTGGCGGATGATCTCGTGCCCGGCCGCGAAGCAGATCAGGTGCGTGAAGCCCTCGATCGCCACGGTGTCGCCGTCGTGCACGAGTTCGCCCACGGCATCCTGCATCGTCGAGACCTTGCTCATCGCGCCGCTGTCGGGTCGTGGACGCGCACGTGGTCGTCGAGCGAGGTCACGCCCGGCCTACGGACCCTCGGCCTCGGCGACCGCTTCCTCGAAGATCTCGAGCGCGGCGCGCGCCTGGTCGTCTCGGAGCACCAGCGGCGGCGAGATGCGGATCGCGTCGTCGCCGCAGCCGAGCACGAGCAGCCCGCGCCGGAACGACGCGTGCTCGACGGCGGTGGCCTGGGCGTGGTCGGCGAAGGAGAGCCCGATCCACAGGGCCCGGCCGCGCACCTCGGTGATCATCGGGTGCCGGTCGGCGATGCCTCGCAGCCCCTCGAGGAGCACCTCGCCCACCGAGCGAGCGTTCCCGAGCAGGTCTTCGCGCTCGAGCACGTCGAAGGTCGCGAGCGCAGCGGCGCAGGAGATCGGCGAGCCACCGTATGTGGAGCCGTGCGCCCCGAGCTCCCAGGTCATGAGGTCGTCGCGGGCGATCATCGCCCCGAGCGGCAAGCCGCTCGCGATGCCCTTGCCCGCCGTGACGATGTCGGGCGCGACGCCTTCCTGCTCGATCGCCCACAACGTGCCGCTGCGGCCCATGCCCGACTGCACTTCGTCGCAGACGAGCAGGATGCCGTGGCGGTCGCAGAGCTCTCGCAGGTGCGTGAACCAGCCCTCTGGCGGAAGCTCGTACCCGCCCTCGCCGAGCCACGATTCCACGACGATCGCCGCAACCTCGGTCGGCGAGACCATGCGCGTGAAGAGCACCTGCTCGAGGTAGTCGAAGTCCCCGTAGAACGAGTGGTACACGCTCGGCATCATGGGGCCGAATCGAGTGCGGTACTTCGCCTTCGACGCGGTGAGCGAGACCGACCCCATCGAGCGCCCGTGGAACGACCGATAGAAGCCGATCAGGTACTGGCGCCCGGTCGCGTAGCGCGCGAGCTTGATCGCCGCCTCCACCGACTCGGTGCCCGAGTTCGTCAGGAACGAACGGGCCCTGACGCCCCCGAACGGCGCCATCGCGTCGAGCTGCTCGCACACGTCGGAGTACATGGGCAGGTAGAAGTCCGACGCGGAGTAGTGCAGCAGCTGCGTCGCCTGCCGCTGCACCGCCTCGACCACCGCCGGGTGGCAATGCCCGGTGCTCGTCACGGCGATGCCGGCGTTCATGTCCAGGAAGATGTTGCCGTCGACGTCCTCGACGATCGAGCCGGACCCGCGCCGCGGCACGAACGGGTACGCGCGCGGCAACGACGGAGACGTGACCTTGCGGTCGCGCTCGATGCGCGCCATCGCCTCTGGCCCGGGGACCTCCGTGATGAGTTTCGGTCCCGTGTGGGCCGCCAGCCCCTGCAGCTCCACGTCGGCGAGGTCGGTGTCGTTCGGGCTCACTCCTCGATCACCGTCCTCGACTGCTCGCGCAGGTACTGCAGCACGTAGTAAGGACCGCCGCCGGCCTTGCCGGTCGTGCCCGAGCCCTTCCAACCGCCGAACGGCTGCACGCCGGGCCAGGCACCGGTCGTCGAGCCAGCGCGCCGGTTCACGTACACGACGCCGGCCTGGATGCGATCGAGCCACTCGTCGATCTCCGCGCGATCCTCGCTGAAGAACCCCGCGGTCAGACCGTACTCGGTGTCGTTCGCCTTCTCGATCGCGTCGTCGAGCTCGTCGAACGGGGCCACCGCCACGAACGGCACGAACAGCTCCTTCTTCCAGATCCAGCTGTCCTCGGGCACCTCGACGACGGTCGGTTCCACGAACAGTCCGCGGCCGAAGTCGCCCTCAGTGATGCGCTGGCCGCCGGTGACGATCGTGCCGTTCTTGCGGGCTTCCTCAGAGGCTTCCTCGTAGGTCTCCATCGCCGGCTCGTTGATGATCGGGCCCATATACACGTCGCGCTCGATCGGGTTGCCGACCTTGATCGTCTCGGTCTTGGACTTCAGCTGTGTGAGGAAGTCGTCGTAGACCTCGCGCTCGACGTACACGCGCGAGTTCGCCGAGCACTTCTGCCCCCCGAAGCCGAACGCGCTGCGGAGCACGCCGTCGGTGGCCTTGTCGAGGTCGGCGTTCCTGGTGACGATCGTGGGGTTCTTCCCGCCCATCTCGCAGATCACGGGCTTGGGCACGTCGGTCGCGAAGTGCTTGTAGATGTCCATGCCCACCGGGTAGGAGCCCGTGAACGTGACGCCGTTCACATCCGGGTGGTGCCAGAGGTGGTCGCCGGCCACCGCTCCGCGACCGATCACCAGGTGGAACGCCCCCGGGGGCACGCCGCCGTCGCGGTAGCACTCGTAGAGCTTGTAGCCGAGCAGGGCGCCCTGGTTCGAGGGCTTCAACACGACGGCGTTCCCGGCGACAAGCGCCCCGCTGGAGGGACCGCCGGACAGCGCCATCGGGAAGTTGAACGGGCTGATCACGGCCCAGACGCCGTGGGGGCGAAGGACGTCGTAGTAGTCGCCGGCGGCCCCGAGGCCGCTCATCGGCACCCGGAAGCCGTCATGCTTCTCCATCTCGTCACAGTTCCAGCGGATCAGCTCCGCGGTCTCCTGCACGTCGCCCAACGCCTCGAGGCGATTCTTGCCGACCTCGTAGGCCATCAGCGCCGCGAGGTCGAAGACGCGCTCCTCCATGATGTCGGCCACGTTGCGCAAGATGCGCACCCGCTCCTGCCAGCCCATGCGGTCCCACTCGAGCTGGAATTCCTTCGCGGCGGCCACGGCGTCGTCCACGTCCTTGGTGCTCGCCTGCGAGAACCGACCGATCACGATGTCCTCGTCGATCGGCGAGGGCTCGTCGTACTTCTCGTCGGTCCAGCGCTCCTCGCCGTTGACGACGACCGGATACTCCTTGCCCAACTCCTCGCGGGCGCGCTCGGCGGCGGCGTCGTAAGCGGACTGCAGTTCCTCGTTGTCGGCGGACATCGTGGCGTAGGTGATCCGGAACTTCTCGGTCATCGGAGATCCCTCCTTCGCGCGGCGACCAGCCGCACGTTCGCGCAGGAAGCCATGCTAGCCGAGCGCCCGGAGGCGCGGCATGGCCCTCGTGACCGCCGGTTGGCCGCAGCGGATATCCCCGGAAGCGGCATCCGGAGGGCGAAACTCGGAAATCGACTCGGCACCGGCGTATGCTTCGGCTCCCATATGAGGCTCGTGACCTACGACCGGGGGGGGCACCGGCGTTTGGGGGCGATCCTCGAGGGCGAGGTGGTCGACCTGCCCGACACCGTCGGACATCCGGCCTTTCCCGCCACCCTCGAGGATCTCGTCTCGAGCAGCCGAGGCAGCGTGATGGATGCCGCCCGTGCCGCCCTGCAGCGCGACGACGCTCGGAACTGGCGCATCCCGCGGCCGCGGATCCTGACGCCCCTGTTCCCCGCCTCGTTGCTCTCGCCCCGCGCGATGGACGTCGAGCGTCGCATCGTCGGCCCCGAGCAGCCGGTGCCGTGGCCGTCGGGGGCCGCCTGGCTCGACTACGAGCCGATGGTGGCCGCGGTGATCGGCAACGAGGCGTCGAAGGTGAGCGCCGAGCAGGTGCGCGACGACGTCTTCGGCTACACACTGGTGAACGACTGGCGCGCACGTTCGAGCGACGGCGCGCCGGTCCAGAGCGCCGACGCGGTGCCGATCTCGATCGGACCGTGTGTCGTCACCGCGGACGAGCTCGACCCTCAGCGGGTCTACGTGCGCATCAAGGTCGACGACGACGAGATGCTCAAGGGGAACCTGAACGGCGCCGCGCGCTCATTGTTCGAGCTGATCGCGGCGGTGTCGCAACATGCCGTGATCGAGCGAGGGGACGCGTTCGCGCTGGGACCCTTCCCGCCGGTCGAGGACGACGCCGACCCGTCGCGGCGGCTGTGGCCCGGCGCCCTGGTCGAGCTCGCCGCCGAAGGCATCGGCACGCTGCGCAACCGGATCGACGCTCGCTGAGGCCGGGTGGCTACTTCCGCTTCGCGGCCTTGCGAGCCTGACCCTTCTCGATGGCGACGCGAGCGTCGCGCGCCTTCTTCTTGCGCTGACGGTCCTTGGCCGACCGGACCTTCGCGAGATCTCCCCTGCCCATCCAGCTCTCCCACTACTCGTCGTCGTCGCCGCCCTGCGCCAGCTCGAGCGAGCGGTGGCGCGCGGCGTCGATCGCGTTCAGGAACGCGGCACGCACACCCGCTTCCTCGAGGTGACGGATCGCGGCGATCGTCGTGCCGCCGGGCGAGGTCACCATCTCGCGGAGCTCCACCGGGTGGGTGCCGGTGTCACGCAGCATCTTGGCCGAGCCCAGCATCGTCTGGATGATCAGCTCGGTCGCGACGTCGCGGGACAGCCCGAGCAGGATACAGGCCTCGATCATCGCCTCGGCAAGCAGGAAGAAGTACGCAGGCCCGCTGCCGCTCGTTGCTGTGACGGCGTCGAGATGCTGTTCCGGCAATCGGAGCACCTTGCCAACCGTGCCGAGCAGCTCCTCCGCGATCACCAGGTGCTCCTCGGCCGCCGAGCGACCAGACGAGATGACCGACATCGCCTCGTCGACCATGACCGGAACGTTCGACATCACCCGCACGACGGGCACGCCGTCTGGCAGCTGCTTCTCGACGAAGGAGGTGCGCACCCCGGCCGCGAAGCTGATCACGGTGTCGCGCGGCTGCACGTGACCACGGATCTGCTGCAGCAACGTCTCGATGTCCTGGGGTTTGGTCATCAGCACGAGCACGTCCGCCCATCGCACGGCGCCGGGGTTGTCGAGCGTCGCTGCGATGCCGTACTTCCCCGCGAGCTCCCGCGCGCGCTCCTCGCGCCGGTTCGTGACCATGATGTCGTCGACGACACGGCCGCCCGAGCGGATGAGACCGGAGATCAGCGCCTCGGCCATCTTCCCGCCGCCGAGGAACGCCACCCGTCGTGCTTCGCTGGTGACCATGGAAACACGCTACCGCACGCCGATCAGGCGTCGCCCGCGCCTGCCTCGATGCCGTGGCGGAGGATCTCCACGAACTCCTTGATGCGCATGCCGCGTCGCTCGGGCTGACGATGGATCAGGCCGGGGTCGAGATCGGCCGAGACCAACGCGTCTTGGAAGCGCTCCGCCACCCAGTCGAGCATCGAGGCCAGCATCTCGACGTCGACGTCCTCGCGCACCTCACCGCGGCGAACGCCGAACTCGACGAACTCGAGCGTGCCGTATGGGTCCTCGCTCCGCATGAATCGGGCGATCGGCTGCCGCGCGCCCATGCCGGCGTCGTAGCGTCCGATCACGGCGACCCGGTTGGGCACCGGATCGCGTTGCACGAAGTCCTCAGTGTGCTCGAGCCACCAGTCGAGCGTCGCCCAGAATCCTTGGTCCGTGATCTCCTCGGGTGCGTCGAGCCAGGCGGGCAGCAACGAGACCGCATGCTGGTAGGCGGCGAGGAACAGCCCTTCCTTCGAACCGAAGTCGAGGAAGACGGTGCCCTTGGCGACCCCGACGTCCGCGGCGATGTCCTCGACCCGAACCCCCCGGTAGCCGTGCTCGGCGAAGTGGCGCATCGCCGCGTCGACGATGCGCCGGCGACGCTCGGTCGTGTCGCTCCGCTTGGCGGGCCCCTCGCTCATCGCCGGAACGGTAGCGGCCACGGAGGGGGGAGGAAAGCAAGAAAGAGCCCGAGAGACCTTCCGGCTCGCCGTGAGCCGAAGCTCCCAGCCACCGTCGGCCTCTCGGGCTCAGGTGCTCCAAGCAACCTCCGCGCCCGTCACTGGTGCTGACCGGATCGGCCCGGCGGCGGCTCGCCCGAAGGCGCTCCGGCCGCCTGCTGCTCGGGGCTCGCCTTGCGGCGCTCCCTCGGCGGCGGGGCTCCCCTGCCGTTCGCCCGAAGGCGCCCGACCGGGGCTCGGACCGGCTTCGTCCTTGCGGCCTCTGCCGTGTCCGAAGGGCTCCGTGTCCGGTCTTGCGACCTTCTTCGGCTCCCTGGGTTCCGCGTCTGGCCTTGCGGCCTTCGTCGGTTTCCCTGGCTCCGTCGCCCCTTTCGGCGGCTTCGGAACCTCGTCCGGTCTCCTCGAGTCGGTGCTTCGACTGCTTGGAGCGAGGCGAACTGTACGGGCGGGTGCGGGAGGTGGTCAACTCGGCGTTTCCGCTGCTCAGGGTATGAATGTGCAGGTAGTGGGCCTGCCAGAAAGAGTGACAAGAGCGAACGGAAGGTGACGAGCGTCACGGCGGCAGATGAACTCGCAGGTCAGGAGCGTTCTCGGCCGTCGGCGTCGGCGCTCGCGAGCACCTCGTCGTAGACCGCGACCATCTGGTCGGTGGTGGTGTCCCACGTGAAACGCAGCGCCTGTCGCGATGCGTCTTCGCCGAGCGCCGCCTGCAACCCCGGGTCGCCCAGGACCTGTAGCAGCCGATCGGAGTGGTCGCTCGGGTCGTGCCCCTCGACGAGGAACCCGCCTCGCCCGTGCTGCACCACGTACGGTAGCCCCCCGATGTCTGCCGCGATCACCGGGGTCCCGCAGGCCTGCGCCTCCAGCGCGACCAGGCCGAATGACTCCGAGCGCGACGGCACCAGCACGACGTCGGCCGCCCGATAGAAGTCGACCAGCTTCGCCTGCGGCTGTGGAGCGAACCACATGACTCGCTCGCTCACGCCGAGCGCCGACGCGAGCTCCATCAGGCGCGCGAGCTCCGCACCCTTGTCCGGCCCGCTCGGACCCCCGACGATCGCGAGCACCAGATCGCCGGCCGTGTGCGGATCGCGCACGATCGCCTCAGCCAGCGTCCGCACGGCGACGTCGGGGCCCTTGTGGGGCTGGAGCCGGCCCACGAACAGGGCGAGGCGACAGCCCGCGAGGTGCAGGCGTTCGCGAGCCCGGGCCCGGTCGCCCGGCACGAACAGCATGTGGTCGACCCCCGGCGGCACGAGCCGCACGCTCTGCGGGTCCGCGCCGTAGAGCCCCACGAGCTGCGAGGCTTCAGCGGGCGTGGGCGCGAGCACGCGCTCGGCTTCCGCGATCACCGCCGCTTCGGCCGCCAGGCGCTCCGGTGACTCCGGCGACTCCCCTCTCGCAAGCGAGTAATTTTTGACCTTGCCCAGCGTATGGAACGACGCCACGAGGGGGGCCCCGAGCGAGGATCGGATCGCGCGGCCCACCCACCCCGACAGCCAATAGTGACTGTGCACGATGTCGTAGCCGCGCGCGTCCTCGTGCGCCACGCGCAGTACCCCTCCCAGGAACTCCGGCAGGTATCGGGGCAGCTCGCCTTTGGGCATCGGGGCGCATGGGCCGGCCTTCACACTCACGACCCGGATGCCCGGAGCGATCGTCTTCACCTCGTGATCGACACCGCCGCGGCACCGCGTGAACAGGTCCACGGCCACCCCTCGGCTCGCGAGGCGCTCGGCCACCGCCCGCACGTAGACGTTCAACCCGCCCGAATCGCCGGTCCCCGGCTGATCCATGGGCGAGGTGTGCACGCTGAGTACCGCGACGCGCGCCTGTTCGTTCACACCACGATGGTAGGTCAGGCGCCGGGGATCGTCGGCGGTCAACGGCGCCGCAGCGTCACCACTGGCTCGAGTTGGCCGACGCGCACCCCGCCGCCCAGCACCGGGGGGTGAGCCACCGGATCCAGGGAGCGCACCTGCGCGGCGTCGAGCACGTCGAGCTGTCGGAGCACCTCCACGATGGCCGGACCACACGCCCGGAACCCGGCGTCGGCGACCTTAACAGCCACGCCGAGCCCCCGATCTGGCACGGAGACACACACCAGCGCCTCGGCTCCTTCCTTCGCGAGGATGCCGTCCACGGTCTGCATCACGGTGGTGTCCACCCGCCCGCGACCGCCGACGAGGTACGGCTGCGCGCGCATCGCGGTTGTGGCTCTCGCGACGTGCGGCTCGAGGTCGCCGAGACGATCGGCCGTGCCGAGACGCGCGTAGAGCGTCGCCACTGCCCGCAGTGGCACGCCGTGCACGGGCACGCCGCACCCGTCAACCCCCACCCGGAGGTCGTTACGGCCCGTGGCTCGCTCGACCGCCCGCAGCACCCGTCGCTGCAGCGGATGAGAGCGCCGCGGGTACGAGGCCGTTTCCCACCCCGATCGCACGCACGCGAGGAGCATGCCCGCGTGCTTGCCCGAGCAGTCGCTGAACAACGGGTGACGCAGCTGGGCGCGAGCCATCTCGTCGGGATCGATCGGGAACGCCGGCGGGGTGCGCAGGTGTTCGGGCCCGAGCCCGGCCCGATCGAGGATCGATCGCACCGCACCCAGATGCACGGGCTCGGCGTTGTGGGATGCACACATCACCGCGACCTCGCGGTCGGGCAGATCTTCCTCGCCGATCGCGCCGAGCGAAACGGCGGCCTGCAACGGCTTCGTGCACGACCTGATGAAGACCTGACGAGCCTCGTCGCCGGCCCTCGCGAGGAGCCGGCCGTCGGCGTCGCAGACCGCGACGTGCCCGAGGTGCACCGACTCCTCGAGCCCGGAGCGCACCACGCGTACGAGCGGAACCGGGGCGGACATGCACGGGAGCGTAGCCCGCGCGCGCGAGAAGCCGACGACGTCCGGTGCGCTCAGACGGGGCGAGCGATCGGCGAGGCACCGGTCAGGTCGAGCTGGAGCCCGCCCTCGTGCGCCAGGTCGAGGAACGCCCGAACGACCGTGGGGTCGAACTGGCTGCCGGCCCCCTCCCGCACCTCCTCGAGCGCCTGCTCGATGGGCATCGCGGCTCGGTACGGCCGGTCGCTCGTCATCGCGTCGAAGGAGTCGGCGATCGCGAACACCCTGGCCGCAAGCGGGATCTCCTCGGTACGGAGCCCCTTCGGGTAGCCGTGCCCGTCCCATCGCTCGTGGTGGCTCTGCACGATCTCCACAGCGCCCGCGAGGAATCGGATCGGCGACACGATCTGAGCCCCGATCGACGGATGCTCGCGCATCACCGTCCATTCGGCCTCGTCGAGCGGACCGGGCTTGCACAGCACCGCCTCGGGCACGCCCACTTTCCCGATGTCGTGCAGGAAGAACCCGTATCCGACCTCGGGCCGGGCGGCGAGCGCCGGGTCGAGCCGTTCGGCGAGCACCAGGCCGTAGCGGTGCGTGCGATCGAGGTGACCGCGCGTCGTCGTGTCCTTGGCTTCGACGACCTGCGCGAGCGAGGTCATCGTGGCCACGTACATCTCGCGGATGCCCTCGAGCGCCTCTTCCAGCTCGCGGCTGCGGGCTCGCTCGGCCTGGTACAGCGATCCGATCTCTCGAGCGAAGACGACGAGTTGGGCGTGCAGGGCGGGGAGGTCCGGATCGATCGCACCGTCCGCCGCCGATGACTGGGTGACGTGCGTGACGGACAAACTCTTCCCCCGATCGGTGACCCGCCCATGCTCCCTGCAGGAACTCCACGTGCCAATCGGGAGCGCGAGCGTTTCGTGCTCACGATACAGAACCACCGCCGGGTGGTCCGTTGGCGGGGCCCGAGGTGGAGGCCGTCCTCCCCCGACCGGGGGACACGCTCGGAGTTCGGGCCCGTCAGCGTAGCGCCAGGGTGGGGTCTTCCTTGTAGCGGCGTTTCAGCTCACCCTGCAGGCGGTCGAGCACCTCGATCGCGGCAGCCCGCGCCCGGGAGACCTCGTGCTCCTCGGCGGTCAGCCGGGTCACCGCGTCGGCCAGCTGCCCATCGTCGAGCTCTGTGGGATCGGAGATGCCTGCATCGGCCACGAGACGCTCGATGCGTCTTCGGGCCACCACCAGCTCCTCGTCGGGCACACCGACGTGCACCGCCTCGCCACGCGAGCCCCCCGGGTGCTCGTCGCCGGCGAGGATCGTGGCGAGCCCGTCGATGAGCGATGCCCGGTCGCCGCTTTCGCCGCGACGCTCGAGCTCGGCCTGCAGGATCTCGGCGCGGCCCTGCACGAGCCGCCGAAGCAGCGACAGGTACTCGCGTTCAGCCAGGCACTCGTCGCGTCGCTGGCGCAGCTCCTCGAGATCGAGCGCGTCGAGCCCCTCGAGGTAGGCGGGGTCGCGGATCCGGTCGATGCGCCGGTTCGCCGGGTGCAGCTCCTCGTCGCTCACGTCGTCACTCACGCGGCCCATCCTACGGCCGGCGAGCGACGCTCGCAGGCGTCCCGCCGACGAGATCGAGCGGGCGTCAGCACACCCCGAGCAGCGCGGAGTACGGGTTCACCGCCGCGCCTCCGCCCGGGTGGTACTCGAAATGCAGGTGGTAGACGGTCGTGCCGGTGTTCCCCACGTATCCGATCGTGCTGCCGGCCGAGACGTGGGATCCCTCGCCGCTGGAGCCGTAGGAGTCGAAGTGGGTGTAGAAGGTCCAATCCGAGCCGCCGTCGTGGAAGAGCACCACGCCGAGCCCCCCGACCGAGCTGCCCGTGCGATGCACACTGCCCGAGTGCACCGCGACGACCGGCGTCCCGCGCGCGGCGATCATGTCAATGCCCTCGTGGCTCCGTCCGCCCGGACGGGGGTCGCCGAAGGAATCGACGAACGACGTCGCACCGTTCACTGGGCACGTTTGCAGCCAGCCCGCGCCCGCGACCGGGGGCGCGGAGCCGGGGTCGATCCCGGGAGGGGAGCCGCCGGCGTCGGTGGTGCCGTTCCTGGTCGGAGGGGGGGCTTGCTCGGCCGCGAGCTGGTCCTCGAGCTCCTCGACGCGGGCAGAGAAGCGCTCCAGCTCGGCTTGGATCGAGGCCTGCTGGTCGTCGAGGGCGGCGAGCGCCTCGGACTGCCTGGCGACCGCGTCGGCGAGCCGGTCCTGCTGCCAGGCGAGCTCCTGCGTCGCGACGCTCACCCTCGTCGCGAGATCGGAATCGCCCTCCGCGATCGCCGAGGCGAACTCGAGCCGGTCGACGGCGTCGGCCACAGACTCCGACGTGATGATCGCCATGGCCTGTGGGTTTCCCCCCGCGATGAACAACGAGGCCGCGCGGTCGTTCAGCTCCTGCTGGATCGACACGAGCTCGGACCGCAGGGACCCGATGCGGGCCTCGGCGGCCGCGGCCGCATCGCGCGATCGCGCCAGGTCGGCCTGCGCGTCCTGCCAGAGCTGGTTCACGCGATCGAGCTCGGCGCGCGCTGCGGTGAGCTGCTGCTCGGCGGAATCGAGCTCGGCCTCGGTGTCGGCGTTCGCCGGCATCGTCGCAGCCGCGCCGACGAGGGCGCACGCAAGGACGAGGCCGATGGTGGACCGGGTGCGGATCGATCGCCTCCTTCGAGGAACGGGCCGATGCCGGGAGGACGTTCGGATGAGGCTACCAGTGACCCCGGACGGGACTCAAGCGCAGGTCAGCCCTGCATCGCGGCGATCAGGATGTCGGCCACCTCGGGACGCGAGAACTCCTGCGGCGGACGTTCGCCGTTTCGGAGCATCTCTCGCACCTTCGTGCCCGACAGGGAGATCCGCGTCTCCTCGCCGTGAGGGCAGGTCTTCGGCGACGCCATGCCTTCGCACGCCTCGCACCAGAAGGAATGCTCGAACTTCAGCGGGGTGATGCCAAGCTCGCCGGGGTCGAACTCCTCGAACAGGGCCTGCGCGTCGTACGTGCCGTAGTAACTCCCGACACCGGCGTGGTCACGGCCCACGATGAAGTGGGTGCAGCCGTAGTTCTTGCGGCAGATCGCGTGCCAGATCGCCTCGCGCGGGCCCGCATAGCGCATCGCGGCCGGGAAGACGCTCACCATCGCGCGGTCCTTCGGGTAGTAGCCCTGGAAGAGCGCCTCGTAGCAGCGCATGCGCACGTCCGGCGGCACGTCGTCGGCCTTCGTCGCGCCCACGAGCGGATGCACGAGCAGCCCGTCGACGATCTCGAGCGCGCACTTCTGGATGTACTCGTGCGCCCGGTGGATCGGGTTGCGGGTCTGGAAGCCGACGACCGTCTTCCATCCGCGAGCGGCGAACTCCGCCCTCGTCTGCGCGGGGGTCTGGCGGTACTCCGTGAAGTCATCATGGGCCGGCAGCGAGATCACCTCGAGATCACCTGCGAGGCAATAGTCGCCGGAGTCGTACACCGCCTTCACGCCCGGATGCGCCTCCTCGTCGGTCCGGTACACCGAGACCGCTTCGTTCTGCTTGTCACGCCTGAACGTTCCCGTCACCCGGAGCACGGCGATGGGGTCGGCGGCCTCTTCGGGGAGCAGGGCCACCGCGCTCCCGGAGCCGAACCGATGCGCTTCGTCCTCCGTGACGCCGAGCACGACCGGGATCGCCCACGGCAGGCCGTCGGTGAGGTGCATCGAGTCGAGCACGGCGTGGTAGTCGGCCTCGCCCTGGAACCCGGTGAGCGGGCTGAGGGCACCGATCGCCAGCATCTCGAGGTCGGAGAGCTCGCGTTCGTTCGGCACGAGCTTGGGGAGATTGGCGGCCTCGGCGGCCAGGGCGGTGGCCGAGTCGCCCGTGGCCACCAGGTCGACGAGCGAGCCGCCGTGGGGCGCGATGGGATCGGTCTGGGACATGTGAGTGACTCCTTCGGGGGTCGGATCTCGAGTCCGGGCACGCTCACCGGGGCGAGCGACCGGTACAGCATAGGGGCCGGGACCTGGCCGCGGCAGGGGCCGAAAGGCGGTGAACGGAGCGCCGCGGTATGCTCGCGCGCACCGAGTGGGAGCCCCGTGATGCAGACCCTGCTGTCCGACGACGAGCTCGTCGCCCTCAATACCCGGTTCGAGCGAGTGCATCCTCGCGACGTGCTCGAGTGGGTGCTCGACGCCTCGGGCCTGCGGCGCGTTGCCATCGCCTCGGCGTTCCAGGCCGAGGGAACGGCGGTGATGCACATGGCCACCACGATCCGGCCGAACGTGCCGATCCTCTTCCTGGAGACGGGGTTCCAGTTCGCGGAGACGCTCGCCTTCAAGCAACAGCTCACCGAGCGGCTGGGGCTGAACGTGGTGGACCTCTACGGGGAGCTCACCGTCGAGCAGCAGGCGGCCGAGCACGGGCCTCGCCTCTACGAGCGCGACCCCGAGATGTGTTGCGAGCTCAACAAGGTCCGCCCGATGTTCGAGGCGTTGCGCGGCCTCGACGCGTGGGTCACCGCGTTCCGTCGCGACTCCTCGCCCACGCGCGCCGGTGCCCCCTTCGTGGAGCAGTACGAGCTCGAGCCGGGGCGCATGATCGTCAAGGTCAACCCCGTCGCCGCGTGGACGCGCCGCGACACGTGGGCGTACCTGAAGGAACACGACCTTCCGCACAACCCGTTATACGACCTCGGATACGCCTCGATCGGATGTGCCCCTTGCACGCGGCTGCGGTTCGCCGGCGAGCCGGAGCGCGCCGGGCGCTGGGCCGGCCTCTCACGTTGGGAGTGCGGTATCCACGAGGCCGAGGCCGCGACCCAGGGTCACCCGCCACAGCGGTAGGTCGGCCCAGCCGGGTCCGCGCTTACGCCACGACCCAGAGAGCCTCTCGCGCCAGCTCGACCTCGAGTCGCTCGTGGTCGCCGAGCGAGTCTCCGTCGACCTGCACCGGGAACGGCCGATCCGAGCGCACCAGCACGTGCGAGGCGTCGTGCCGATAGTCGATGTCACGGCTCTGCACGTGTCGAGCCGATCCGAAGACCTGCGCCGCGATGCGCGGCACGTTGCGGCGCGCGAGCTTGCGTACGCTCAGCACATCGAGGCCGGTCTCCAGCGAGGCCTGGGGTGTCATTCGCAGGCCCCGTTCCTTGTAGTACGTGTACGGGTCGGTGCGCCCCACCATCACCGAGAGCGAGGGCTCCGGGGGACCGTCGTCGATCGACACCTCGAGGTCGGGGAGCTTGCCGGCGTAGCCGACCATGAGCTCCCAGGCCACGCTGCGGAACGCGACTCGGTCGAACTTGGCCTTGGTCTTCGGGAACTTGGCGTCCATGCGAGCCATCGCGGCGGCGTCGACCCCGGCGCCGCAGTTGACAGCGAAGTACCGGCCGTCGGCGCGGCCCAGGTGCAGCTTGAAGGCGTCGTCGTCGAGCGCCCGCGCGATCAGCACCCCGGTGGCGTCGACGGGCTCGGTCGGCAGGCCGAGGGCCCGCACGAGGATGTTCGTGGCGCCACCGGGCAGCACGCCCAGCGCGGTCTCGGTGCCGGCGAGCGCGTTCACGACCTCGTTGATCGTGCCGTCACCCGAGAACACCACCACGAGGTCGACACCGTCGTCCACGGCCTGGGTCGCTATCTCGTTCGCGTGGCCGCGCTCCTTGGTCTCGATGACCTCCAATCGGAAGTCCGCCGACATCGCCTTCTCGATCACGGCGAGCGTCGGCTGGGAGACCGTGCGCGCCACGGGGTTGACGATGAGGAGCACTCGTTGGAATCGCATCGGCGCGGTCAGTATCGCAGGGCAGGGCACGAACGCACGGCCGTCGGGGTAGCCTTGCCAGGGATGCGCACCTTCCTGCTCGTACTGCACGTGCTGGGTGCGATCGTCGCCCTCGGATTCTCCCTCAGCTATGGGCTCTGGGTTCGCCGGGGGGAGGCCGACGGCGTGCAGGGCCGGGCGTTCGCGTTGCGCACGGTCTCGTGGATCGACCGGCGCATCACGACGCCCGCGTTCATCGCGCAACTCGTCACCGGGCTGCTGCTCGTGGCCATCCTCGACTGGGACCTGCTGCGCCGGGCCTGGCTCGAGCTTTCGCTCGGGCTCTACGTGACCCTGGTGGTGGTCGCGATGACTGTGTACGCCCCGTCGTTCCGGCGCCAGCGAGAGGTGGCCGAGCGCATCGCCTCCGGCGAGAGCGAGGAGACGGAGTACCAGGCGGTCGCATCGAAGGCCACGACGTGGGGCGTGATCGTCACGGTGCTCACGCTCGGGATCGTCGTGCTGATGGTGTGGAAGCCCACCCTCTGGAACTGACGGCGGCACCCGGGACCGCGCTCACCCCCCGCTGACCGGTGGCAACATTGCCACCTCGTCGCCCTCGGCGATCGGGGTGTCGCGGGCGGCGCGCTCGCCGTTCACCACGAACGATCCAACTTCGGCGATCTGCGCGAAGCGCTGCCCGTACCGCCCCGACAGGTCGTCTACGACGTCGCCCACGGTGTGACCGGTCGCCTCGACGTGCGACTCGCCCGCGATCTCGCGGAGCGCCGCGAACAGCCGCACCCTCACAGGGACACCGTCACATCGCCACCGTCTCGTCGTGCCAGTCCCAGGAGTCCCAACCCTCGTGCCGTGGATGTGGGCCCGTCGTCGGTCGTCAGATGGAAGGGCTCCACCGCCACGCACCAGTCGTGCGACGTGAGGCCCCGG
Source organism: Actinomycetota bacterium (assembly GCA_040511595.1). Taxonomy (GTDB): domain Bacteria; phylum Actinomycetota; class UBA4738; order UBA4738; family HRBIN12; genus JAOUEA01. The sequence goes on along the minus strand of JBEVGU010000038.1, from coordinate 9,808 downwards.
AACGTCGTCATCGCGGTCGAGCCTATCCCCCGACGGAGCGAGAGGACGCCTCGGCATGGGAACCGTCGACGACCTGCTGGCCAGCGAAGTCACCCCCGGTGGCGTTCGGGACCTCGCCCAGGCCAGGGTTGGCCTTCGATCCTTCCGGCTGCTCCGGGGCTGGCGGGAGCCGATATCGTGATGACAGCCATGGCGCTGCTCGCCCTCCTTACCGATCGTTCGCCGCAGGTGGCCCTTCCGGCGCTCAGCGAGCTCTTCGGAGACCTGAAGGTCGAACCGCTCTCGGTCACGTCGATCGGGCACGCGCTCGCCCTCCAGCCCGAGGCGGTGCTGGTCGACGCGGCCGAGCATCCCGCACAGGCCTGGACCGTGATGCAAGCACTGCGGGAACGCGACCCGCGCGTGCCGGTCGTGCTCGTCGTCGAGCGCGACACGATCGAGCGGTACCCATGGCACGAGGTCGCCGACGAACTCGTGTACGCGGGAGCCCCCAGCGCCGAGCTGCAGGTGCGGCTCGCGATGCTCAAGCGGCGAGCCGGAAGCGGCGACGGCACGATCACGCAGCTCGGCCCGCTCGCGCTCGACACCGAGACCTACCGCGTGACCGCGAGCGGACGGCCGCTCGACCTCACGTTCAAGGAGTTCGAGCTGCTGCGGTTCCTGGCGTCGAACCCCGGACGGGTATTCACCCGGCCCGCCCTGCTCCGCGAGGTATGGGGCTATGACTTCTACGGCGGCACGAGGACCGTCGACGTGCACGTGCGCCGGCTGCGTGCGAAGCTCGGACCCGAGCATGAGCACCTCATCGAGACCGTACGGGGGGTGGGGTACCGCACAGCGGAGCCCGGGGGCGTGAGCGCGTGACGGCCATCCGCCGGACTACCCAAGACGGGCCATCTCGAAATGACTCGGTCGGACTCTGCGCTCGGGTCCGCTGTAGCGCCGATGACGTCGGTGAGAACGGCGACGACGGGCCCGTGTCACTCGTCCCCTCGGGCGACCTCCCCTCGGTCGCACGGCTCCCGCGCCGTTCCTCCCGGCTCGCGTCGGCGACCGCCGTGGCGCCTTCGGGTGCCCGCGCCGGCGCGAGCCGGCTTCCCCCTTTCCCAGGGCGCGTCTACGCGCGACGGACCAGGTACAGCACCACGGCGACAACGAGGGCGATCACGATGATGGTGCCGATCACCCCCATGTTGAGTGCGGCGATCATGGAGTCCTCCTCTCGGCCAGTGCGTCGGTCCGTACCCATCCCCGCGCGGGACTATACGAACGGCGGTACACGCCCGGGCCGATTCGAGGGGATCGGCAACTCGGACGTGTACGACGAGCGATCCTGGGAACAACGACTGAGATCGACCTAGGGGAGGGGCGATGAGACGGACCTTGCTGTCTTTGGCATTGGTGGCCGCGATGGCGTTGCCGGCGTCGGCTGCCGGACCGGTCACGCGCAACGGAGCCGACTACTCCGGGGTGCGGAACCCCGGCGCGTGCGAGGTGATGCCGGAGGGCACCGAGCTGCACGTGAAATGCCTCGACGCCGTCGGCGCGTCCGGCGCGGCGTTCATCCGCTATCGATTCCTGGCCGACGTCGGGGGCGTGCTCGGTCCCGCGACGGTCTCGGCGGACCTGTGGGACGAGCACGGCTGTGCCTCGTTCCGCTGGATGGCCCCGATCCGCACGTTGCGCATTGAGGTGCCGCTCGGCTGCTACATCCACGTTCTTTCGGTGACCTGGCAACAGCCCTAGCGACCGAACGCTGCCCGGCGCCACTCGAACGGCGGAACGCCGAGTGAACGTTGGGTGACGACGCCCCGGATCACGCCGCCCGCCCTCTCCCATCGGACGCCCATCCGCGTGATCTTCAGCTCGCCCACGTCGAGCGCCTGATACTCACGCAGAGTGAGCCGAGATAGCCGGGCCGCTGCTGGTTGTTGGCAGCCTTCCTCGACTCCGCTGCCCCACGTGGTCTCGGGTTCTCGCGTCGTCCCCTTCCGCGGGGTAGCGTCGCTCCCATGGTCATCGGTGGGAAGATCTCCGCGCGTCATCGGAATTGGTTCATGTTCCGCCTCGGGGTCGGGGTGTGGGTGCTCGCCTTCGGGTTGTCGTCCACCGCCGAGCCGCTCGCTGCGGCGCCGGGGGGCAGAGCGCTGCCCTCGATCTCGATCGACGACGTCACCGTGACCGAAGGCGACGCCGGGACGCTCTCTGCGACGTTCACGATCACCTCGTCGCAGCGAGGGAAGGCGTCTGTCTCGTTCAGAACCTTCGGGGGGAGCGCCTCGAGTCCCGCGGACTTCACCAATCGGGTGGGGAAGGTCAAGTTCGCCGGGAGGAAGCTGGAGCGGAAGGTCTCGATCACGGTGAACGGCGATCTGCTCAACGAGGCCGACGAAACCTTCGAGGTGGTGCTGAGCGGCGCGGTCGGCGCCACGATCGCGGATGATCGGGGGCTTGGCACGATCGAGGACGACGACCCGCCCCCTAGCGTGTCCGTCCCCGCAACGGCATCGGTCCCCGAAGGCAACGCTGGCGACGTCAGCTACGCGGTGGTTGACATCGCCTTGGACACTCCCAGCGGACGAAATGTCTCGGTCAACTACGCGACCGCCAATGGGAGTGCGACGGCCGGCGACGACTACACCACGATGACCGGGACAGCCTCCTTCGCGCCGGGGGAGACAATCCGGACCGTGCTGGTCGCGGTGGCCGGGGACGACGCGAACGAGAGCGATGAGATGTTCACGCTCGACCTCACGGCGCCCACCCACGCGGTGCTCGGCACCGACCAGACCGACGTCACCATCGTCGACAACGACCCAGTACCGCCCGGAACCGCGCGGCTCGCGATCGCCGGCGCGCAGATCCGCGAGGGCCAGACAGGCACGAACACGATCACGTTCACGGTGACGCGCACGGGCGAGACGACCACCGCGGTGACGACGGGGTACTCCACCCTGAACGGGACCGCCGACGGCGCCGACTTCCAGACCGCCAGCGGATCGCTCTCGTTCCCCGCGACCCAGACGACCGCGACGTTCGAGGTCACCGTGAACGGCGACCGGAAGCTCGAGCACGACGAGCTGTTCCTGGTGAACCTCGAGAGCCCGTCGGCAGGCGTGGCGTACCTCACGCCGCAGGCCTCGGGTCGGATCGTGAACGACGACACGAGGACCACCGTGAAGGCCCGCGCGAGGGCTTCCCGGGTGACCGCCCGCGGACTCGTCTCACCACACCGGGCGGGGCGGAAGATCGTCGTGCGACTCTTTCGCCGCGCGGGCGGCACGTGGGACCTGATCAAACATCAGCGATCACGGCTCTCGGGGACCTCCGACGTGAACGGGGACACGTTCACAGATAGCCGATACACGGCGCGGTTCACGGGTGTGAAGGCGACCCGCTGCAAGGTGAAGGCTACGTATCGAGGCGACAAGCGTTTCGCACCCAGTACGGACACCCGTACCTTCGACTGCTGAGCCGCGGGCCCACGGTCGACGCGGAGCCTGCGCTTCCGGGAGCAGCGGAGCCTGCCGCGACTGCGGTCTTACTGTCTGGTCCATGGCCGGGCGGCGACAGTGCATTCCGCGCGTAACCCAGAGTTAACGCTCGGGTAACAGCAGCATGCCCGCCCACCTCTAGGCTCGGACGGACGCCGAGCGAGAAGGGGGAAGCGCGTGGCAACGCCGAAAGACGTCATCGCGATGGCCAAGGAGCAGGGAGCCGAGATCGTCGACTTCCGATTCACCGACCTGCCGGGTCAAGTGCAGCACCTGTCGGTGCCGGCGCACGAGCTGACCGAGACCAAGCTCACCGAGGGGCAGCCTTTCGATGGGTCGAGTGTGCGCGGGTTCCAGGAGATCCAGGAGTCGGACATGCTCCTGATGCCCGATCCCGATTCCGCCTACATGGACCCGTTCACGAAGCACCCCACGCTCAACATCACGTGCTTCGTGAAGGACCCTGTCACCGGCGAGGACTACTCCCGCGACCCCCGCAACATCGCGAGGAAGGCCGAGCTCTACCTCAAGCAGACGGGCATAGCCGATCGCTCGTACTGGGGCCCCGAGGCGGAGTTCTACATCTTCGACTCGATCCGCTACGACCAGAACGAGTTCGAGGGCTACTATCACGTCGACTCCGTGGCGGGCGCCTGGCAGACGGGCAAGGAAGAGGAAGGCGGCAACCTCGGCTACAAGCCCCGGTACAAGGGCGGATACTTCGCGCTTCCACCGATGGACAAGTACCAGGACCTGCGCACCGACATGGTGCTGAACCTCGAGAAGGTCGGCCTCACGATCGAGGTGCACCACCACGAGGTCGGCACCGCAGGACAGGCCGAGATCGACATGCGCTACGACACCCTGCTCACGACCGCGGACAACGTCATGAAGTACAAGTACGTGGTCAAGAACACGGCGTACCAGGCCGGCAAGACCGTGACGTTCATGCCGAAGCCGCTGTTCATGGACAACGGCTCGGGCATGCACACGCACCAGTCGCTCTGGGAAGGCGACGAGAACCTGTTCTGGGACGAGGTCGGCTACGGCGGCATCAGCGACACGGCCCGGTGGTACATCGGCGGCCTGCTCGCCCACGCCCCGTCGTTGCTCGCGTTCACGAACCCGACCACGAACTCCTACCGCCGGCTCGTGCCGGGGTACGAGGCCCCGATCAAGCTCGTGTACAGCCAGCGGAACCGCAGCGCATGCGTGCGCATCCCGCTCGGATCGAAGAGCCCGAAGCTGAAGCGGCTCGAGTTCCGCACACCCGACCCGTCGTGCAACCCCTACCTGGCGTTCAGCGCGATGCTGATGGCCGGCATCGACGGCATCAAGAACAAGCTCGAGCCGCCAGACCCGATCGACAAGGACCTGTACGACCTGCCGCCCGAGGAGCACGCGGCCGTGAAACAGGTGCCGGGGTCGCTGCTCGAGGTGCTCGGCGAGCTGGAGTCCGACCACCAGTGGCTGCTCGAAGGCGGCGTCTTCACCCAGGACGTGATCGACACCTGGATCGAGTACAAGCGCATCGAGGAGCACGACGCGGTGGCCCTGCGTCCGCACCCATACGAGTTCGGTCTCTACTACGACGTGTAGTCCCACCCGCCGCTTCCTCGGCCGTGAGCCGACGAAGCTCCGCGTTCGTTCGTCAGCCGGTCATCTCGAAGCCTCGCGGGATGCCCTAGCCCACGCGACGACCTCCTCGACCGGCCGATAGTTGAGCACACGCTCTCTCGGCACGCCGGCGAGCGCCGCGATGGCCATGCCGAACGGCAGGAACTCCAGCTCGGTGGCGGCGTGAGCGTCACTGCCGATCGAGTACCAGCCGACGCCCGCGGCGACCGCGATCCGAGCGAGCTCGACGCTCAGATCCTGGCGCGCCGGGGTGGCGTCGATCTCCACAGCCTTCCCCAGCCGGGCCGCCTCGTCGAAGACGCGCCCCCAATCGGCGCTGAGGCCGACCCTGCGCCCGTACATCCGAGCTTTCGGATGCGCGAGCACGTGGACCGAAGGGTTCCGCAAGGCAGCCAGGTATCGGTCGGTCGAGTCCTCGGTGACCCGCAGCTTCGTGTGGAAGGCGCCGAGCACCAGGTCGAGCGTACCCAGGGCCGCGGGGTCCATGTCGCCCGAACCGTCGACGAGCACGTCCATCTCGATCGATCGCAGCACCCTGAAGGGGTCGCCCGATCGCTCGAACGTCTCGTTCAGCTCGTCGACCCGTTGGTTGTGGTCGGCGAGCTGCGACTCGTCCATGCCGTGGGCGATCCGCAGGCTCTTCGAATGATCCGTGCTGGCGATGAACGTGCGGCCGAGGGCGCGGGCCGCCGAGGCCATGTCGGCGAGCGGCAGCGCCCCGTCGCTGTCGGTGCTGTGCACTTGCAGGTCGCCGTGGTGGATGCTTTCCCACTCGGGTGCGGCGTCGAGCGCGCGTCGGACCTCCGCGTAGGTGAGGAAGCCTGTCCGCGTCGGGTCAGGCTCGGGGGCGAGGGGCGGGGCGTCGAGCCACTCGTGGAGCAGGTGCGCGACCCACGGCCCCACGGCTCGGAGCTCGGTGAGCGAACGATCGGCACGCGCAAGATCACCGGCTTCCTCGGGCCAGAACCGCGCGGCCCGAGCGGCACGCTCGAGGGCCCGCCGGCGGTGATCGGTCTCGCTCGGGGCAGCCTGCCGGAGCAACTCGCCGAGCACCGCATTCGTCAACGTGTCGTCGGCCATGCCGTCAAGCATGCATGTTCCCGCTTCGCCTGCAGACCGCGTCCCGCATGGCCGGCGGATATCCTCACCGACGTGATCGTCGATGAGCCCGTTCGCGGCTCGTTCGCCTACCTCGAGCAGCCGGGATTGTTCTCGATGCCCCCTGTCGATCAGCTCCGCCTGTTCGCCGAGCGCCGCCTCCCCGCGCCGCCGCTCACGCATCTGAGCGGCCTCGTCGTGGAGGAAGCCTCGGAGGGCGCATCGACCTGGTCTGTCCCTTCGAGCCCGTGGTGGCAGACGGCGGCGGGTGTCTTCGCGGGAGGCGCGATGGCGTTCGTCGCCGACGCCGCCCTCGCCGGGGCGGTCTTCACCACGCTCCCCCGCGGCACCGCGCTCCTCTCGTCGGACCTGTCGATGAATCTCCTCGAGGCGGCCACGCCGTCGAGCGAACGTCTCGTCGCCAGGGGGACCGTCATCGACGTCGGAAGGCGCCAGGGACTCTCAGAGGCACGCGTGGAGGACACTCGAGGGAGGCTCCTCGCGCACGCCACCTCCAGGTGCGTGCTCCAACCGATGCCGTTCGATCCCCCGCCCCCGCCCGACGAGCTCCCACACCCGGATCAGCCGTCGTTCGACACACCGGATCCCTACCTGCGTCCGGTCGAAGGGGACATCGTTCCCCAGGCCACCTGGGACGAGACGAGCGGGCTGGATCTCGTCCGGCTCTGGCAGAAGGGGGAGCGCACCCCTTCGCCCAACTGCTCGCTGCTCGGCCTCCGCTTCGTCGACGTGTCGGAGGGGATCGTGACGCTGTCGGCGCCCGCCTCACCGTGGTTCTGCACGGGCTTCGGCACGTTCTACGGGGGCGTCGTCACGGCCTTCGTCGACGCCGCGATGAACGCAGCGGTGACGACGACCCTGCCGCCGGGCTCGTCGTTCAGCACCCTCGACCTGAAGGTGAACTTCCTCAGGCCCGTGACACCGGACAGGCGCGAGCTGCTCGTGCGCGCGAACGTCGAGCAGCGCGGTCGGACCATCTCGGTCTCGACGGCCAGGGTCGACGACGCCGAAGGGAAGCGGGTCGCGATGGCGACCGGGAGCGCGATGATCTCCGAGGGGCGCCCGTGGCCGACGCCCGGCGCCTGAGCCCTCGAAGGCTCACCCGTCCCGGCGGGCCGTGTGGAGACGAAGGGCGCCCGACATGCCTTTCAGCTCGACCGGTCCGATCTGCGTGAACCTCACCGGCGTTCCTTGGGCTGCGTCCACGACCTCCTGGCTCACGAGCACCTCCCCTGGCCTCGCGTACTCGGCGATCCTCGCGGCGATGTTCACGGTCCGGCCGAAGTAGTCACCCTCCTGGAAGACGACGGGTCCGGCGTGGATGCCCACATGGGCGGGCGGCAAGGCCTCGGCGGCGACGCCCTCCACCATATCGAGCGCGGCCACGACGCCCTCGCCCGGATCGCGGAACGTGATCATCACGCCGTCACCGAGCCACTTCACGGGCTGCCCCCCATGCTCCGTGGAGGTACGCCGCACGAGGGTAGACAGCCTCCCCGCCAGGTCCGCGGCCGCCTCGTCGCCCCGCTCCTCGGTCAGCCGCGTGTACCCGGTGATGTCGAGGAAACACACAGCCGGCGGACGATGCACCCTCCTGAGCAGGCCCGCCGTCTCGAGCGCCGCCTCGACGCTCTCAATCGCGCTCTGACTCCACGCGTGCTCCTGCTGCCCGTGGTAGATCGCGACGAGCGCTTGCTCGGTGAGGGGAGCCATGCGGGACCCGAGGTCGGCCTGGGCGCCTAGCATCTCGCCCTCCTCCATGCCGTTCTCGAGGAGGGGTCTCGCCACCTCGGTCTCCCACCAGTCCACCTCCGTCCCGACGATCCGGCGGAGGTTGTCCCCGCACGCGCGGAGCCAGCCCTCGATGACTTCCGGCCGGAACCCCGCCGCGAGCTGGAGCTCGATCGCCGGCACGACGGCGAGCTCGTCCTCGCGGACCTGATCGTCCGGCGAGGGCTCGGCGAAGCCTGCAGTCTCGCGGACGACCATCAGCAGCTCCAGCGGCACGTCGGTACTCTCGCTCAGTTGCCGGAAGGTCCTGTCGCTGTAACCGGCGAACCGGTCGAACGCGGCCGAGTCCATGAAGGCGAACGAGAGCGCTCCATCTCGGACGGCGGCGGCCATGCCGTCGAGCGGTACCCCGGACCGCTCCAGGCCCTGGATCCAGCGCGCCCGGCGCACGTCGGCCGGCGAGAACGTGTCCTCCGGCCCGGGTGTCAGGAGGCCGAGGTCGACCAACCGGTCGACGTAGTCGAGGCCGACCCCAGCCCTTCGGGCCACCTCCCGGCGCGAATGTTCACCCACGGGAAGCCGATGGTAGCCCGAGACCGCGGACGCCGGAGCCCGGCGTGGGGTTGCGTCCGGGAGGGAGGCGACCGATGCTCGTGGGAAGGGATCACCGGTCGGGGGTGGCAACGTGAGCCTGAGCAACTTCTGGGGTTGGCGAGGAGCCCTCGTCGGGCTCGCCCTGGTGGTGCTGGGTGGGTGGGCGGTCGTGTACTCATGCAACACCGAGCCCGCCGCGTGCAAGGGCGCAGCCCCCTGGCCCGGCACAGCCGGCTTGACGAATCGAGCGGGCTGGGTCGTCGTGGTCGTGGGACTCGCGGTGATCGGTGCCGTCGGAGTTGCCTGGACCGTGCGAGCTGTCCGTAGGCAACCGCAAGCTCCGCGTCCTCCGCAACCGGGCGATGGATAGCGACCTGCCCGCAGCCGCTGATCCAGCAGGACGCCAACCCCGGGCGATCAGAACGGGAGGTGGCACATGACCGGAGCGGTGAAACGCATCACGCCCGATGAACGCACGGACGGGCCTCCCACGCCCGGCATGATCAGGGAAGAGGCCGTGTCGACCACGCGAACGTGGGCAGGGCTGGTCACGACCGAGCCCGACATGGTCTCGGGCTGGCACCATCACGGCGAGCACGAGTCGATCATCTACGTGCTCTCGGGCGCACTGCGGATGGAGTTCGGCTCCGGTGGAGCGGAGAGTCTGGACGCGGGGCCGGGAGACTTCCTCTTCGTGGAGCCCGGCGCCGTCCATCGCGAGAGCAACCCGGCCGACGTGGATGCGAGTCTCGTCGTAATCCGCTCGGGTTCCGGGGAACCCGTGATCAACGTCGACGGCCCCCAGCCCGGCTGAGAGGGGCCTCGAAGCTCGCTGGAATACGGCGGAGATCGGCCGACGAACGACTGCCGAGGCGACGCCGCGCGACGATACCGAGCTTCTCGAGGAGCGGTACTGGCGCGTCAGGCGGCGAGCGACTCGGGAGAGCCACCCATGCGCTGGGGCGGTGTCAGACCAGCGAATCACACTGGTGTAACTCCCTCTCCCGACTCCATCGGGAGGCGCACATGGACCGCCCTCGTAGGTTCCGTGAGACACGCGACGCCGTCGAGCTCTCGCTCGGAGGCGCCTTCGCCGGTGTCGAGGAGGCTCGGGAGCATCTCGACCGGCTCGCCTCGCTCGTCGACGATCGCTCCGAGGTCGACGAGCTGCGCGGAGCGATCGCGCTGATCGCCTACGCCATCGAAGGGCTGACCATCGCCATCGGCCAGAT
>JBEVGU010000037.1:0-3296 GCA_040511595.1 Actinomycetota bacterium | reverse complement strand
TGGGCGACAGGGGCTGTCATGGCACGTCCCTGGCGCTGCAGCATGATGCCGGCACGGAGCGCCGATCAGGGTCGGGTTTCTTATCTCGGCCGCTACGCGGAACTCAAGTACAGGACCGAAGGCTCGGTGTCGAGCGGTGGATGGAAGCCAACTGGCCCCCCGGCGTCCACCGTCACGTCCTTGGACTCGACCGTCTCTCGGCCGTCGACCCCGAACCATTCGACCGAGTACGTGCCCGGCTCGAGGGTGACAGTGAAGTCGCCGCGTTCGGGTTGCAGCGCCAGGTACTCGACGCCGGGGTTCGCCAGCGTGAACCGTGTGGAGCTGAGATCCGCTCGCGGATCCATGTCGACGAGACCGACCCGCTCGGCGTACCGTACGGTGTCGCCCATGGCGAAGCGAACGGGCTCGAACCTCTCGAACGACATCGGACCGCCCGCCTTCGGGTCTGGCGGGTTCACGCCACCGATCAGGCCGAAGTCCATCAGGATCGGGTGGTGGCCGCGGAGGAACGTCTTCCAAGCCCACAGCGCATCCCCGTCGCCGGGTGCGAAGTGGTCGGTGTCGGCGATCACGACCTTCCTCCCGTCCGCGGGCGGCGGATCTGCGAACCAGCCGCTCGCCGGGATCTCGGGGTTCCCGGGGAACCAGCCCGGCTCCTCGTAGCCTGGTGAGATCCACTCTGCCCGGCTCGCCCAGAGGGCCTCGTTCACCTTCGTCTGGTCGGGGACCGGGAACTGCATCGTGACGCCGATCGGATGCGGCTCGTACCCGCGCTCCTGTTCGTGCCCCTTTACGACGTCGATCACCCAGTACTGCCACTCGGTCGAGTCGCCCCACTCGGGCACCTCGTCCTGTCCGATGTATTTCGCGAAATCGAGATCGACCTTCCCGCCCCCGGACGACTCGTTCGCGACCTCATACAGGACGTTTGGGAGATCGTGAACCGTGTCCACGACCTTCCGGATGAAGCGCTCCTGGAGCTCCTGCACGCGGGGGTCGAGCGGTAGGACCTGGTAGTCGAGGATCGACCCGATCGAGACGCCGTTCACATTGTTGCTCGCGTGGAACGGGTGTCCCTCGACGTGCAACGGCGCCGTGCTCAGGTGGATCCCCCAGCCCTCGAACAGCATCACGTCGACGTACATCCCGCGGTCGCCCGCAGCGGTCACCCGGCCGCGCAGTCGGTCGAAGAACTCCTCGTCGAACATCTTCAGATCGAACTTCGGCTTCCCGTCCGTCGCCTCGCCCGATCCGGTGCGCGCCCATGGTTGGGGCGACATGCAGAGGTGGTAGTCGGCAGCGGCGGTATAGGAGCGGAACTGCTCCCAGCGCCACAGACGGATGAAGTTGTGGCCGCGCCCCTCGAGGAAGTCGAGATACTCGCCGAAGTCCATCCGCTCCGGCTCGTCCGCGCACGGCTTCCCCGGCCCCATCCCGTCGTGGAGGTTGTTCCACAGATGGGAGCCGGCCAGGTAGACGGCTCGCTCGTCGGTCCCCTCGCGAACCGCGAAGTATCGAGGGTTCCGCGACGACACCACGAGCGGCCCAGGTGCCTTTGTTCGACTCTGCGCTCGATCGTTCATGTCTCTCCTCCCAGGGCTCTCACGACCCTACGACGGTCGCTCACGGCACGTCTGCCCCTTTCGTCGCTGAGGAAGGGGCCGCGAGGTCTGTCGGCGCTAGGCCGACATCCCGGGCCGACACCTGCGCACTTCATGTGCGCTGAGCCCGGACTCGCGGTGCCGTGGACTGTTGTCGTCTACGTGGAGCACAATCGGCGGATCGAGAGGGTGCGGTCCGTCTGCTTTCTTGGGGGGGAGGCGTGCCGCCCTTCGATGTGACCGATTCCACCCCAGACCTCCTACGAGGTGAAGACCTTCATCAGCCAGTCTTCCCACGCGCCCTCGGTCTCCGCTTGATCGAGGCCCTCGACGAAGATGTGGTGGCCGACGCCGGTCGGGCCGCCGAACACGCTGATATGCATGAACCGGTAGATCCCGTCATCCGTGCGGACACCGAGGAAGTCCCGGGAGAGCCAGTCGACGACACCATCCAGCTCCGCCAGCCCCTCCGGGGTGAGGTGAACGGGGTCGCCGAGGGCCACCGGTCCCGGGAGACCCAGCGCCTCGTGGAATCGTGTCCATGCTTCATCCCGTTCGGGCACCACCGGCCCGAAAACGAGCACCGGCGTGGCCCTCCGGCCACGGAAGTAGGTGAGGTACACGCGCAGCTTGTCGAAGTACATCGGGTCGCCCTCGGCAAGGCCTGCGTACTCCTTCTCCCAGTTCTCCCCGAGGAAGCCGCTGTGCACCCAGCGAACGCCCGTGCTGCCCTGGTCCCGCCCCTCGACGATGTACTCGAACACATGGAGGGAGCCGTCCTCACCTTGCGGCGTCCGGCTCGCGAACCGCGTCGGCGGCTCCCATGCCGTCACCGTCGCCTCCTCCGTCCCGCCGGGCATGGCCATCCGGGTCGCGCCGCCTTCTCGAGGCTCGATCTCGTTGCGGCCCATGAACCAGGCGTCGACCCCGGGACCGGTCGCGATCGCCTGCCAGACGTCCTCTGGCGAGGCGTCGACCTCGAACTCGTGGGTGAACTCGAACGGGTGTGCCATCTCAGGTCCCCTCCGTGTTCGTCTTCCGATAGGTTTCCTCGTCGTTCGTGCTTCAGGCTCGGGTCCACCGCGACGACCACGCGGTGGTCCCGGCCACGAGGCGCGGCCTCGTCGCGACTAGCCTACGGACACGGCTCGAAGCCGGACACATGCCCTCTCCCTCCGTCGTCGGGGGTACTTCCGAGGAAGTTCAGGGCGCAAACGGGCCTCCCCAAGCCGTGACCGAGCACACGCCACCAAGATCAACGAGCCAACCTGATGAGAAGGTCTATACACAAGGACCGTTTTTGGGCCGCTCGCGAGGGTGGGAAGCGCGTAACAAAACGACGGCAGATGAGACTGAGTCTGCGAGGAGGAGATGAGATGGACAACTCGAAGCAACAGCACACGACTGTCCCCCAGACCGAGCAGGAGTGGCGCGCCCGCCTGACCCCTGAGCAGTACGAGGTGCTTCGGAACAAGGGAACGGAGCGGCCGTTCACGGGCGCGTATGCGTCGACGAAGGAGCCCGGTGTCTACAGATGTGCAGGATGCGGGGCCGCACTATTCAGCTCAACGACGAAGTACGAGTCGGGGACCGGTTGGCCGAGTTTCTGGGAGCCGATCGAGCCCGGGGCCGTCGAGCTGCACGACGACCGGACCCTCTGGATGCATCGCACGGAGGTCACCTGTGCGCGAT
>JBEVGU010000036.1:0-2672 GCA_040511595.1 Actinomycetota bacterium | reverse complement strand
ACGTGGGGGCGGGCCTGCTGAACACGTTCCGCGACTTCAGGGACCTGTCGGCGCAACGCGTGTTCGACGCGTTCTGGCGCATGCTTCCCGCGGAGTGGAACGTCAACGAGAGCTCGGCCGAGGGGCGGGTGCTGTCGGGGCCGCTCCCGATGGGCTTCTCCCGGGCGCCGCAGGCGACGCCCGGCATGCTCGTGGTGGGCGACGCCGCCGGGTTGGTCAACCCGTTCAACGGCGAGGGGATCGCCTATGCGATGGAGGCGGGCGAGCTCGCCGCGGAGCTGATCCACGAGGCGCTGGTCAAGGACCGGCCCGCCGTGGCGCACCTGTACCCGACCGAGCTCCGCGAGCGGTACGGGCGCTACTACCGGATCGGCAACGTGTTCGTCCGGGCCATCGGGCATCCCCCGGTGATGCGAGCGCTCACCGAGTACGCGCTGCCGCAGGAGTGGCTGATGCGCTTCATGCTGCGGCTGATGGGCAACCTCACCGACGGGCGCACGGGCGACACCCGCGACAAGATCATGTACGCGCTCGAGCGGATCGCGCAGGCGTCGTAAGGGGGGGAGAGGGTGGTTCTGGCGAGCGAGCTGTTCGAGTACCTGCCGGTCGTGATCCTGGCCGTGCTCGCGCTCCTGTTCGCCGTGCTCTCGCTGGGTGTGTCGGCGATGCTCCGGCCCAACCGCCCGACGCCCGCGAAGCTCGCGCCCTACGAATGTGGGATCGAGCCCGAGCGGCTGCCAAGGGGTGAGCGGTTCAGCGTGAGCTTCTACACCGTCGCGATGCTGTTCATCATCTTCGACGTCGAGACGATCTTCCTGTTCCCCTGGGCGGTGGGGTTCCGGCGGCTCGGCCTGTTCGGTCTGGTCGAGATGGCGATCTTCATCGGCCTGGTGTTCGTCGCGTACGTCTACGTGTGGCAGCGAGGCGGCCTGGACTGGGGGAACGCCGAACGTCCGCTCGCCGAGGAGGCGGAGCCCGAACGGGTGCCAGAACGTGAGCCAGAAAGTGAGGAGGAGCTCGCCCGTGCCGGTTGAGCGTCTCGAGGGCTTCCAGACCGGCCGCACCGCCGGGGAGGGCGAGGAGGAGTTCAAGCGCGGGCTGCTGCTGACCACGCTGGACAGGGCGGTGGGGTGGGCGCGCAAGCAGTCGATGTGGCCGGTCACGTTCGGGCTCGCTTGCTGCGCGATCGAGATGATGGCCACGGGCGCCGGCGACTACGACCTCTCGCGGTGGGGGATGGAGCTGTTCCGCGCGTCGCCCCGGCAGGCCGACCTCATGATCGTCGCCGGCCGGGTGAGCCAGAAGATGGCGCCGGTCCTGCGGACCGTCTACGACCAGATGCCCGAGCCGAAGTGGGTGATCTCGATGGGCGTGTGCGCCTCGGCGGGCGGCATGTTCACAAACTACGCCGTCGTGCAGGGGGTCGACACGATCGTCCCCGTCGACATCTACGTCCCCGGCTGCCCGCCGAAGCCGGAGATGCTGATGTACGGGATCCTCCGGTTGCACGAGAAGGTCCGCAAGGAGCCGGCCACGTGATCGACCTGGGAGCCCGCCGAGCGTGAACGCAGCGGGGATCGCCGACCGCGTTCGGATGTCCTACCCGGAGGTGGTGGTTTCGCGCGACGAGGCGAGCGTCTCGGTGGGCCGAGACGAACTCCTCGCCGCGCTCGGATCGTTCCGCGACGACCCCGCGCTGCGGCTGGACTTCCTCTCGAGCGTGACGGCGACCGACCGGCCGGGTGGCGACCCCAGGTTCTGGGTGGTGTACGAGCTCTCGTCCACCGACCTCCATCATCGGCTGCGCGTGAAGGTCGGTCTCCCGGAGGAGGATCCGCGGATCCCATCGGTGACCGTCCTGTTCCCCACCGCCGACTGGCACGAGCGCGAGACCTACGACTTCTTCGGGGTGGTGTTCGAGGGCCACCCCGATCTCCGACGCATCCTGCTGCCCGACGACTGGGAGGGCTGGCCGCTCCGCAAGACCGAGGAGCTCGGCGGCGTGAACACGAGGTATCACGGCGCGTTCATCCCGCCCGTCGACCGGAGGACGTCGTGACGGCGGACAGAGCGCCGAGCACCGTGGGCGAGCCGTCGCCGGCCTCCACCCGGGAGGTCCGCCGGGAGACGATGCTCATCAACATGGGGCCGCAGCACCCCTCGACCCACGGCGTGCTGCGCCTCCTGCTCGAGCTCGACGGCGAGACGGTGCTGTCGTGCACCCCGATCGTCGGGTACCTGCATACCGGGATCGAGAAGAACACCGAGTACCGGACGTGGCAGCAAGGCGTGACGTTCGTGACACGCGCCGACTACCTCTCACCGTTCTTCAACGAGGTCGGGTACTGCCTCGCGGTCGAGAAGCTGCTCGGGATCGAGGCCCCGCCGCGCGCCCAGGTGTTGCGCGTGCTGTTCTGCGAGATGAACCGCATCGCGTCGCACCTGGTCTGGCTCGCCACGTCCGGGCTGGAGCTCGGCGCCGTCAGCGTGATGCTCTACGGGTTTCGCGAGCGCGAGCGGATCCTCGACATCTTCGAGGCCGCCACCGGTCTGCGGATGAACCACGCGTACGTGAGGATCGGGGGCGTCCTGATGGATCTGCCGGACGACGGCCTCGGCCGGATCGGAGACTTCCTCCAGACGATGCCGGGCCGGATCGACGAGTACGAGTC
>JBEVGU010000035.1:0-25592 GCA_040511595.1 Actinomycetota bacterium | reverse complement strand
TCATGCCGATCAGTTGTGCGGGTTCGCGTCGGACCCGGAAGTCGGGTACGCGACGTAGGGGAACTCGCTCAGGAACGGCTTGTCGTTCGCGTCCACGCCGTCACCGAGGGTGTCGGCGTCGGGGTCGTGATCGGGCAGGAGAACGCCCATGACCACGCGGAGCGCGATGTCGACGATGTCGTCGTCGAGGCGACGACCGTTCGGGAACCCGGCCAGGTCACCATCGATCACACCCAGCGTGGAACACGCGCCGGTGCACGGATCGATGTTGAGGTTGAGCCGCAGCATCTCGGAGGCCCGGACACCATCGGGCTTGTTCACTCCGGGCACGCCCGTGAGGAACACCTGAACCAGGTCCTTGCGCTGCACGCCGTCCTTGTCGGGGTTCGAGTCCGGACTGTTCGGGAACACCGATGGGTACACGGCGCTGATCAACCGTGGCAGCTCGGGGTCTTGTACCGCCGGCAGGAACTGACCGTCGTCCTTCGGCTTGGAGGCGTTGAAGTAGTCCTTCGCGCCAACCGGCACGACGACCTCGTTCACCAACGGCATGCCGAGTCGAGACACCTGGACGGGTCGGCCGCGGTAGCCGACAGCTCCCGTGCTCGGCGACTGCACCCGCATGCTTCCGCGGGACGCCGTGCTCCAGACACCGATCGTTGACTCGCCGCCAGCCCGAACCTTGCTCTTGGGCACCTGGATCGCCAAGGTGTTCACGTTGAAGCCTTCGAGCGTGTCGTCGCCGACCTCGCTGAAGTCTCCTCCGTACAACAGGTCGAACACGCGCAGGTCCAGGAAGAACGGATCGTCGGACTGCCCGACCCAGCTCAGACTCTTGCCCCCGCCACCGGCGTCGACCACCGCAGCGTCGGACAAGTCGGCGTTGTAGTTCGGCATCGACGCGTCACCGACGTTGCTCGGTGCCACCGGAGCGTTGTTCAAGAGCCTGGTGCTGTGGCCACCCTTGATCTGCCACAGGTCATATGTCTGGCGGATCAACAGGTTCTCGTCGTTCAGGGAGGTCACGGGGCCGTTGTTGTAGATGAACGAGTCGGGGTTGCGGTACTTGGTCTTGAAGCGCCACCGGTAGGTGACGTCAGGACGTGCATCCCCGTCGTTGTCGATGTTGATGTCGTAGTTCGTCTTCTCGGCCCAGAGGTAGAAGTTCGGGCCGCCGGCCGGCTCCTCGAAGGGGATCCACGAGCCGATCAGCGAGACCGTGTTTGGCTTGTCCGGGCTGACGAAGGCATAGACATCGGTGTTGTCGATCTGCGGATCCGCTGACGTGAGCGGCGCCTCCCGGTGGCTCGATGCGATGACCGTCGACGGGGCGAGCCCCGCGAACAGTCCCACACCGAGCGCGAGAGACGCTGCGCCGGCGACGGCCCGCTTCCGGATGCTTCGTTGCAAAGCGAACTCCTTTCGTAGTCTGCACGCCGCTCGCCCCGCCCCCCCGGGGGACCCTCCACCGGTGGGTGTGCCTCGTCGTCATCACCCCTTCCTGACCGGGGCGGCGGCCGACTTTGCTTCGCGCGGTTCGGGGCGACGGATGGATGCGTCGTCTTGTTGCAAGGAGTTGCAGCTGGACGTCCGGGGGCTCACCGTCGATAGAGGCGGGCGATCGTGGGTGCCCGGCGGATGCGAGCGCCGTCAGCAGCGTCGGAGCAGGGGCGGGCGGGAGTGGGCCCGTCCTCGAAGAAGTCGGCCAGGAAGCCTTGCTCGAGGTCGCGGTCGCGGAACCGCAACGTGAACCGGTCGATCGGCGGGGATTCCACGGGCCTGCTCATGTGGGGACATGCCGCCATCGGTAGACTGCCGCGTCATGCCTGCCTCGATCGTGCTCGGCACCCAGTGGGGGGACGAAGGCAAGGGCAAAGCGGTCGACCTCCTGGCCGATGGCATGGACTACGTGGTCCGCTACCAGGGCGGGAACAACGCGGGCCACACCGTGATCGCAGAAGGCCGTCTGCTGAAGCTGCAGCTGATCCCCTCGGGCATCCTCTACCCGCACATCACGTCGGTGATCGCCGACGGCGTCGTGGTCGATCCGCGGCACCTGATGAAGGAGATGGATTCGGTCCGGGAGACCGGGGTCGACGTCTCGCGGCTCGTCGTGAGCGGCAACGCGCACTTGATCATGCCGTACCACCTGGAGATCGAGAAGGTCACGGAACGGTTCCTGGGCAAGAACGCGCTCGGCACCACGAAGCGAGGCATCGGACCGGCGTACGGCGACAAGGCAGCCCGCATCGGCCTGCGCATCCAGGACCTGTTCGACGAGAAGATCTTCCGCGAGAAGCTCGATGTGGTGCTTCGCGAGAAGAACCTGATCCTCACGAAGATCTACAACAGGCTGCCGCTCGACGCCGAGCGCATCGTCGAGGAGTACATGGCGCTCGCCGAGCGCATCCAACCGCACGTGGTCGATACCGCCTCGATGCTCTACGGCGCGTTGCGGGACGGCAAGCATGTGATGTTCGAGGGCGCCCAGGGCGTGCTGCTCGACCTCGACCACGGCACGTATCCGTTCGTGACCTCGTCCAACCCGGTCGCGGGGAGCGCCCTCGCGAGCGCGGGCGTGGGTCCGCATTGGGTGCAACGGGTGGTCGGCGTCATGAAGGCGTACGTCACGCGGGTCGGCGCCGGCCCGTTCCCAACGGAGCTCATGGACGAGGTCGGTGAGCGCCTCGGCACCCGTGGCAAGGAGGTTGGCACGGTGACGGGACGCCAACGCCGGTGCGGATGGTTCGACGCGTGCCTCGGCCGGTACGCGGCCCGCCTGAACGGGCTCACCGAGATCTTGGTCACGAAGCTCGACGTGCTGAGCGGGCTCGAGACCGTGAAGATCTGCACCGGGTACCGCGCGTACGGGCAGACCTTCGACGACATGCCGCCGCACCAGTCGGTCTTCCACGATGCGAGCCCGATCTACGAGGAGCTCGAGGGGTGGCACGAGGAGATCGACGAGTGCCGGGGCTTCCACGACCTCCCGAAGCAGGCGCAGTCCTACGTGCGGCGCATGGAAGAGCTCGTCGGCGCGCCAGTCGGCGTGGTGAGCGTGGGGCCGGCGCGCGAGCAGAGCCTGCCCGTGTCGTGAGCCTTCCGGCCGCTCCGGCCCGCGTCGTCAGGTTGCGTCGCATCGCGCTCTCGCTGACGCTGCTCGGACTGGTCGCGGCCTCGCCGATCGTGATCACGTGGCTCACCGGACGCGAGGCGACGTCCGATCCACCGTCCGGGCTCGCCGTGCTCTCGGCGGCGGCGTTCGCGGCGGCCGCCATCCTGTTCCTCGCCTCCGGCCGACCCGCGGGGGTGCTCGTCGCGCTGCCGGCGATCTCGATCGGGGCGCTGCTGGACGACTCCGGGACGATGGCGCTGGTGCTGCTGTTCACGGCGTCGGTGGCCGAGGTCGCCGGCGTGATCGCGGCCAGGGGATTCCCCGAACCGCTGGCGGCGGCATGGATCCGATCGTTCGCGGAGGTGCGCGCCGCGACCGCTCGGGCCGTCGGATACGGGCCGCTCCGCTTGCCCGATCGGGGCCCGTGGGTGCTCGACCGCGTCGCCGTGGCGAGCGCGATCGGCGCCGCGATCGCGATCGCCGCGTGGGGGGTGGCGGTGACGGTCTCCGGAGCCGGCGACGATCCGGCAACCCGAACGGTCCTCCCGGCCGCCACCGGGTACCCCTGGGTGCTCGGCATCGGGTTGGCGCTGGCGGTCGTGTCGGCCGTCGTGTGCGTGCTCACCGGTCGTGTGGCGGGCGTGATCATGGCGCTCCCCGTGCTGCCGGCCGTCTTGCTCGACGCGCCGCAACGCTCCGAGGTCGCGGTCGTCGCCCTGGCCACGGCCGCCGGGCTCGTGGCCGTGCTGGCCTCCCCGGTGCCCTCGCCGGAGGCGCCCCTCGGTAGACTTCGCCCATGAGCGGCGTTCGAGGCCCGGTGGCGGGGTGCCGATGAAGGTCCTCGTCGCGGGCTCGGGAGCCCGTGAGCATGCTCTCGCCTGGGGGCTCGCGCGCAGCCCGCGGGTCTCGGAGCTCGTCGTCGCACCCGGGAATGCCGGCATTGCGAAGCTCGCTCGCACGGTCGCTGGGGTGGATCTCGACGACGTCGGTGCCCTCGTCGGGCTCGCGCTCGTCGAAGGGCCAGATCTGGTCGTGATCGGGCCAGAGGCGCCACTCGTCTCCGGCCTCGCCGACGCGTTGCGCGCGAACGGGTTCGCGGTGTTCGGGCCCGACGCGGCCGCCGCCCGGCTCGAGGGCTCGAAGTCGTACGCGAAGGAGCTGATGCTCGAGGCCGGCGTCCCGACGGCCCGCGCCGCGACGTTCTCCGAGATCGAGCCGGCATTCGCCTACGTCGACGGGCTCGGCGGACGCGCCGTCGTGAAGGCCGACGGGCTAGCGGCCGGCAAGGGCGTCACCGTCGCGACCGACCGGACGACGGCGGTCGCCGCTCTGCGGGACTGCCTCGACGATCGCGCCTTCGGCGAGGCCGGGGCCACCGTGGTCGTCGAGGAGCTGCTCGAGGGACCCGAGGTGTCGGCGTTCGCGCTCGTCGACGCCCACACCGTGGCGCCGCTCGCGCTCAGCCAGGACTTCAAGCGCATCGGTGATGGCGACACCGGGCCGAACACCGGCGGCATGGGCGCGTACTCGCCGCTCCCGTGGGTCGACGCCCCGACCGAGGGGCGCATCTGGGCGATCGTGGCTGACACGGTCGCCGCCCTCCGCTCGCGAGGTACCGCCTACCGGGGCCTGCTCTACACGGGGTTGATGCTCACGTCTGATGGCCCGAAGGTGCTCGAATACAACTGCCGCTTCGGCGACCCCGAGACCGAGGTGGTGATCCCCCGGCTCTCGAGCGACCTCGCCGACCTGCTGGAAGCGGCCGCCACCGACCGGCTCGCCGACCAGAAGGTGGCGTTGCTCGAGGACGCCGCGGTGACGGTCGTGCTCGCGAGTGGGGGCTATCCGGCGTCCTCGACCAGCGGCGTGCCGATCGAGGGCCTCGCCGGCGCGGCCGAGATGCCGGGGGCGACCGTCTTCCATGCCGGCACCGCCCGGCACGACGATACAGTGGTGACGGCAGGCGGACGGGTGCTGGCTGTCACGGGAACGGGCGCCACGATCGAGGCGGCTCGCGCGATCGCCTACACCGCCGCCGACCGCATCACGTTCGAGGGTAAGACGCACAGGCGAGACATCGCGGCCTCGGTGGCCCGGCTCGCAGGAGAGGAGCTGCCGTGACCGACGAGACACCGCGGGCCGGGGTGTTGGCGGCCTCGCCGTCCGAGCTCGGGACGATGCGGCAGGCCGGGCTGATCCTCGAGAAATTCGGCGTGGAGCACGAGGTTCGCATCATGTCGTCGTCGCGGAACCCCGATCTGGTCGACGAGTATGCGCGTACCGCGTTCGACCGAGGGCTGAAGGTCATCATCTGCTCCACGGGCATGTCGGGGCATCTCGCAGCCGCGGTCGCAGCCCGCACCGTGCTGCCGGTGATCGGCGTGCCCATCGCCACGTCGCCACAGATGCTCGGGTACGAGGCCCTCGCGATCACGGCCCAGATGCCCACCGGCGTGCCGGTCGCCACCGTCGGGGTCGACGCGGCCGTCAACGCGGCCGTGTTGGCGGCGCAGATCTTGGGGGTGGCCGATCCCGACGTGCAGGCTGCGCTCTGGCGGTTCAAGGACGACCTGGCGGAGGGCCTCAAGCTTTGATCCCGCGCTACGACGTGCCCGAGGTCTCGGCGATCTGGGCCGACGAGACGAGGCTCGCGCACTGGCTCGAGATCGAGCTGCTCGCGGTCGAGGCGTGGGCGGAGCTCGGCGTCGTGCCGGCCCCAGACGCGGCGGCCTGCCGCGCGCGCGCCTCCTTCACCGTCGAGGCGGTGGCCGAGCGCGAACGCGTCACCCGACACGACATCGCGGCGTTCGTCGACGTCGTCGCGGCCTCGATCGGCTCGGAAGGCCGGTGGATCCATCACGGCCTCACATCGTCCGACGTGCTCGACACGGCGTTCGGGCTGCAGCTGCGGGCGGCCGCCGACGCGGTGCTCGCCCGGGTGGAGCGCCTGCTTGTCGCCGTGAAACGCCAGGCCCTCACGTACCGCGCTACGCCGATCATCGGGCGTTCTCACGGCGTGCACGCCGAGCCGACGTCGTTCGGGCACAAGCTCGCGGTGTGGGCCTTCGAGCTCGACCGCGACCGGGAACGGCTCCGTCGCGCGCGCGAGGCCGTCAGCGTCGGGGCGATCAGCGGGGTCGTGGGCTCCTACAGCGCCGTCGACCCGAGGGTCGAGCAGCTGGTCTGCGCCAGGCTCGGGCTGACCCCTGCCGAGGCGAGCACCCAAGTGATCCAGCGCGACCGCCACGCCGAGTACATGGCGGCCCTCGCGATCGTCGCCTCCACGCTCGACGCGATCGCGACGGAGATCCGTCACCTCGCGCGCACCGAGGTCCGCGAGGTGCAGGAGCCGTTCGCCGTCGGTCAGAAGGGCTCGAGCGCGATGCCCCACAAGCGGAACCCGGTCGTGAGCGAGCGCGTGAGCGGGCTCGCCCGCGTGATCAGGGGTCACGCGGTGGCCGCGCTCGAGAACGTGACCCTGTGGCACGAGCGCGACATATCGCACTCGAGCGCGGAGCGCATGATCTTCCCGGATGCCACGGGGCTGCTGGCGTTCATGCTCGACGATCTCACCGCTCTGATCGACCGGCTCGTCGTGTTCCCCGAGCGCATGCTGGAGAACCTCGACGCCCGAGGCGGCATCGCGTTCAGCCAATCGGTGCTCCTGGCGCTCGTCGAGGCGGGCATGCCACGCGATGATGCCTACCGCGTCGTGCAGGCAGCGGCCGCGGCAGCGTGGGACGAGGGCGCGAGCTTCCGCGAGGCGGTGACGGCCGACCCCCATGTGCGTGCCCGGCTCGGCGACGACGCGGTCGCCGAGCTGTTCGACCCGTCCCGGTTCCTGCGGAACCTCCGGCCCGTGTTCGACCGCCTCGAAAAGCTGCCCGCCGACCCTCCTCGGCGGGCGGCCGTGGAGGACGTGACCAGGTGACCACCACCGGCCGGCTGCACGCGCAGGGCAAGGTGCGCGACGTCTACTCGGCCGGCGACGATGCGTTGCTGCTCGTCGCCACCGATCGTATCAGCGCGTTCGACGTCGTGCTGCCCGACCCGGTGCCCGACAAGGGGCGCGTGCTCACAGGTCTGTCGATCCACTGGTTCGAACGCACCGCCGACGTCGTCGGCAACCACGTGCTGAGCGCCGACCATGCCGCGTTCCCGCCGCCGTTCGCCGATGAGCCGAGCCTGGCGGGGCGAGCGCTGCTCGTGCGCCGCGCCGACGTGATCCCGCTCGAGTGCGTCGCACGCGGCTACCTCAGCGGCAGCGGCTGGACGCAGTACCGGTCCGGCGGTGCGATCTGCGGCGTGGGTCTGCCCGCCGGACTCGCCGAATCCGACCAGCTCCCCGAGCCGATCTTCACGCCCACGACGAAAGCGGCCGAAGGCCACGACCTGCCCCTGACCCCGGCCGATGCCGCCGACCTGGTTGGCCGGGGGCTCTACGAGCGGCTGCGGGAGCTCACGCTCGGCATCTACGAGCGCATCGGGACCGCGGCCGCCGCTCGCGGCGTGATCGTGGCCGACACGAAGCTCGAGTTCGGCTTCGCCGGACGTGAGCTGATCCTCGTCGACGAGGTGGGCACGCCCGACTCCAGCAGGTTCTGGCCGGTCGACGGGTACGAGCCGGGACGTCCGCAGCCCAGCTTCGACAAGCAGTTCGTGAGGGACTGGCTCGACGCGAGCGGATGGAACCACGAGCCGCCCCCGCCCTCGTTGCCCGACGACGTGGTGTCGGGCATGGCCTCGCGGTACCGCGAGGCGTACGAGCGCGTGACCGGCGAGGGCTTCGACGCGTACCTGCGCCGGGCCGGAGCGGCCGGGCTCGACCCGACGGCCGACGCATCGGCGTTGGATCGCGTACGGGAGGGCCGGGCATGAGGCACAGGTTCGAGGTGCTGGTGACGTTGAAACCAGGGCTCGCCGATCCGCAGGGGAAGGCGGTTGAGTCGTCGCTGCCGGCGCTCGGGTTCGACGACGTGTCCGACGTGCACATCGGGCGGCACGTGCGGCTCGACGTCGAGGCCACGAGCGAGGCCGAGGCGCGAGAGCAGGTCGACGCCATCGCTCACCGCTTGTTGTCGAATCCCGTGATCGAGGACTACCGGGTGATCGGCTCGAGCGCCGCCGACGAGGAAGCCTGAGCGATCGATGGCGATCGCGACCCCCCGCGTCGGCGTCATCACCTTCCTCGGGTCGCTCGACGATCGAGACGCGCTCCGTGCCGTGGCGACGATGGGGGGCGAGGGCGTCGCGCTCTGGCACGGCGACCACGACCTGCAGGGCGTTGACGCGGTCGTGTTGCCCGGGGGCTTCAGCTATGGCGACTACCTCCGGTGCGGCGCGATCGCCGGGCACGCGCCGATCCTCGACGAGGTGCGCGCGTTCGCGGACCGCGGGGGGCCCGTGCTCGGCATCTGCAACGGCTTCCAGATCCTTTGCGAAGCGGGGTTGCTGCCGGGGGCCCTGATCCGCAACGCGTCGCTGCGGTTCATCTGCCGCGACGTCTTCCTGCGGGTGGAGACCTCCCAGTCTCCCGTGACGGCCGATCTCGTGCCCGGCGAGGTGGTCGAGATCCCGATCAAGCACGGGGAGGGGCAGTTCGTTGCGACGCCCGAGCAGCTCCAGCACATCGAGGAAGCGGGGCTCGTGGTGTTTCGGTATGCCGATGCCGCCGGGTCGGTGAACCGGTCGACGAACCCGAACGGCTCGGTCGAGAACATCGCGGGCGTGCGGAACGACTCGGGCAACGTCGTCGGTCTGATGCCGCACCCCGAGCACGCCGTCGATCCCGACGTCGGGCCCACGGGCGGGCAGGCGTTGTTCGCGTCGCTGCTCGCGGCGGCGCTCGCGGGGGCGGGAGCGCTTCCGTGAGCGACGAGGCCGTGAGCGACGAGGCGCCCGGCCAACCGCTGCATCGACGGCTCGGCCTGGCCGACGACGAGCTCGAGCGCATCCGCCAGACCCTGGGTCGAGAGCCGCGACCAGCGGAGCTCGCGATGTACGGAGCGATGTGGTCGGAGCACTGCTCGTACAAGAGCTCGAAGATCCACCTGAGGACGCTTCCGACCGAGGGCCCGGCCGTGCTCGTAGGCCCCGGCCAGGACGCCGGCGCGGTCGATGTCGGTGACGGCATGGCCGCCGTGTTCAAGATGGAGTCGCACTCGCACCCGAGCGCTATCGAGCCCTATCAAGGGGCCGCCACCGGAGTCGGAGGCATCGTCCGCGACATCATCTCGATGGGCGCGCGGCCCGTCGCGTTGCTCGACCCGTTGATCTTCGGCCCACTCACCACCGAGCGGAACCGGTGGCTGCTCTCGGGCGTCGTCGCCGGCATCGGTGGCTACGGCAACTGCATCGGCGTTCCGACGGTCGGGGGCGAGATCCGGTTCGCCGACGCGCATTCCGCGAATCCGACGGTCGACGTGATGTGCGTCGGGCTCGCCGAGGCGGACGCGCTCGTCACCGGATCGACCCTCACGCCACACGACGGCTCGGTGATGGTCCTCTACGGGGCATCCACCGGCCGCGACGGCATCGGCGGCGTGAGCGTCCTCGCGAGCGCCGCGTTGGACGAGGGCAGCGAGGCGTCCCGGCCGAGCGTGCAGATCGGAGACCCGTTCGCCGAGAAGCTGCTGATCGAGGCGTCGCTCGAGCTGATCGAGTGCGGCCTGCTCGAGGGCCTCCAGGATCTCGGCGGCGCGGGCATCACGTGCGCCGTCAGCGAATCGGCCGCGCGCGCCGGCATGGGCGTCCGGCTCGATCTCGACGCCGTGCCGC
This sequence comes from Actinomycetota bacterium, assembly GCA_040511595.1. Lineage (GTDB taxonomy): Bacteria > Actinomycetota > UBA4738 > UBA4738 > HRBIN12 > JAOUEA01. Next base: position 15,700 of record JBEVGU010000035.1, on the reverse strand, counting down.
TGCGCGAACCGGACATGGAGGCCTTCGAGATCCTCACGAGCGAGTCCCAGGAGCGCATGCTCGCGATCGTGCCTCCCTCGAAGCTCGACGACGTGCGCGCGGTCTGCGAGCGATGGGGCCTGGACATCGCGGTGATCGCCGATCTCGTCGAGGGCGGCAAGCTGACCGTGACCCACGGCGGCGTGACCGTGGCCGAGGTGCCGGCGGTCTCGCTCGTCGACGAGGGCCCCGAGTACGACCGGCCCCGCGAGCCTCCCGCCGGGCACCACGCAAGGGCCGCCGTGAGCACCGACGACCCCACCTTCGCGCCCTTCGAGGGCGATCTGCGCGTTGCGCTGCTACGCATGCTCGGTGCCCCCAACGTCGCGTCGAAGCGATGGGCGTGGCAGCAGTACGACTCCCGCGTGCAGGGGCAGACGGTGGCCGGTCCCGGCAGCGACGCGGCGATCGTCCGCGTGCCCGGGTCGCTGAAGGCGCTCGCGCTCTCGACCGACGGGAAGGGTCGCTACGGCGCCCTCGACCCCTATCTCGGTGCGGTGCACGCCGTGGCCGAGGCCGCGCGCAACGTCGCGGTCTCCGGTGCGAGACCCCTCGCGATCACGAACTGCCTCAACTTCGGCAACCCCGAGCGCCCGGTCGTCATGTGGCAGTTCGCCGAGTCGATCAGGGGGATACGCGATGCCTGCATCGTGCTCGAGACGCCGGTCACCGGCGGCAACGTCAGCTTCTACAACGAGTCGGGCGGCTCGTCGATCTGGCCGACACCGGTGATCGGCATGCTGGGTTTGCTCGAGGACCACCGGCTCCGCGTGCCGGCCGGGTTCCCGCGGTCGGGCCTCGCCGTGTACGTGCTCGGTGAGACCTTCGGGGAGCTGGGCGGCTCGGAGTTCGCGGAAACGGTGATCGGAGTCGTGGCCGGAACCCCGCCGGCGATCGATCTCGTGCAGGAGCACGCTCTCCACGAGCTGTTACACGATGCGGCCCGCGATGACCTGCTCGCGAGCGCGCACGACTGCGGCGACGGCGGCCTCGGCGTCGCGCTCGCCGAGGCCGCGATCGACGGTGGCAACGGCTTCGCGGTGACGGTCGCCAACGACCTTCCCGGTCACGTCGCGCTGTTCAGCGAGAGCGCCTCCCGGGTGGTCGTGACCGTCGGTCCCGAGCACGAGGACCGGCTCATCGCCCTCGCGTCCGCCCACGGTGTTTCGATCACGCGCCTCGGTGAGACCGGGGGCCCGAGGGTGGTGTTCGACGGCATGTTCGAGACCACGGTCGAGGAGTTGCGCGAGATCTTCGAGACGGCGATCCCGCGTCTGATGCAGGAGCCCGTCTGATGCCGAGGATCCCGTGACCGTCGAGGCGGTGACCTTCGACTACTGGGACACGATCGTGGCCGTGTCGGCGGGTGGCGACAACGGCATCCGCCGGCCACAGGTCGAGCGATTCGCGGCGACGGTGGCCGAGGCGGGTCAGCCGGTCGGGGTCGCCGAGCTCGCTGAGGCCTTCGAGGCCAACTGGGAGCGGTTCGAGGACGCCTGGGAGGCGAACACCGGCCAGTACAACTCCGCCGACTCGGTCGATTTCGTCGCCGAGCGCGTCGGGATCGAGCTCGCCCACGACCTGCGCGACCGTCTCGTCGACGGGTTCCGCCAGGTCGGCGAAGCGGTGCCTCTCGAGCTCGGAGCGGGCATCGAGGAGGCGCTCGCCACGCTGCGAGGCGCAGGTCTCCGCCTCGGCATCGTGTGCGACGTGGGGCTGACGCCGGGGGTCACGCTCCGGCTGCGCCTCGAGCGGCTGGCCCTGCTGGACTCGTTCGATGCCTGGGCGTTCAGCGATGAGACCGGGTGGTTCAAGCCCGCGGCGGGCGCCTTCGCCCCCGCCCTCGATGGGCTGGGGATCGCCGATCCGTCGTCCGTGGTCCACATCGGCGACAACCGCCGGACCGACGTCGCCGGCGGGCTCGCGCTCGGCATGACGACGGTGCGGTTCACCGGGTTCCACGATCGGCCCGCCGACGGCGGACCGGAGGCCCACCACGTGATCGACGATCACCGGAGGCTTCCGGAGTTGCTCGGCGTGGCGTGATCGTCGCGGCTCTTTCACGCCGGCGCCCCTCGCCACGTCGTTCCGGGCAGACCGGGCGACGGGCAGACCGGGCGACTTGGATGACATGACGATGCCGAGGCGGAGCACGATGAGCGGCACCGAGGGGGGGCTGCCCCCCTTCCAGGAGTTCCTCGAGGCCAACCGGGCGACGGTCTACCGGTTCCTCGTGGTGGCGGTCGGTCCCCAGGAGGCCGACGACGCGTTCCAGGAGACGTTCATCGCCGCGCTGCACGCCTACCCGAAGGTGCAGGAACCCGCGAAGCTCGATCGTTGGATCCTGGCGATCGCGAGTCGCAAGGCGATCGATCAGCACCGGCGGGCGAGCCGTCACCCCGTGCCGACCGCGGAGGTGCCAGAGTCGCCGTCCCGGGGCAACCCCGAGCCGAGCGATCCGGCCGACCCGTTGTGGGCGGCGGTGCGCGAGCTGCCGCCGCGTCAGCGCGTGGCGGTCGTGCACCGGTACGTGCTCGACACGTCCTACGGCGAGATCGCGGCCCTAATGGGAAGCAGCGAGCAGACCGTGCGGGCCAACGTCTATCAGGGCATGAAGCGATTGAAGGAGCTGATGAGATGACGACGAAGTCGAACGAGCTGCAGGCGAGCGATCTGAAGCGGCTGTCTCCCGCGCGAGACGCGGTCGCCGCCGCGCGACGGGCCACGCCGTCGCTCGAGGACCGCGCGGCCGCCAAGGGGCTCGTCGACGTTGCGCTGGCGACGATGGACTCGCCGATCGGCGAGCTGCTCGTGGCCGTGACGTCGAAGGGGCTCGTGACGGTCGCCTTCGACGACGACGATCGCGACCGGGTGCTCACCCGGCTCTCACGCGAGGTCTCGCCGCGCGTGATGGAGGCCGCGGCGCCGACCGACGGTGCCCGGCGCGAGCTCGAGGAGTACTTCCGCGGACAACGGCACCGGTTCGAGCTGCACATCGACCGCCGCCTGATCGGACCGTTCGCCGGCAAGGTGCTCCGCGCCACGAGCCGGGTCGGCTTCGGAGAGCTCGCCACCTACGGCGACATCGCGGCGCGCATCGAGCGCCCGCAGGCCGCCCGGGCGGTCGGGCGGGCGCTTGGGTCGAACCCGATCCCGATCGTGCTGCCCTGCCATCGCATCGTGGGAGCCAACGGCTCGCTCACGGGCTACGGCGGTGGCATGGCCCGCAAGGAGACCCTGCTGCGCCTCGAGGGTTCGCTGCTCTGACCCCGCTACACTGGGGACCTCGTGGGCGCAGAGTCACCGAAAGAGGAATGCGGGCTCTTCGGCGTCTGGGCGCCCGGTGACGACGTCGCTCGCCTCACCTACTTCGGGCTCTTCGCCCAGCAGCACCGCGGCCAGGAGTCCGCCGGCATCGCGGTGAGCGACGGCAGCAACATCCTCGTCTACAAGGACCTGGGGCTCGTGAGCCAGGTGTTCAACGAGGCCACGCTCACCACCCTGCACGGCGACCTGGCGATCGGGCACACCCGCTACTCGACGACGGGCGCCACCACCTGGGAGAACGCGCAGCCGGTCTTCAAGACCGACGGCGCTCACTCGCTCGCCCTGGGCCACAACGGGAACCTGGTGAATACGGGTGAGCTCGCGGCGCTCGTCGCCAAAGGCGGCGCCGCCGCCACCACCGACTCCGACATCGTCACGACGATGATCGCGAACGAGATGGCGGTGCTCGGCGGCCTCGAGGACGCCGCGCGGCGCGTGCTGCCGAGCCTGCGGGGCGCGTACTGCTTCGTGATGATGGACGAGCGGAGCGTGTACGCCGCGCGCGACCCCTACGGCGTGCGTCCGCTCTCGATCGGACGGCTGCCAAACGGTTTCGTGGTCGCGAGCGAGACCTGCGCGCTCGACATCGTGGGCGCCGTGTTCCTGCGGGACGTTGAGCCGGGTGAGCTGGTGCGGTTCGACGACCGTGGGCTGCACTCGGTGCGCTTCGCGGAGTCGCCGCGGCGCGCGCTCTGCATCTTCGAGTCCGTATACCTCGCGCGGCCCGATTCCCGCCTGGGCGGAGCCACCGTGCACGAATCCCGCCGGGAGATGGGGCGGATCCTCGCGAAGGAGCACCCGGTCGAGGCCGACCTGGTGATCGCGGTGCCGACCACGGGGCACTCGGCCGCCCAGGGGTTCAGCGAGGTGAGCGGCATCCCCTACGGCGACGGCCTCTACAAGAACCAGTACGTGGGCCGCACCTTCATCCAGCCTTCCCAGGGGCTCCGCGACCGGGGCGTGAAGCTCAAGCTGAACCCGCTCCCTGACTCGATCCGGGGCAAGCGCCTGATCGTCGTCGACGACTCGATCGTGCGCGGCACGACCACGAAGCAGATCGTGCAGGCGCTGCGGGAGGCGGGCGCCGCGGAGGTGCACATCCGCATTACGTGCCCGCCCGTGCAGTGGCCGTGCTTCTACGGCATCGACATGCCAACCCGCCAGGAGCTGATCGGCGCGGACCTCACCGTCGAGGAGATCCGGGCATACGTCGGGGCCGACTCGCTCGGCTACCTCTCGCTCGAGGGCATGGTCACGGCGGCGGGCGAGCCCAAGGAGGCGTATTGCCGAGCATGCTTCGACGGCGAGTACCCGATCGACGTGCCGGCGCAGGCCGGCAAGTTCGTGCTGGAGGATCAGCTCCGGCTGCCGACCGGGTGACCGGCCCCGGGTCCGCGGCCGTGGATGCGGGAACGCCTCGATGACCGAGGCCTACCGGCGCGCCGGCGTCGACATCGATGCGGCCGCGGAAGCCGTCAGCTTGATCGGCGACCTCGCCTCGCGGGCGCGCCGCCCCGAGGTTGCCGACGAGGTCGGCGGGTTCGCGGGCCTGTTCCGCATCGGCGGCGGCCGGCTGTTGGCGGCGGCGACCGACGGCGTGGGCACGAAGCTCGAGATCGCTCGCGCGATCGGTCGGCTCGATACGGTCGGCATCGACCTGGTGGCGATGTGCGCCGACGACGTCGTGTGCACCGGCGCGGAGCCGCTGTTCTTCCTCGACTACCTCGCCGTCGGCAAGGTCGTGCCCGAGCGTGTCGCCTCGATCGTCGAAGGAGTGGCGGAGGGATGCCGGCGGGCCGGATGCGCGCTGCTCGGCGGCGAGACGGCGGAGCATCCGGGCACGATGGCCGACGATGCGTTCGATCTGGCCGGGTTCTGCGTCGGGGCCGTCGACGACGCGTCGCTGTTGGGTCGGCGTCGCGTGAGGGAGGTCGACGTGCTGATCGGGCTCGCGTCGAGCGGGCTACACGCCAACGGCTACTCGCTGGTGCGTCACGCGCTGCTCGCCCGGCGCCGCCTCGACGAGGCGCCTCCCGAGCTCGGGGGCGTTCGCACGACCGCCGAGGAGCTCCTCGAGCCGTGTGCGATCTACGCACCGGTCGTGCTGTCCCTCGCACGCGCCGGGCTCGTGCATGCCGCCGCGCACGTCACCGGTGGGGGTTTCCACGAGAACCTGCCACGGGCGCTCCCCGAGGGCATGGGCGCGGAGCTCGACCGTGGAACGTGGCCGGAGCCCCCGATCTTCGAGCTCGTGCGCAACGCCGCTCAGGCGGGGGACGACGACATGTTCTCGACGTTCAACATGGGCATCGGCATGGTGCTCGTGGTCGATCCCCTCGATGCCGACCGGGTGTTGACTTCGGCGGGTCCTCATGGCGCATTCCGGATCGGGCGGATCGTGACAACCCCTGGCGTGCACATCGCCTGACGTGCACGGACAGCGCACGGCGGCGCATATCCGCTCGGCGACGTAGGCGGAACCCCTTGGCCACGGGTGACTATGCAGGTATCACCCGGGCCCTCGGCCTTCCGAACGTGCCTTGGGCCACTCGGTGCCATCGAAACCGGCCATGCGGCCGATTCAGGACCGTGATCGAGCGACCGTAGCCTCCAGCACGATGCAGAACGAGACCACGCCTGCGAGCACCGTGCCGACCGTGCTCGTCGTCGACGACGAGCCACAGGTCGTGTGGGTCCTGCAGTTCAGCCTCGAGGCCGAGGGCTACACGACGTACGCCGCGGCCAACGGCATCGAGGCGCTCGCGGAGATCTCAGAGCATCACCCGAACCTCATGGTGCTCGACATCATGATGCCGACGATGGACGGGTGGGCCGTGCTCGAGGAGATGCTGAAGCTCCCGGTCGACCAACGCCCCCGCGTCGTGATCGTCAGCGCGCTCTCGTCGCTCCGCGATCGCGCGAAGGCTGCCGAGCTCGGCGCCGACGCCTACGTGCCCAAGCCGTTCAACGTCGATGAGCTGCTCAAGGTGCTGCATGGCCTCGAGCGCGCCTCGTAGGGCCCGCCGCCTCCCTCAGTGCTCGAAGCGTTGATGCTCCTTCGGCACGACCGTGGTGCCGACGGCCTTGAGTGTGAGGACCGGCTCGTCGAGGAACTCCGCGGCGCTCTCGCCGATGTCGGTGCGCGCGGCACCCACCTTGTGGATCTCGAACTCGCAGCGGCGTGACGTGTTCCCCACGGTCACGATCTGCCCGCGGGCCTCGATCCAATCGCCGGCGTAGAGCGGTGCGAGGAACTCGATCGACTCGTATGCGCGGAACAGCCCCTCGTCGCCGTCGTAGCGCATCGCGAGCTCGGTGATCAGGTCGCCCACGATCCTCAGCTGCGTCGCGCCGGCGACGAGGTTGCCGCCGTAGTGCGCGTCGTCCTGGCCGAGGCGCAAACGGATCAGCGAGGTGGGCAGTTCGTCGGCCATCGGTCAGACCTCCTGGTGATATGGGCCGAGGACACGCTCGACGGTCAGCCGGGGGTGGGAGCCGCCGGCCGGGCGGGGATCACCTTGCCGTGGCGAACGCCGCGCGCGGGGACCCGCACCTCGGTGCCGTCCTTCTGTCGCACGAAGTACGTCTCTGCCTCGGGATCCCAGCGCTCCAACACCCCGACGGCCTCGGTCGTGTACCCGTTGGGCAGCTCGAACTGGAACGTCACGCGCGAGCCCAGGTCCTCGGGCGTCACGAGGTTCACGCCCCCGGTCGGGGCGGGCCTCGGGAACGTCATCACGGAGTCCCGCTCGGTGACGGCCGCGGCGACCTTTTCCCGCTCCCGCTTCTCCCGCTCCCGCTCGTCGTCCGCGGCCTTCTTCCAGGCCCGGTTGAGCCCGGCCTGCAGGTAGGAGCCCGCGATGAAGCTGGCCACGATGTAGAGCAGCAGCGCCAGGCCGCCCGACGGCGGCTCGACGCCGATCTCCTCCTGGACGGTGATGACCCGTCGAGCCGTGTGGGAGAACCCGACGAGGCCCAGTAGCACCAGCAGTGCGGCCATGGCCAGCAGCCACCATTGGTCCGTCAGCACGGCCAGGACGACGATCGGTACGGCGAGGAACATCCCGACGATCGCCAACGTCGATACGAGCGGCCGGATCGTGTAGTTCCGCAGGTACATGCGTATGTCGTCGTTCGTGCGGTAGTACCAGACCAGCCAATAGATGCCGAGGGTGACGACGCTCAAGGCGAAGACCGCGATGGGCCGCACCAACCGGTACGCGCGGCCGTCGATCGTCACCTCGGGCGCCATGGCGGGCAGGATATCGAACGCGCCGAACGTCAGGGCGTTCCGGCGCCGCCGGAAGGGTGTCGGGCGGCAGCGACAACGCCGTCTCCGCCGCCGGAACGCGGCGCCCCGACCGGGTACATCACGACGAGCCGCCGTCCGCCTCCTCGTCGATCACGCGCGGCGATCCTTCCGCGAGGCGAGCAGGGCTCCGGCGATGACCAACGAGATGCCCGCGATCGCGAGCAGCCGGACTCTCTCGTCGAGGAAGACGGCTCCCAGCACGAGCGCGACGACCGGGATCAGGTACGTGGCGAACGAAGCGCGTGAGGATCCGACGCGCGAGACCAGGCGACCCATGATCACGAAGGCCAGGCCAGTGCCGATGGCTCCGAGCGCCGCGATCGCGACCAGCGGTCCCCAGGCGAACGAGGAGCGGGTGAGCCCCACGACCCCGAACGGCGCCGTCCAGATCGCGGCGAGCCCGAGCATCCTCGCCATCACGGGTAGCGACCCGTACCGCTGCGTGAGCGGCGCCGCGATGTTGATCGCCACCCCGTAGCAGCCGACCGCGGCGAGCACGAGCGCCACGCCGAGCGCCTCGTTCGATCCCTCGGCGATCGAGGGACCTGCGATCGCCGCCACGCCCGCGAACCCCACGACGAGGCCGATCGATTGAGCGCGCCCGGGGATCCGGCGCAGCATCACCGCGCCGATCGTCGTCGCGAAGATCGGCAGGGCCCCGTTCAACAGCCCGGTCAGCCCGGAGCTGATCCATCGCTGGGCAAGCGGGAAGAGCGTGAACGGCACGGCGACCCACAGGAACGAGAGCGCCACGATACGCGCCCGGTCCTCGCCTGCCAGCGGCGAGCGGGCCGCCGGCACGAGCCACACCACCGCGGCTCCGAACAGCACTCGGAGCCAGGTGATGAGCCCCGGTTCGAACGCATCGAGCCCTAGCGCGATGAGCAGGAACGACGAACCCCAGATCGCGCCGATCGACAGGAACAGTGCCCAGTCGAGCGCCGTGAACGCGCCGGTGTGCGTGCCGACGCTCGTCGACAGCACTCCGCGCGCCCGTGCCTGCGTCATCTGTCCACTCAACCGCCGACGCAGCGTGCGGTGTTCCCGTTCACAGGCGACTGATCGCGCCCGGCGACGGCTCGGCGTAGGCCTCGGGGTGCACGGCCCACGCGAGTATCTCGAGTCCGTCGACGATGCGTGGCCCGGGGCGAGAGAAGAACGACGTGGCGTCGACCGCGAAGACGTTGCCGTTGCGCGCCGCGGGGGTGTCGGCGATCTCGGGGTGGGCGACGACCCGCTCGCCCTCGGCCTCGGCCTCCTCGAGGTAGTACCCGCACGGCATGTAGATCAGGACCTCGGGGGTGGCGTCGCGGATCTCCCGGTGAGTGACGATGCGCGACGGCTCGCCCTTGGCGCCGAGCAGGTTCGTGGCCCCGACCGCCTCGACCATCTCCGGCACCCAGTGACCCGCTGCGAAGGGCGGCTCCGCCCACTCCATGCAGAAGACGTTCACGGTGGGGAGCCGCACCGCGGTGTGCTTGACCGCCGCCACTCTGTCGCGCAGTCCGACGGTCACGTCGGCGGCTCGCTCCGCAGCTCCGAGCATCGCGCCCACGATCTCGATCTGGGCGATCACCTCGTCGAGCGTGCTCGGATCGAGCGAAAGCACCTTGGTCTCCTCAGTGAGCCCGAGCGAGGCCAGCGCCTCCTCGACGTGGCCGGCCGGCACGGCGCAGACGCGGCAGAGATCCTGGGTGATGATCACATCGGGACGCTCGCGACGGATCAGGTCGGTGTCGAGCCGGTACAGCGGCTGCCGGGCCTCCATGCGCTCGCGCACCGCCTCGTCGATCTCGCGGGAGCCGAGCGGACTCCCCTGGGGGAGGGCGCTGCGCGAGACCACCGGCTTGGTCACGGCATCGGTCGGGAAGTCGCACTCGTCGGTGACGCCGACGAGGTCGCTGCCGAGGCCGAGCGCATACACGATCTCGGTCGCCGACGGCAGCAGGGACACGATCTTCATCGCGGCAAGCCTCCCAGGCGTTCGGTGGACGTGAGGGTCTCGACCAGGTCGGTCAGCGCGCGCCCGACGCCCGCGCCGTCGAGCACGCGGTGATCGAAGGTACAGCTCAGCGTGCAGGCCGGGCGGGCGACGATGTGATCGTCGACCACCAGGGCGCGAGGCGCGATCACCCCGAGGCCGAGCGTCACGCTACTGCCGGGCGACAAGATCGGCGTTCCGGCCTCGCTGCCGTAGCTTCCGGTGTTGCTGACCGCGATCGTCGCGCCGGTGAGCTCGGCGGGCGTGAGCGAGCCGTCGCGTGCCGCCCCGGCCAGCCTGCGGATCTCTTCGGAGAGCGAGGCGATGCCCATGGCCGGTGCGTCGTGCACCACGGGGACGACCAACCCGCGCTCGGTGTCGGCGGCCACGCCGACGTGCACCTCCTCGCGCCGCACCACGCCGTCATCGTCGTGCCAGATGGCGTTGATGTGGGGATGGGAGGCTGTCGTCCGGCACAGCGCGGCGATGACGACGGGAAGCGGCGACACCCCCAGCTCCCGGCGGAACACGTCGAGCGCCGAGCAGTCCACGCTGCGGAACGTGGTCACCTGCGGGATCGCGGCTTGTCGCTGCAGGGCCGCCGCGATGCCGGTGCGACCCGCCCGCCCCGGCCTCGCCGCCTCGACCCGTCCCCCGGGCGAGGCACGCACATCGTCGACAGTGATCCGTCCCTCGACGCCGCTGCCGACAACCGTCGCGAGATCGACCCCGAGCTCCTTGGCCAGCTTCCGGACCGGCGGCGTGGCCCGAGCGGGAGCGCCGGCGACGGACGTCGCTCTGCCCGCGGAGGGATCGTTCTCGGACTCCGAGGCGGACGTGGAGAACGTCACCAGGGGGGCGCCCACGGGTACCGCCGATCCGACGGATCCGTGCAACGCGGTGACCGAGCCTGCGAACGGCGACGGGATCTCGACCGTGGCCTTCGCCGTCTCGACCTCGACGAGCGGCTGGTTCAGCTCGACAGGGTCGCCCTCGTCGACGAGCCATTCGACGATCTCGCCCTCCTCGAGACCCTCACCGAGGTCCGGCATCGCGAACACGCGCTCGGCGGCCATCAGTAGGCCACGACCTCTCGCACGGCGGCGACGATGCGCTCCACGCTCGGCACGTAGTGCTGCTCGAGCGCCGCGGGCGGGTAGGGCACGTCGTAGCCGGTCACCCGCCGAACGGGAGCCTCGAGGAAGTCGAACGCCTCCTCGACGATGCGGGCGGTCACCTCGGCGCCGAGCCCGAGCGTGCGCGGGGCCTCGTGCACGACCAGGGCCCGCCCGGTTTCGCGTACGCACCGAGCGATGGTCTCGGTATCGAGCGGCGAGAGCGACCTCAGGTCGACGACCCGGGTGGACACGTCGTACTCGGCGAGCTCGCCGGCGGCGTCGAGGCATCGCGCCACCATCGACCCGTACGTGAAGACCGTGGCGTCGTCGCCGTCGCGCACGACCGAGGCCTCGCCGATGCCCGGCCCGTCGACGTGGAACCCAGCGTCGGCCTTCGTCCAGTAGCGCGCCTTCGGTTCGAGCACGATCACCGGGTCGGGGTCGGCGATCGCGAGGCGCAGCAGGCGGTACGCGTCGCCGGGTGTCGACGGCGTGACGACCTTCAGCCCGGCGGTGTGCACGAAGTAGGTCTCCGGGCTCTCGCCGTGATGTTCCTTCCCCTTGATGCCCCCGAACGCCGGGATGCGGATCGTGATGGGCATGTCGACGCGCCCGCGGGTGCGTTCCCGCATCTTCGCCACGTGATCGACGATCTGCTCCAACGCCGGGTAGCTGAACGCGTCGAACTGCATCTCGACGACGCTCCGCCAGCCGGCGAACGCGAGGCCGACGGCGGCGCCGACGATGCCGGCCTCGCTGATCGGGGTGTCGAACACCCTGCGTTCGCCGAACTCCGACTGCAGGCCGTCGGTGACCCGGAAGACCCCGCCCGAGCGGCCGACGTCCTCGCCGAACAGCAAGACCCGGTCGTCGTCGCGGAGCGAATCGCGGAGGGCCGCGTTCAGCGCGGCCACCATCGTGACCTCAGCCACCGACGACCTCGTGGCGTTGATCGGCGAGCGCGGCGGGCGGGTCCGCGTAGGTCCAGTCGAACATCCACTCGACCGGCGGCGCCTGGTTCGCGATCACGCCGTTCCTGATCTCGAGCACCTCGGCCTCGATCTCCTCGCGCCAGGGGGCGAGCGTCGCGTCGTCGATCGCATCCTCGCCGCGCAGCCACGTCGTGAACCGCTCGATCGGATCGAACGCGCGGGCCCGCTCGACCTGCTTGTCGTCGCGATAGCGCCCGGGGTCGTCGGCGGTGGAATGGGCGCCGATGCGGTACGTGAGCGCCTCGATCAAGGTCGGGCCCTCGCCCGCACACGCGCGGGAGGCTGCCTCGCGCGTCGCCCGGTACACGGCGAGCACGTCGTTGCCGTCGACGCGCACCCCCGGGAACCCGTACCCCTCGGCGCGTTTCCAGATCTCGCCGATGGTCTGACGATGGGTTGGCACGCTGATCGCCCATCCGTTGTTCTGGCAGAACAGGATCGCCGGGGCCTCGAAGACCCCCGCCAGGTTCGCCGCCTCGTGGAAGTCGCCCTCGCTCGCGCTGCCGTCGCCGAAGTAGGTCAGCGTGCAGGCCCGCACCCCGTCGAGCGACTGGCCCATGGCGTGGCCCACGCCGTGGGCGATCTGGGTCGCCACCGGGATGCAGATCGGCCCGAACCGCGTCGCCCGCGGATCGTACGGGCCACCGTGCCAGGTGCCCCGGTGATACGCGAGGTACTGCACCGGGTCGACGCCGCGCACGAGCGCAGCAGCGAGCTCTCGGAACGTCGGAAACACCCAGTCCTCGGGCGCGAGCGCCGACGCACTGCCAACCTGCGCGGCTTCCTGCCCCTCGAAGCCCGGGTATACCGTCAGCTCGCCCTGTCGCTGGAGGGCGATGCACTCGCGATCGAGCCGGCGCGCGAGCATCATCGAACGCAGCATCGCCCGCAGGGCATCGGGCTCAAGACCCACGTCGGGATCCCCGACCGCGGTGCCGTCGGGAGCCAGCACACGCAGCGGTTCCGTGCCGCGCCAATGTTCGGGTTCGGACACCACGCGAAGAGCCCCCTCGAGTCCCGCTCGTCGGACGCCGAGAGCATAGGTGAAGACCTCACGTTCGCGGCCGCCGACTCGCGGCGTAGACTCGACCGAACATGGTGCCCAGCGCGTTCCTCCGTGTGTATCAACCGCTCGATGCGTTCGAGCGCAGCGAGCAGCTGCACTGGGAGCGGTACCTGCTGCAGGGGGGCGCGATCGCACCGTCGCGGCCACGCTATGTCGACCACCGCACCACGGGCAGCCTCGGCGTGCTGGCGCCGGCAGACGCCGACACCGCCGACCTCCTGCACGTCGAGGGACGCACGCTCGTCAGCCCCCGACGCATGCGCATGCGCGTGCTCGCGGCGATGGTGTCCTTCCGGGAGACGCAACCGATCGAGCTCTGGGATCGGTTCGTGACGAAGAAGGACGGCAGGCGGGCAAGCCGAGACCTCGCGAAGCTCCGCCGCCGCGATCCCTCGGCGATCGCGTTCTGCCACCAGAGCACGTGGCATGTGCCCATCCGATGGTTCGTGCTGTTCCGCGACGACGAACGCGAGCTGGTCGAGGACGATCGGGGGCGGTGGCGGCTCCGCTACCGCACCACGACCCGCCGGGCGATCCGCCGGGCGGAACAGGCGATCGCGCCGCTGCGGCGTTCCGACCTCGGACCGATCGGCGATCTGATCTTGGACCTGCATCAGTGGATGACGAACTTCGACCCGGCGTCGGTGCTCGAGCTCGACTACGCCGAGCTCTGCGACTTCCAACGGTGGGACGAGCTCGACGACGATCACTCGGCCAGGGACATCCACGACGCGCTCGAAGCCCTGGAAGCGGGCGAGTACCCGCGGGCGGCCGACGTCTACCAGGGCGTGCTGACGCGTTGGGCCGAGGTGCGGAGCCGCGAGATCCTGAACTGAGTGCCCGGGCACATCCAGCGGATCGAGTGGCCAGGGGCAGAATCGAACTGCCGACACCGCGGTTTTCAGCCGCGTGCTCTGCCAACTGAGCTACCTGGCCTGGCCCGGGCCGGTAGAGAACCTGGCAGAAGGCCGCCACCGAGTTCATCACCGGCGAGTTGAAGTGTAGCGAGTGGGCGTGGGTCAGGGCTCGGTAACGCCCATCTCGGCCGGCGGGATGCCCCGATCCGCCAGCAGCCAGCGAGGTGGCGAACGACCCCTTGTCTTTGCTCGGAGCCGATTCTCACACCACTCCTAGGGCCCTTGTCTGTTCCTGGAACCCTAGGTCAGCAACCGCCGCGTTCCTGCAGCTCATCGTGCCGCTCATCGTGTAATTTGCGTTGCAGTAATACTTCGTCCAGGGTCTGTTCGCCGGCTCGCAGCGCTAGGTCTCGAACCTACCTTGCCGGCGACGCTGCAACTGTGCCTCGCTGGCTCACCGATTTTCGTCGTCGGATGTCGTCAGCCGGGCGGTTCACTCCGTGCGCTGACCGGAGCTTGCCCGCCGGCCCCCGTGTGGTGACTTGATCCTGTCGATTGGCCCCCGAGCGCCGAAGAACGCGTCGAGCGTTCGCTCCAGGGCAGGCAGCATGCTGTTGACGCGCCGGGCCCGGATGATGAGATCCCACAGCGGCTCGAACTTCCTCCACCCACCTGCGTAGGCGAGGTGTCTCGCCCGGGCCTTGAGCGTGTCCTGCCCCGCCGCGCCGTTCCAGATCGCCGACCACCGGTAGAAGTCTCGGTAGGCGCGCCAGTAGCCGGCTTCGAGTTGCTCCGGTGTCATCCGCTTCGGTTCGAAGACCACGTGGCGGGTGTCGTACAGATCCCAGTCGTCGGTGACGACGCGGTGCTCGTCGGTGAGGCGGCGATGCAGGGCCGTGCCAGGATACGGCGTCATGATGTGGAACGTCGCTGTCTCGAGACTGCGCGAGATGCCCCACTCGACCGTTCGCTCGAACACGTCAGGTCCGTCATCGTCGAGGCCGAACACGAAGCTGCCGTTGACCATCACGCCGAGATCGTGGCAACGTCGGATCACTTCGTCGTAGTCGCGGCCTAGGTTCTGCTGCTTGGCGTGCCTGCGCAGGTTCTCGGGGTTGAGGGTCTCGAAGCCGACGAAAACGCTGCGCATGCCGGCGGCCGAGGCACGCTCGATCAGGTCGCCACGAAGGATAGCCTGCACCGTGCTCGCCCCCTGGAAGAGGCGTCCCATACCGCGCATGCCCTCGAACAGGGCTTGTGCAAACCGTTCGTTGCCGAGCAGGTGGTCGTCGAGGAAGTAGAGGTGCTTGCCGGGAAGCCGGTCGATCTCCGCGAGCGCCTCGTCGACGGTCTGCGTGTAGAACGAGCGGCCGCCCTCGTAGAAGGCGTCCTTGTAGCAGAAGTCGCAGTGGTGCGGGCAGCCGCGCGACACAACGATGGAATTCGGACACAGGTAGCGCCGGCGTTCGATCAGGTCGCGACGCACGGGTGGGATCCCGGCGAGGGTGCGCATGCTCGCGCCGGCTTCGTAGCGCCGTTTGGGACGCCCCGCACGGAAGTCAGCCAGGAACTCCTGCCAGGCGCCTTCACCGGGGCCGATGAAGACCGTGTCGGCGTGCGCGGCCGCCTCAACCGGGAGCGACGTGGGATGGAGTCCGCCGACGCACACGTGGGTACCCCGTGCGCGGTACAGGTCGGCGATCTCCCAAGCACGCCGCGCTGAGGTGATGTAGGCGGTCATCACCAGCAGATCCGGTGCGTCGTCGAGCCTGAGCGGTGCCTGCACGTGTTCGTCGAGCAGCTCGACGTCGTCGTCCGGATCGAGGTGGCTGGCGAGGCTCGCGAGTCCGAGCGGCGGGAACAACGCGTATTTGATCGGGCGGTAGCCCGGCGCATTCGCCTCGATCAGCGACGGGAGGATCATCTTCACGCGCAGGGGGCGCAGTGACCGACGTGTCCCCCGTCCGTCCCCGGCGGCACGTGTGGCTGTCACGTCCTCCCTCCCTCC
>JBEVGU010000034.1:0-6663 GCA_040511595.1 Actinomycetota bacterium | reverse complement strand
GCGCAGGACCCGACCTTCAACGCTCCGTTCCGAGGGCTGCCCCGGACCTTCCGGGCCTCGGGCGGGGATTCAGCCCCGCTGAAGCGGATCGCGGGTACAGGGCACCGCTAGCTCCCCGCCTAGCACGGCCAGGAGGCAGTATACGAGGGGGCTCCGACGAGCGGCGCCGGCGCATCGGACGAGCATCCGCTTCAGCCGAGCCGATGCGCCGCCACGGTACCCTTGGCCTTCCATGCCTCCCTCGAGGTCTCCCTTCCGTCGGCATTCCATGCTCGTCATCGCGGCCGCGCTGCTGGCCGCCGGCGCGGCGGCGCTCGCATGGCCCAGAGCCGTCGGCACGACATCGAGTCCGCCGAGCCCTCCGGCGATCGACCCATCGGCCCCCTCCGCGACGACGGTCCCTCCCGGCCAGCTCGCGCGGAGGGTCTGCGCTTCGGTCCCCCACGAGGTGCTCGTGCGCACGGTCCGCGGCACCCACCCGACCCGAAGCGGGGACCTGCAGCTGATCCCGACGTTCCCCAACTTCGTCGACGGCGGCCTCACGCACGCCACCCCGTTCGACCACACCCAGCGGGTGCCCCTGCTGCTCTTCGGCCCCGGGTTCGTCCGCCCCGGCGTCTACGACGAGCCCGCGTCGCTCACCGACCTCTCGCAGACCGCGGCGTCGCTGCTGAAGTTCGACGGCTTCACGGCGCCCGACGGACGGTCCCTCGACGAAGGGCTGCTCCCCGCCGGCGAGCGCCGCACGCCGAAGCTGATCGTCACGATGGTGTGGGACTCGGCCGGCACCGACCTGCTCGAGCGGTGGGCGGATTCCTGGCCCAACCTCCGCCGACTCTCCAGGCGCGGGGCGTGGTTCACCGACGTGCAGGTGGGAGCCTCGCCCTCGAACACACCGCCCAGCCATGCCGAGATCGGCACGGGCGCCTACCCCCGCCGCAACGGCATGGTCGACGAGTACATGTGGGTCGACGGTCGCATCCGGAAGCCGAACTCGCAGGGGCCGACCTTCATGGAGCTGCCGACCCTCGCCGACCGGTACGACCTCGCGATGGACAACGAGCCGATCGTCGGGGCGTCGGCGAGCCTGTCCGCGCACATCATGATGATGAGCCACGGCAAGGGATGGCGCGGTGGAGACGCCGACATCGCGATCACGCGCGAGGTGCAGAGTGCGGCGACCGGAGGCGACGACACGGCCGACGAGTGGGGACTCACGACGCGCATGCTGCCGTACTACCGGTTCCCCGCGTGGTCGAACGACGACTCGATCGACGCGTCGTTCGAGCAGGCGAAGGTCGAGCTCGACCAGCTCGACGGCAGCCTCGACGGGCTTTGGGGAAGCCACTCGATCGGGGCGATGGCGCAGGGCTTCAACACCCCCGCCCGCACGCCCTACCAGACGGCGCTGTTCGAGGAGCTCGTTCGTCGCGAGCGGTTCGGCGCCGACCGCGTTCCCGACCTGCTCTACCTCAACTACAAGATGCTCGACTCGCTCGGCCATCAGTTCTCGGCCGACGGCGAGGAGCTCGCCCAAGCCCTGCGGATCCAGGACGCCGACCTGCCGACGTTCGTCGACTTCCTCGACGAGCAGGTGGGCCGCGGAGAGTGGGTGCTCATGCTCACCGCCGACCACGGCATGCAGCGCGATCCCGCCGTGAACGGCGCCTTCCCGATCGACATCGACCGAATGGTCGCCGCCGTCGAGCGGGCATTCGACGGCACCGAGTTCCGACCCGTGATCCTGAAGGCCCGACCCACGCAGATCTGGCTCGACGAGACGAAGCTCAGGCACGAGGGCTTCACAGTGGCGCAGGTCGCGGCGTTCGTGCAGCGGCTCACCCAGGCGGAGACCGCCGGGCCGAGCGGCGTCCAACCGGGGAAGCAGGGAACGCCGGTGTTCGACGCGGTCTTCCCGAGGTCCGTGATCGAACGGCTCCCGTGTCTGCCGGACTCGGTGCGCGCCTGAGGGCCGCCGGAGCCGGACCCGGGCGTCACGGCGGGAACCGGTGGCGAGCCTCGTACCGTCGAACAGGCCTGTTGACGAAGGGCCTGTCGGCCCACGACTTCCCCGGAGGGATCACGATGACCGCCACGGCTCGAACCCGTCTGATCCTCGTCGCCGCGGCCGCCATCGTGCTCGTCGCCCTCGTGGGCGGCGCGATCGCCGCGTCGAACGGCGACCCCGACGCCCCGATCCGGTCCGGTCCGATCGGCAGCCCATCCCCGGGCGACGACGGCCCGATCTTCGTCACGCCTCGCCCCGGCATGGCCGACGTCTCCGCACGGCCATTCGACACTGCCACCGTGAGCGACGACGGTCGCTCGGTGACGATCGACTTCGTGAGCGGCGTGGAGCCGTGCAGCGTGCTCGACCACGTCGACGTGCGCTCTCGAGCCAACGCCGTGACGATCACGTTGTTCGAGGGACACGATCCCGACGCCGGCGGCGTCGCCTGCGTCGAGATCGGCGTCTTCAAACGGACCGTGGTTCAGCTCGACGAACCGGTGGGCGACCGCAAGATCGTCGACGGCGCCGCCTGAGCCGACCCTCAAGGAAGCCGGCCGGCCCCGGCCTCGTGATCGACGCCGACCGGCCTCCGCGCCCAGACCTCCCAGTCGGAGACCCGCCGGAACCCTAGCCGCGCGTACATCGCTCGCGCCTCGTCGCTCGGATGGAGCCACGCGAGGTCGGCCGATGGAAACGCCCTGGCGGCCTGCACGGTCAGCGCCGACCCGAGCCCCACCCGTCGGGCGGCCGGGACCACCCCGACCCCCATCACACCGGTCGTGGGGCCGTCGCGATACGCCGAGGAGATGCCGACGGGTTCGCCCCCCCGTCGAGCCAGGAACATGCTGGCGTCGGCGAGGCCTCGGGCGCCGGCCCCGTAGAAGGCCAGTCCGACCTCGGGGTCATCGCCGAACGCCTTCACGCCGACGTGCACGAGGGCCTCGATGTCGCCGGACTCCGACACCTCGACGATATCGATCCCATCCGGCGCGGAGGCCTCGGGCAACGACCGTGGATCCCTCACCATGCCGGGACGCTCGATGATGCGCGTGAGACCCATCGCCCGAACGGCGGCGTCGACGCCCGGGTGTCGCCGGGCCTGCAGGTCGATCCCGAACTGCATCCCGCGCCGCTCGAACTCGCCTTCGGCCTCGCGGAGCGCGGCGGCCGCGTCGCTCGGCCGTCGCTCCACCACGACCGAGCTCAACGCCGGATCGGGAAGGTTCGACAGCGCCAGGACGAGCCCGTCGATCACGAGCACCTCGGCCCCGACGACGTTCGCGCGCCTGGCCCGCTCCGCCGCGACCACGCCCAGAGCGATCCGCTCGGCCTCGTCGTCCACGACCCGATCCTGCCAGACGGGCGCCCTGCGGGCGTCGCGCCCGTGCCGATAGGCTTCCGGCGTCCGTCGCCGCATCCAGGGAGACCACTGCCTCGTGTCGAGCACCCGACCGCACGTTCCCGCCGCCACCGCCGCCACCGTCGGCGCCGTCGTCGTCGACTTCGACGGCACCGCGTGCCTGCACGACGTGGCGGAACACCTGCTCGACGCGTTCGCGCGGGAGGACTGGACGTCGCTCGACGAGGCCTGGCAGCGGGGAACGATCGGCGCACAGGACGTCGTAGCCGCTCAGAGCGCGATGCTCGACGCCGACCGTCAGGCCTTGATCGATCATGCCCTCGCCCATTGCGTCATGGATCCGACGTTCGCGCCGTTCGTGACCTGGGCGCAGGGGCTCGGCATCGAGGTGGCGCTCGCCTCCGACGGGTTCGGCTTCTATATCGAGCCGATGCTCGCCGCCGCCGGCGTGCCCCCGATCCCGGTGATCACGAACGACCAGACGTGGACGGACGCCGGCCGGCCGGGAGGGATGGTCTTCGGCAATCGCCACCCGGAATGCATCGGGTGCGGCACCTGCAAGATGCTGGCCGTACTCGAACGGCGGCAGACGCGCGGCGCGGTCGCATTCGTCGGCGAAGGATCGAGCGACCGGTACGGAGCACTCTACGCCGACGTGACCTTCGCGAAGCTCGACCTGGTCGCCCATTGCGAACGCGACGGCGTGCCGTTCGTCCCCTGGACCGACTTCGACGACGTGCGGCACTGGTTGGAGGCGGCTCCATCGCTCCCCGGACCCGTCGCCCCCGAACGGTGCCCCGGCTGGACCGTACCCTGAGCAACGCATGCAGCGCATCGACCTGCCCGACGGCTACACGGCCCGGCCGTCGTCGCGTGACGACCTCGGGCCCACGTTCGAGCTGGTGGCCGCATGCGAACGTCACGACGACGGCGTGGCCGAGGTCGCCCGCAACGACATCGCGGCCGACTGGGACCGGCCGGACTTCGATCTCGAGACCATGTCGATCGGCGTCTGGGCAGGAACCGAGCTCGCCGCCTCCGGCGACGTGTTCATGGGCCGGGCGGAGGCGGATGTCGCGCCGGCGCATCGCGGTCGCGGGCTCGGCACGGCTCTTCTCAGGTGGACCTGGCGTATGGCGCGAGCCGACGGGCGTGAGGTCGTCGGTCAGACCGTGTCCGACACGCGCACCGACGCCGCCGAGCTGTTCCGCGCGCACGGCTACGAGGTCGGCCACACGTCGTGGGCGCTGCGGATCGACCTCGGCGACGAGCCGCCTGCGGCACCCACGCTGCCGGACGGATTGACGTTCCGCGACCTCCGCCCCGGCGAGGATGACCGGCCGGTGTTCGAGGTGATCGACGTGGCCTTCGACGAGTGGTCCGACCGGGAGACGCAGGGATTCGAGAACTGGGTGACGTCCACGCTGCGCCGCGACGAGGTACTGCCCGAGCTGGTCCCGCTCATCGTCGACGGCGACCGCATCGTGGGCGTGGCGCTGAACTTCCATTACGGACTCGACGACGACACGGAGGGGTGGACCCAGCAGCTCGCGGTCGACATGGCGTACCGGGGCCGCGGGCTCGGACGGGCGCTCCTGCAGGAGTCCTTCCGGCGCCTCCACGGCGTCGGCTACCGTCACTGCGGCCTCTCGACCGACTCCCGCACCGGCGCGCTCGGGCTCTACGAGCACGTCGGGATGCGCGTGCGCTCGAGCTACACCCGCTGGACGAAGCGCCTGGGCGACCTCGACTGAGGAGCCCGGGTGCGATCGGCGGTGGCCGAGGGATTCGAACCCTCGAGGGAGTTGCCCCCCTACACGCTTTCCAGGCGTGTCCCTTCGGCCGCTCGGGCAGGCCACCGCGACGAGTCTAGCGAGCGGCCCTTCCGCAGAGCGACGGAGGATCGACGGCTCAGGTCGCGCGGCTGATCAGGCGGGCGTACTTCCGCGCGCCCCGCGCCGTGAGGTGATAGTGGTCGCGGGCGAACCACGATGAGTGGCCGACCGCGTACTCGGCCCAGTCGATGATCTCGGCTCCGTGACGACGAGCGCACGTCTTCAGCCGCCGGTTGTTCACGGCTTTCCAGCCGCGCGGCACCTTGAGGGTCACGAGGAACACCCTCCTGCCGCCCGCGGCCCGGACCGCGCGGCGACAGTCGGCGGGATCGATGTACCCGTTGTTGCCGAGGTGGATCACGATCTTCCGAGGAAGGTGCCCCGAGCGCTTGAGCGAACGGATCAGGCGCGGAGCCTCCGAGAACTGACGACTCACCGTGGTGTTCACGCGGAACCCGCGTGCCCGGAGCTCGGTGGTCGCGCCTCGCATCACGGAGTCGCCGACCCCGATCTTGCGGGCGAACGCGTCGCCGGGAACGAGCGAGAGGGTGACCCCCGCGAGCAGCATCACGACGACAGAACGGGCGAGGCGCCGCATGGCGAAACGGTACCGCATGGGCCGACCCCATGGTTTGGCTCTGGAGCGCCCGGGAAACGGAATGCCAGGACAGTGCGTTGGAGAGCGCGGCCAGGGGGAACCGATGAACCGAACGCCGCCGGCGAACCTCGGACATCTCGTGGTCTCGACGACCAACCCGCGATACTTCACCGTGGCCTCCGGGGAACAGGCGGATCGGCGAGCCGTGTACTTGGCCGGCTCGCACATCTGGCACAACCTCCAGGACGGGATCGGACCGGGCGAAGACTGCAGTGATACGCCCGATCCGATGGACTTCGACGAGTACCTGGACTTCCTCGAGGAGCGCGGGCACAACTTCATCCGCCTCTGGAGATGGGAGCACTTCCGCTCGTACACGGCCGCGGCCAACTACCACCTCTGCATGTCGCCCCAGCCGTGGGCCCGGACCGGCCCCGGGGAGGCGAGCGACGGGAGACCGAAGTTCGACCTCGATCGGTTCGACGACGAGTACTTCCAGAGGCTGCGCGACCGGGTCGTCGCCGCGGGTGATCGAGGGATGTACGTCGCGGTGCTGTTGTTCGAGGGGTGGGGTATCCACCTGAGCTCGGCTCCCCTCCACATAGAGGATCACCCGTTCCACGCGATGAACAACGTGAGCGGGGTCGGGATCGTCTCGATCCTGGACTATCAGGTCATGCCGCTCGAAGCGCGTGTCCAGGAGCTCCAGCAGACCTACCTGCGGAAGGTGATCGAGGCCCTCCGCGATCTGCCCAACCTGCTCTGGGAAGTCGCGAACGAGTCCTCCGGAGGCGGGAGGGTCGACCTGGAGTTCGCGGCTTACCTCGGACAGGACAGCGTGCCCGAGTGGGGTGACTCG
>JBEVGU010000033.1:0-4035 GCA_040511595.1 Actinomycetota bacterium | reverse complement strand
GCGTCGTGCTGCCCGACGACGGCTACCTGCGGGGTCTGAAGGACCTCTGCCATGCCCATGGGGCGATGTTCGCCTACGACGAGGTGAAGACCGGATTCACGGTCGCCTGGGGCGGCGCGATCGAGGCGTTCGGTGTGCAGCCCGACCTCGTGGCGTTCGCGAAGGCGCTGGGCGCCGGGCTGCCGTGTGGCGCGATCGGCGGCACCGAGGAAGCCATGGCGGGCGTGATCTCGGGCGACATCGAGCAGGTCGGAACGTTCAACGGCAACCCGCTCACGATGGCCGTCGCCAAGGTGAACCTCACTGAGGTGCTCACGAAGCCAGCGTACGAGCGGCTCGACGAGCTCAACACGATCCTGCACCGGTGCGAGGACGTGATCGCGAAATATCGGCTGCCTGCCTCGATGAAGACGCTCGGCGCGAAGGGTTCGATCGACTGGAGCACGACGCCGATCCACGAGTACCGCGATCTGTGGGAGATCGACGACCGCGTGCCGCAGCTTGCGTGGCTGTGGCAGCTGAACCGCGGCGTCTTCAAGTCGCCGGGCTCGAAGTGGGAGAGCTGGACGACGTCGATCGTCATGACCGACGCCGACGCCGACCGCTACGTCGAGAACTTCGAGAGCCTCGCCGAGGCGATCACCCGGTAGCCCGTGGCCGATCGGGCGGCGCCGTCTCGGCCACGACCGTGGCCACCGAAGACCCGTCGTCGCGCGCCAGCAGCGCGTACGCGAGCTCGACCTCGGTGAGGCCGGCGAAGGCACCCACGGTCAGGATCAGCGGTACGGAGACGAGCACCTCCACGACCACGTCCGCCTCGTGCCGGACGTCGAGGAGCCAATGGTGCGCCGCGATCTCCAAGGCGAGCGGCAGCCCGATCGTGAGCAAGGTGAGCCACAGGTGCGGCCACGTCAGGCCGAGGGAGCGGCGGATCGCCGCGAACGGTCGCCCGCGCTCGATGTTCACCACGGGCCCGACGATCCCGAGCATGGCGATGAGCAGGAAGCCCGGCAGGACCCCGAGCGCCGACGCGAGCCCGATGAGCGCGCTCGCCGCCAGGTCGGCACCGATCAGACGCCAGATCGGCAGCGATCGGACCGCCTCGCCGATCGAGGGCCGACGCTCGCCCCCGCGGATCACCGATCCGACCAGTTCCTCGAGCACGCCGGCGTAGACGATCGTCCCGAGGTTCGCGAGCACGCCGGCGAGCAGCGCTGTGACCAGGATCAGGACGAGTCGGTCGTCGAGCGGTCCGTCGCGATAGGCGTCGAGCAGCCGGCCGGTGCCGACGCCCAGCGCGATCGGCGGGAACAGCAGGACCAGGGCGGCCCCTGCCACCCGGGCCGGCTCGTGCCGGTAGAGGCGGAGCGCGGCGCCCATCACCGACCAGGTGTGCAGGTTCGCGACGTCCGGATGTCGATCGGCGGGATGCATGCCGACGCGAAGCCTAGACTGCGCGCCGATGCCCGGTTCGCCTCGCCCGCTCGAGCTCGATCGTCGCACGGCCCGCCGCCTCTGCGTCCAGGGGCAGCGCCTGGCCGGTCCGCGCCCGGCGTCGATCGCCGAGACCGTGCACGACCTGTGGATGGTGCAGCTCGACCCGACCCGAGTGGTCGCCCGGAGCGAGCACCTCGTGTTGTTCTCGCGCCTCGGCCGCCGGTTCCGCATCGACGAGCTCGAGAGCATGCTCTGGCGGGAACGGTCGCTCTTCGAGTACTGGGTGCACATCGTGCCGACGGCCGACTACGGCGTACACCGGGAGTCGATGCGACGGTATCCCTCGCGGGGGGATGGCGCGGGGCCCGCGAGACGCAAGTACGTGGGCGAGTGGCTGCGCGCGAACGCCGGGTTCCGCCGGTACGTGGTGCGGGAGCTCGATCGCCGTGGCCCGCTCCGCGCCCGCGACCTGGACGACCGGGCCGTCGTTCCGTGGCGATCGGGGGGCTGGAACGACGACGTCGGACGAAGCGTCTCGATGATGCTCGACCTCCTCTGGAACCAGGGGGAGGTGATGATCGTCGGGCGCGACGGCCAGCAGCGGCTCTGGGATCTCGCCGAGCGGAGCCTGCCGGTGCACGAGCCACGCTTGCCCCAGCGCCAGGTCGCCCGCTCCATCATGGAGCGCCAGCTGTGCGCCCGTGGCCTGGCGAGGCCGAAGCAGTTCGGGTGGGCGTTCGACGGCCGGCCTCCGGGGTGGGAGCGGGCGCTCTCGGAGCTGGTCCGCGAGGGCGTGGCCGTTCCGGCCGCGGTCGATGGGCTCGGCACGGGATGGTTCGCGCACGCCGAGGTGCTCGAGCGGCAGTGGAGGCCGCGCACGGTGTTGCTCTCGCCCTTCGATGACCTCGTGAGCGACCGCGACCATGCCCACGCGCTCTTCGACTTCTTCTTCCGATTGGAGATCTACGTACCGAAGGGGAAGCGTCGCTGGGGGTACTTCGTGCTGCCGATCCTCCACGGCGATCGGCTGATCGGCCGCGTCGATCCGCGCTTCGATCGGCGGTCGGGCGTCCTGCACCTGGACGCGGTGCATGCCGAGGCGGTGACCAGGGCGCGTGACGGCGCCGCGGCGGGCCGCGCGATCCGTGAGCTGGCCGGCTGGCTGGGAGCGAGCGTGATCTCCGTCGACGGCGCCGTGCCGAGCGGGTGGCGCCGATCGCTCGACATCTGAGGCCAGGGCGTACAGTACCCCCGATGGGGGAGCTCCCCGTGGATCGCGACGACGACGAGCCTCAGATCGTCGACCTCCGGACGGTGCTCGCCCACCGTCGCGGCATGTCGTGGCGCGATCGATGGGACGGGCCCGACCGATACGGCGCCCTCCTGCTCCTGATCGTGCTCACGGTGATGACGTCCGTCGTCCTGCGGCAACACCAGTGGGAGCGGCTGGCCGGAGTCGCGTTGGTCTGCCTCATGCTGGTGTTCGCGCTCCGCACGTCTCAGGCGACTCGCTCCCTGCAGCGGGCAGCCCTCGTGGTCGCTCCGGTCGTCGTGATCGCCTCGGCGATCGCGACAGCGGGTGATCCGGATGCGTCGACGATCCACGGAGCGATCGCGGTCACGATGACGGCCATGTTGCTCATGGTGCTGATCGCGATCGTGAACAGGCTCTCGAGGCACCTCACGATCTCGTGGGACACGGTCCTCGGCGCCCTCTGCGTCTATCTGCTGATCGGCATGGTCTTCGCGACGACCTACCAGGTCGCCGGCCACGCGCAAGGACGACAGCTGTTCGTCCAGCAGAACGGCTTCGACAACGTCGACACGATCTACTTCAGCATGGGCACGCTCGCCACCGTCGGCTTCGGCGACCTGACGATGCGGTCCGACGTCACCCGCATCCTCGCCGCCATCGAAGCCCTGCTCGGGCAGGTCTACCTGGTCACGATGGTCGCCGTACTGGTGAGCAACCTCGGCCGGCGCAGGGGTCGGGGACGAGGAGGTGCCGCGCCGACCGGCGACGACGCGGTGTCCTAGACTGCGCCCACGATGGCGGCGCTCGTGGGCGTGATCATGGGATCCCGATCCGATTGGGACACGATGCGCCACGCGGTCGAGACGCTCGAGGAGCTCCGCGTTCCGATCGAGACGCGGGTCGTGTCGGCGCACCGAACGCCCGATCTGCTCTTCGAATACGCGTCGACGGCCGCGGTGCGTGGCCTGAAGGTCATCATCGCCGGGGCAGGGGGCGCCGCCCACCTGCCCGGTATGGTCGCCGCGAAGACGTACCTGCCCGTGCTCGGCGTGCCGGTGGAGTCCCATGCTCTCCGCGGTATGGATTCCCTGCTCTCGATCGTGCAGATGCCGGCGGGGGTCCCCGTGGGCACCCTCGCGATCGGTCGCTCGGGAGCGGTGAACGCCGCGCTCCTGGCCGCGGCCGTGGTGGCGCTCGAGGACGACGGGGCTCGCGAACGACTCATCCGTTTCCGGGACGCGCAGACCGAGAGCGTGCTCGCACATCCCGTCCCCGACGAGTGAGCACCGCGTGAAACGGGTCGGCATCATCGGGGGCGGACAGCTCGGTCGCATGCTGGCCCT
>JBEVGU010000032.1:0-7296 GCA_040511595.1 Actinomycetota bacterium | reverse complement strand
CGCAGGACGAGGTACGTGCGCGTCTCCCCAAGGAATTCCTTCTCGCGGAGTTCCTCGATCACTGCCGCGCCGTGCTCAGGATGCACCACGGTATCGCCCTTACGGAACACGGAACCTCCAGGAAGTCGGGAACGAGGTGACGCGGCTGACCCCCGGCAGGATAGCACGGGAGGGTCTTGCGGCGCAACCCAAATCCGCAGGTCAGAGGGCTGATTCCGGGCTCACGAGCGCGCGGATGACCTAGGCTGAACGCCGTTCGTCGCGAGCGACAACCGACCCCTCAGTCGGTCGCCGACGCCCAGGTCAGCGCATCGAGCACATGGCGGACCGGCACCAGCCCGACCCCCTGCGGCGAAGGCTCGGCAGGCGGCGCGAAGACCGATGAGACGCCCGCGGCTCGGGCGGCCGCGAACCGCTGTTCCATCGCCGGAGCTGGGCGGACCAGCCCCGTGAGCGAGACCTCGCCCACGAACGCCGCACCCGCCGGCGGCATCGTGCCGGTCGCGGCCGAGGCGAGCGCCGCGGCGACCGCGAGATCGCACGCCGGATCGTCGACCTTGACGCCACCCGACGTTGCACCGAAGAGCTCCACCCGGCCCAGTGGCAACCCCGCTGCTCGGTCGAGCACCGCGGCGACCAGCTGGAACCGTCGCGCGTCGAGGCCCGTCGCGTGTCTGCGCGCGAGGCCCTCGGAGGCTCCGACCAGCGCCTGCACCTCGACAGCGAGGGCGCGACGACCCGAACGTGGAAGTGCGGTCGCCGCTCCGGGAACCCGATCGCCGCCCGCGAGGAGCCCGGTGGGATCGATCTCGCGGAGTCCCGCAGCGCCCATCTCGAACCAGGCGCTCTCTCCTTCGGCTCCGAACCGGTTCTTGCCGCCTGTGAGCACCCGGAGCCCCGATCGCGTGTCGCCGTCGAACGCGAGCACCACGTCGACGGCGTGCTCGAGAGCCCGTGGGCCGGCCAGATCGCCGTCCTTGGTGACGTGGCCGGTCAGGAGCACGGCGATACCCTCGGACTTCGCGAGCCCGACGAGGGCGTCGGTACACATGCGCACCTGGGAGACCCCGCCCGGCATCTGCGAACCGTCGGTATCGCGAACGGCCTGGATCGAGTCGACCGCGAGCAGGAACGGCCGCTCGGCTCGCGCCGTCTGCAGCACCTGTTCGAGATCGCGGCCGGGAACGAATCCGACCGCATCGGCCGGGATGCCGAGGCGCCGCGCCCGGGCGGCGACCTGCCCGTGGGACTCCTCGCCACTGGCGAGGAGGCAGCCGCGTCCCTGCGCGGCGAGCTGCGCGATGAGATGCAGCAGCAGCGTCGACTTGCCGATGCCGGGTTCGCCGGCGAGCAGGGTGACCGAGGCAGGCACGAGCCCGCCCCCGAACACAGCATCGACGCCGGGAAAGCCCGTCTGCACGCGCAGCTCGTCGACGCCTGCCCCGCCGATCAACGGGGTGGGGGTGAGGGCCGCCTCGGGTCGACCGCCTCCGCGAACGGGGGCGGCCTCCTCGATCGTGCCCCAGCCGCCGCACCCCGGACATCGCCCCACCCATCGGGAGACCTGCTGCCTGCACTCGCGGCACGTCAGGATCACGCGCGTCTTCGCCATCGCCCGAACGCTAGCCACCACGTCTGACACCCCTGGCCGAACCGCCTTGCGGCGCCGGTACGCTTGGCGACGATGGACGTGCAGACGATGTCGACGCTGTTCGCGCTGCTCACCATCGTGGCCGACGTGGCGGTGGTGGCGATCGTGGTGCTGGCGCTCGGCTCGCGCATCGCGCCCGGGCTCGCTCGGGCGCGCGATGCCGTCTGGGAGACGGTCGCGCCCTCGGCGCTCTGGCTCGCGTTCCTCGTGGCGCTCACGGGAACCCTGGGCAGCCTCTACCTGTCGGAGGTGGCTCACTTCACCCCGTGCACGCTCTGCTGGTATCAGCGGATCGCCATGTATCCGCTCGTGCCGATCCTCGGCATCGCGGCCTGGACACGAGACAGCCGCGTCTGGCGCTACGCGATCCCGCTCGCGGCGATCGGGGCCGTCATCGCGATCTACCACTATCAGCTCGAGCGGTTCCCGACCCAGACATCGGTGTCGTGCAGCGTCGAGGCGCCATGCACCGTGGTGTGGATCTGGAGGTTCCAGTTCATCTCGATCCCGTTCATGGCCCTCAGCGCCTTCGCGACGATCGTGGGCCTGTTGGCGATCGTGCGAGCGACCGCCCGACTGGACATCGACGACGACGCTGCTACCCTTGGCGAGCACTCTGGCGCGACCGCCGCGCCGTGACCGCGTTCACGCTGCGAAGCGTGCCGCGAACGACCGGAAGGAGGCGATGAGCATGGCTGCGATCTCGGTGTCCGACATCGCGCGCTCGCCGCGTCCCTTCCGGTTCGCCTCGGCGTAGCGCCACCCACCTCTCGGGTCGGCGCCACCGCCCGTCTCTCGGCAAGCCTTTCGGGACGTGGCTTCACCCATGCCACCACCCTGGGAGGAGACCTGCGTTGACCGACGCGAACCAGTTCGAACACTTCTTCGATGAAGGGCTCATCGAGGCGGTGCTGAGACCGATCAAGAGCGGCAAGGAGGCCTCGGTTCATCTCTGCCGAGCCAATCCACGCATGACGGGCGAGGAGCTCGTCGCGCTGAAGGCGTACCACCCGTTGAATCGGCGGGACTTCCGAGACGAATCGATGTACCGAGACGGCGAGTGGATCAAGCCACGCCGCGTGCGCGTGGCGCTCGAGAAGAAGACGCGCTTCGGGCGTGAGGTGCAGGGCATGATCTGGGTCGACCGCGAGTGGGAGACCCTGCGTGCCCTCTCGAAAGGTGGTGCCGCCGTGCCGCGCCCCATCGAGCGCACGGGCGACGCGATCCTGATGACCTACGTGGGAGACGAGGCCCTCGCTGCCCCACAGCTCCGTTCGGTCGGGCCCGAGGACCCCGACGAGGCCGAGGCGCTGATCGACCAGGTGCTGCGCCAGATCGAGCGCATGCTGTTCCTGAACGTCGTGCACGGCGACCTGTCGCCCTACAACTTGCTCGTGTGGAACGGCGACGTGACGGTGATCGATCTTCCGCAGGCCGTCGACCCGAGGAAGAACCGCCACGCTCACGCGTTCCTGGAACGCGACGTCGTTCGGGTCTGTGACTGGGCCTCGCACCACGGCGCACACAGGCCGGCGGAGCGCATCGCCGCCGACCTGTGGACGAGCTGGGAGCTCGCGGATCTCGTGCCCGAGGAACTCAGGGGCCTGACGATGTGACCGTCACCGTACGCAGCGATGTCACGAGACGTCGAGGGGTCGCTGCAGCGCTCGCCCAGCTTCCCAGCCGCACGTCCGTGTGATATCGCATCACCACTAAGCGCTGGGGTCGCCCGCGGCATCCAGGAGGGTGATGCAGGCAGAGGGCGACGTCGTTCGGTTCCCTCGCGAGGCCGAGGCCCCGCATGACTTCACGGTGTTCTTCGCCGAGGAGCACCGTGGACTCTTCAAGGCCTTGTACTTCGTAACCGGGAACCGGTCCGACGCCCAGGAGCTGATGCAGGAAGCCTTCCTCACGTTGTGGGAACGGTGGGACACGATCGATGGGATCGACGACCCCACCGGCTACCTCTTCCGCGTGGCGCTCAACGGGTCCCGGATGCGGGCACGCGCTGCACGCCGGGCCACGCGAAGGCTGGTGGCGAGCGACCCGTCGTACGACCCGTTCGTCGAGGTCGACCTGCGGGAAGACGTCCTGCGGATGCTCCGATCCTTGTCACCGCGCCAGCGCGCAGCCCTCGTCCTGCTCGACCTATACGGCTACGGCTCGGAGGACGCCGCCGCGATCATGCGGATCCGCCCCTCCACCGTGCGAGCGCTCGCAACCCAGGGCCGAGCCGTGCTCCGAACCGCTGGAGGCCCGCGTGGCTGAGCTAAGGGAGCTGTTCGAGATGACGACCAAGCAGATGGAACCCGATCAGGATTCCTGGCGGGAACAGCAGCGCAAACAAGATCGATCGTCGAGGAACCGGAGGGTCGGCGCCATGTTGGTCGCCGCGGTCCTGGTCGGCGTCGCCGCGGTGGCGGTGCTGGCAGCCGCGCTGACGGACGCTGGCAGGCCGGGCCCCGAGGTCGTCGACCAACCGTCGGTCGAGGCGCCCGGAGGAACTGGGTTGTCCTACTTCATCCTCGATCTCACCACGGGTGACACGGGTGAGAGGAGCCCCCTGCCGACGCAGCTGATCGGCGCCTCGTTGTATGCGATCTCGCCGGACGGCCGGAGCGTCGCGTTCGGAACCTGCTGCACCCCACCGAACTTCATCTCGGTCTCCCGCCTCGATGGGTCGAACCAACGACGGGTCACACCTGAGGGCATCGACGCATACGGACCGAGCTGGTCTCCGGACGGGGACCAGCTCGTCTACCAGGGTCGCGACGGCTCGACCGTGCTGCTGGGCGACCTCTTCGTCGTGGACGTCTCGACCGGGACCGTGGACCGCGTCACGAACCTGCCGAGGACGAGGGCGGGAGGGTGGTCCATGATGCCCAGCTTCACGCCTGACGGCGAGCGGATCCTCTTCCACATGCCGCGCGAAGGCTCAGAGGGATCGGCATTCGACCTGTGGTCGGTCGACACCCGCGGGGGGAAACCGAGGATCGTGCTTCGCAACGCGACATTCGGCGAATACTCACCCGACGGATCCTCGCTCGCCTACGTCGTGCCGACCCGGGAAGGCTTCGGCCGTAATCCCGCGCTTCGCGTCGTCCTCCCTTCGGGTCAGGTCCGCACGCTCGCGCGTGGCGAGGACCTCTGGCGGGCGAGGTGGTCGCCTGACGGATCGAGGATCGCGTACTTGGAGCGCGAGTTCCTCTTCGTGGTGGACGTCGCGACCGGCGATATCGAGAGGGTCGCCCGCGGGGAGTATGGCGACTGGCTCGATGACGACAGACTTATCGTCATCCAGCGCGGTTGACCTCTTCCGCGTCGGAACGCCTGCCGAGGGGGGCGCGATTCGTGAGCTGGCTGGACGACGACATGCTCATCGTCACCCCGTGAGTCGCAGACGCCGAGAAGCCCGGTCCCCGTGGGGGCCGGGCTTCGGCCTTCATGCCGCCTCGTGGGGCGGCAGGATGGGTCGGGGACGAGCCCCGGCCCACGCTTCGGTTACTCGGGTGAACCGGCGAGCTCCACCGGGGGCACGTCTGGCGGCATCATGCCGCCGGTCGCCTCGAACACGATCTCTTCGTCGACCGCGTTGACGATGATCGTCTCGCCGGCCCGGAACTCCTTGTAGAGCAGCTTCTCGGCGAGTGGGTCCTCGACGAGCCGTTGAATCGTGCGCCGAAGCGGCCGTGCGCCGAGCGATTGGTCGTATCCCTCCTTCGCGAGCAGGACCTTCGCCGCGTCGGTCAGCTCGATCTCGAGGTCCTTGGCCTTGAGCTGTTCCGTGACGCGCTTCATCATCAGGTCGACGATGTTCTTCACGTCGTCCTGGGTCAGCGAGCGGAACACGATGACCTCGTCGATGCGGTTGATGAACTCGGGCCGGAAGCTCTTCTTCAGCTCCTCGGTGACTCGGTCCTTCATCTTCTCGTAGGTGACTTCCGCGTCGCCGGCGGCGGCGAAGCCGATGCCCGGGCCCTTCTGGATGTCACGCGTGCCGAGGTTCGAGGTCATGATGATGATCGTGTTCTTGAAGTCGACCTTGTGACCCTGCGAGTCGGTCAGGTGACCGTCTTCGAGGATCTGCAGCAGCGTGTTGAACACGTCGGGGTGCGCCTTCTCGATCTCGTCGAAGAGCACGACCGAGAACGGCTTACGACGCACGGCCTCGGTGAGCTGTCCGCCTTCCTCGTAGCCGACGTAGCCCGGAGGCGAC
Source organism: Actinomycetota bacterium (assembly GCA_040511595.1). Lineage (GTDB taxonomy): Bacteria > Actinomycetota > UBA4738 > UBA4738 > HRBIN12 > JAOUEA01. The sequence continues at coordinate 1,429 of JBEVGU010000032.1, read as the reverse complement.
CCGATCAGTCGGCTCACGGTGTGCTTCTCCATGTACTCCGACATGTCGAGCTGGATCAGCGCGTCCTCGTCGCCGAACAGGAACTCGGCGAGCGCCTTCGAGAGCTCGGTCTTGCCGACGCCCGACGGACCCAGGAAGATGAACGACCCCGCCGGCCGGCGGGGATCCTTCAACCCGGAGCGTGTGCGACGCATCGCGCGTGAGACGGCCGAGATGGCCTCGTTCTGGGTGACGATGCGCTTGTGGAGCTCGTCCTCCATGCGGAGCAGCTTCTCGGTCTCCTCCTCGGTGAGCTTGAAGACCGGGATGCCGGTCCAGATGCTGAGCACCTCGGCGATCTCTTCCTCGTCGACCTCGCTCAGGATGTCCATCTCGCCCGACTTCCACGCCTGCTCGCGGCGCGAGCGCTCCTCCTGCAGCTGGCGCTCCTCGTCGCGGAGCGACGCTGCCTTCTCGAAGTCCTGGCCGTCGATCGCCGACTCCTTGCGCAGGCGCACGTCGGCGATCTTCTCGTCGACCTCGCGCACGTCGGGCGGCGCGGTCATGCGGCGGATGCGCATGCGCGAGCCGGCCTCGTCGATCAGGTCGATCGCCTTGTCGGGCAGGAACCTGTCGCTAATGTAGCGGTCGGCCAGGTTCGCCGCGGCGACGAGGGCGTCGTCGGTGAAGTTCACTCGGTGGTGCGCCTCGTAGCGGTCGCGCAGCCCTTTCAGGATCTCGATCGTGTGGGCGACGTTGGGCTCCTGCACCTCGATGGGCTGGAAGCGCCGCTCGAGTGCGGCGTCCTTTTCGAGGTGTTTGCGGTACTCATCGCGAGTGGTGGCGCCGATCGTCTGCAGCTCGCCGCGCGCGAGCATCGGCTTGAGGATCGAGGCGGCGTCGATGGCTCCCTCGGCCGCGCCGGCGCCCACGAGAGTGTGCAGCTCGTCGATGAACAGCACGATGTCGCCGCGGGTCTTGATCTCCTTCAACACCTTCTTGAGGCGCTCCTCGAAGTCGCCGCGGTAGCGGGAACCGGCCACCAGGGCGCCGAGGTCGAGCGTGTAGATCTGCTTGTCCTTCAGCGTCTCGGGCACCTCACCGCGGATGATGTCCTGGCTCAGGCCCTCGACCACGGCGGTCTTGCCGACGCCGGGCTCGCCGATCAGCACCGGGTTGTTCTTCGTGCGGCGGCTGAGCACCTGCATGACCCGCTCGATCTCCTTCTCGCGCCCGATCACCGGGTCGAGCTTGCCGTCGCGCGCGAGCTGTGTGAGGTTGCGACCGAACTGGTCGAGCACCATGGACCCGCTCTGCTGGCCCTCGCCCGGGCCACCGCCGGGGGTGGTCTCGCCCTTGCCGCCCGTGTATCCGGAGAGCAGCTGGATCACGGTCTGGCGAACGCGGTTGAGATCGGCCCCGAGCTTCTGCAACACCTGGGCGGCGACCC
>JBEVGU010000031.1:0-12110 GCA_040511595.1 Actinomycetota bacterium | reverse complement strand
CCGCGGCCGGCGATCCCCCGAGCGCACGCCCGACCATCACGGCTCCGGCGACGGCCGCGCCGAACGTGCACAGGTACACCAGCAGGTTCGTGAGCACGCCGCCCAAGAACCACGCCCGGTAGGGCCTGAGCAGGGACGCGATCGGACGGAGGCTCTCGGTGAGCCGGCGGACCGCTCCATCGTGTCGCCCCCTCGGGGCGGGTTCGCGGCTCGCGACGGCGCTCATTCCGTGGCCTCCTGTGCGGCCACGAGCCGCGCGTATCGACCGTCGCGATCGATCAGCTCCTCGTGCGTGCCGGCTTCCTCGAGGTGTCCGCGATCAAGCACCAAGATGCGGTCGGCGTCGCGGACCGTGGACAGTCGGTGCGCGATGATCAGGGTCGTCCGGCCCCGACGGAGGCGATCGATCGAAGCCTGTATCCCCGCCTCCGAGGCGACGTCGACGTTGGAGGTTGCCTCGTCGAGCACAAGGATCGGCGCGTCCTTGAGCAGCGCTCTCGCGATCGCGATGCGCTGCCGCTCGCCCCCGGACAACCGCAGCCCTCGTTCGCCCACGATCGTCTCGAACCCCTCCGGCAGCCGCCGGACGAACCGGTCGGCCCCGGCCCATCGCAACGCGTCCGCGAGTTGCTCGTCGGCGGCCGCCGGTCTCGTGAGCCGAAGATTCTCCCGCACCGACTCGTGGAACAGGAACGTGTCCTGCGGCACCAGGCCGATGAAGCGACGGAGTTCCTCGGGGTCAAGGTCGCGGGCGTCACGTTCGCCGACCATGACACGGCCCTCCTGCGGGTCGGCGAAGCGCAGGAGGAGCGAGGCGAGGGTCGTCTTGCCCGCGCCGGACGGGCCCACGATCGCGACGGTCTCACCGGGGGAGACCACGAAGCTCACGCCGTCGAGCGCGGGCTGGTCGGCGGGGCGGTAGCGGAACGTCACGTCGTCGAACCGGATGGCCGCGGTCGAACCGTCGACCGATCCGGGGACCGCAGGAGCGGACACCGAGGGTTGCATCTCCAGCACTGCGAACGCACGTTCGCACTTCGACATGCCCCACACGGCGAGGTGCATGGCCTCGTGGATCTCGCGTGCAGGCAGGAAGCACTCGCTCGCGAGCAACAGGACGAGCAGGAGCTGGCCAGCGTCCAACTCGCCGTTCGCGAATCGGAACGCGCCCACGGTGAGCGCGGCAGCCACGCCGGCTCCCGCGGTAAGCGCCATGGCGCCCCAGAAGAGCGCCGACACCTTCGTGAGGCGGATCGCGGCCTCCTGCACATCGTCGGCATGACGGAACAACTCGGCACCGCGACGTCGCGCCGCGCCGAACATCTTCAGGGTCGCCATGCCCTGGAGGTCATCGATGAACTCGGCCGCGAGTGGGCGGTAGCTCTCCGACCAGAAGCGCATGTGGGAACCGAGTGATCGGTATTCGATCGAGGGCAGCGACACGAGCACGACCGCGAACGCGCCTACCACGGCGCCCACGACGGGATCGATCGCGAAGAGGATGACCACGATCGCGGTCGCCGTGATCCCGGCGACGATCACCTTCGACAGGAACAGTCGGAAGTAGGCATCGAGCCGCTCGACGCCGTCGACGAGCACGGCCTCGAGCTCTCCACTACGCTCCTCCGCGACCCATCCGGGTCCGAGTCGCAGGATCCGAGCGATCAGACGGCGTCGGAGGTCGGCGGTGATCCGCACCGACGCGCCGGCCATCCACCCCTCCTGCAAGGCGGTGCAGAGCGCCCGCGCGCCGACGATCAGCACCGCGACGAGCAGGAGCGGCAATACTGCGCCGATCGACCGGCCATCGAGGATGCGCCTGATCGCGATCGCGAGCGTGACACCGGTCGCGACGCGCGATGCAGCCACGACGAGCCCGAGGCCGATCGATCCAGTGAGGGCCCGCCGCTCGGTCATCGCCAATCGCATCAGGCGCCGGTCGAAGGCGCGGGCGGTGCGTTGGGTCGTCTCGCTCACGCTGTCCCCTCGGATAGCCGTCGATGGGATCCGGGTACCCCATGCTAGGGGTCCGGGGCACTCTGCCGGTCCCTTCCAGGCGCGAACCGGCGAAGTCGTATCACCGGCCGGTGATACCGTCGAATCGGAGACTCTCTACTTCCTCGTCGATCACGGTGAGATCGCTCGGAAGGTGAATGCTCGAGTAGGACGGACCCGCAGGCGGAGTCTCCGAGCCTCCCCAGCGGGACCGAACGGAGGAGCGAGCATGACGCAGACCACCAACTACCTGGTTCCCGTCGTCGTGGAGCAGACGAGCCGCGGCGAGCGTTCCTTCGACATCTACTCCCGTCTCTTGAGCGAGCGCATCGTCTTCCTCGGCACGCCCATCGACGACGCGGTGGGCAACCTGATCATGGCCCAACTCCTGCATCTGGAGAGCGAAGACCCGGAGAAGGACATCAACCTCTACGTCAACTCGCCGGGGGGCAGCATCACGACGCTGTTCGCGATCTACGACACCATGCAGTACATCAAGCCCGACGTGTCGACCATCGTCATGGGGCAGGCGGCCTCGGCCGCGGCCGTCCTTGCGCTCGCCGGCGCGAGGGGCAAGCGCTACTCGCATCCCCACGCGCGGATCCTCCTGCACCAACCTTCCGGAGGCGCGGAGGGCCAGGCCGTCGACATCGAGATCCAGGCCAAGGAGATCGTTCGCAACCGGGAGATGATGAACGTGATCATCGCCCGGCACACGGGTCAGCCGCTCGAGCGAGTGTCCAAGGACTCCGACCGCGACTTCATCTTGACCGCGGAGCAGGCCGTGGAGTACGGGGCGGTGGACGAGATCATCACCAGCCGGGGAATCACGCCCGAACTGGCATCAGCCGCCCGGGCCGGCTTCGAGGAGGAGATCTCTGAGACGTCCGAGCTGAAGGTGGATGAGCTCCCAAAGCCGTAGGGCATCTGGCATCGGCACGATGAGCTCTGGGACGCCAGGATTCGATCGCAGGCAATCGTCGTCGTCCCGAACGGTCAGCCTTTCATCTCAGATGATGCCTGCCAGGTGTGGTGAACAGCTTCGATGTTGTTGCCATCGGGGTCGCGGACGAAGGCTCCGAAGTAGCCGGGATGGTATTCGGGCCAGACACGCGGTTCGTGCAACACCTCAGCTCCTGCCGCGACGGCTGCATCACGGAACGCGACCACGGCCTCTCGCGTTGGGCCGGTGAAGGCGATATGGGACTCTCGGAATCCGTGGCCCGTCTCGAGTGGGCCGAGCCAGAAGCATGGGAAGTCGAACCCGTAACCGATGCGAGTACCGAAGTCGAGAACTCGGCCAGCGCCGATCTCCTTGAGGACGGCATCGTAGAACGCAGCGCTGGCCGCCAGGTCGGCGCATTGGATCGAGATGTGATCGAGCATGCTCCGGGCACTCCTTCGCCGTTGGTCTGGTCGAAGCGTCTTCGATCGATCCCGCGGCCGAGACGACGGACAGATCGAGCGTAGACGCTCGGCTAGGCTGGGTCGATGCGGTGGGTCGCGCTCCCCGCGGGCCTCGTGGTCCTGGTCTGGACTTTGCTCGATGTATTTCGAACCCTCGTCATGCCTCGTGCCGCACGCGGGCGGTTCCGCCTGAGTCGGATCCTGTTCCAGCTGATGTGGCGCCCCTGGAGATGGATAGGCGTGCGCCGCAAGACCGTGCTGGCCCGTGAGCGGGTCCTCGCAACGGCGGCGCCCTTCTTCTTCTTCGTCCTACTGGTGGGCTGGGCGTCCCTCGCCGTGCTGGGCTACGGGCTCATCCTGTGGAGTCCCGCCTTCGTGCACGGGATGGGAGGCAGCGACAGCTCGTTCGGTACCGCCGTCTACTTCGGCGGGTCCTCGTTGTTCACCCTCGGCTTCGGCGACGTCGTGGCGACGGGATGGACCCGAGCGATCGTCGTCATCGCGGGAGCGACCGGCCTCGGGCTCGTAGCGGTCGTGATCGCCTACCTCCCGGTGCTGTATCAAGCGTTCAACCGTCGCGAGGTCGGCGTGCTCTTGCTCGACGCGCGGGCAGGGTCCCCTCCCTCGGGCCCTGAGCTGCTCCACCGGATGGGCAGCGCGGGCGTGGCCTCGTCGTTGCCCACACTGTTCGCGGAGTGGGAGCGATGGGTGGCCGATGTCCTCGAGACCCACATGTCCTATCCCCTCCTCGCCTTGTTCCGTTCGCCCCACGACAACACGTCGTGGATCACCTCGCTCGGCTCCGTGCTCGACGCGGCGACGCTCGTCCTCACATCGGTGGACGACGAGCCCGACGAGCGTGCGAAGCTCCTGTACGGGACGGGGGTCCACGCCGTGGAGGACCTCTTCTACTACCTCCGCCTCACGGAGCGGGAAACGCTGATCCAGCGAGACGAGTTCGAGGACGTCCTTCAAGACTTGAAGGACGAGGGCTTCTCGGTTCGCCCCGTCGACGACGCGTTCGCTCGGTTCACGGAGAAGCGGGCGAATTACGCGCCGCGGCTGGAGGCGATCGCGGTGCTGCTGGCCGCGCCCCCCGGTCTTTGGATCGGCGACCGCTCGTTCCTCGGGGCGCGGACGGCACACTGAGACGTGATCGAGTGGGAGGGGCCTCACCGACGTTCCGGCGCCGATTCGGCTGACCTGCGGGATCATGTCGAAGATCGGGGGGCGCCATTCGTCGTACCGGTAGATGCGCGGACGCGGGTGCCGCGCGGGAGGAGGAACGATGAGTGATTTCGTGTTGCTCTACCAGGGCGGGTCGATGCCCGAGAGCGATGAAGAGCAGAAACAGGTCATGGAGGCATGGACGTCGTGGTTCACGGCCCTGGGATCCGCGGTGAAGGACCCGGGCAACCCGTTCTCGGGCGCCGCGAAGTCGATCGCCTCAGACGGAGCGGTCTCGGACGGTGGCGGCGGATCCGCGTCCGGATACTCCATCCTGTCGGCAGACACGCTCGACGATGCGGTCGCGCTGGCGAAGGATTGCCCGGTCCTTCATGGGGGAGCAGGCATCACGATCTACGAGACGTTCGACGTGATGTGACCGATCGGCCCTGTTGCTCGGGAGCCCGGGCATTGCGCCCGGGTTCCCGCGCCTCCGCGTCGAACTGACGCGGACGCGGTGTTGGCCACGATCAGTGCACCGGCACGTCCCGGTCAGGCCGTTCACGCGGGGCCGAAGCCGCCAGCGAGGCACATCACGGGCTACACGACGTCGAGCCGCCGCAGCGTTTCGGGGCCCATCTTCATCGCTCGCACGCGGCCGTGGGAATCGTAATCGAACACCGCGAGCTCCCCAGCTTGGCGGAACCCGCGGATCACGAAGACACCAGGATCGTCGGTGGGCTCGAGAACGGGGTGCCATTCAGGTGAGTCCGGGTCGCGGAGCTCGAGCCTTCCGTCGCGCCACTCCAGCCGGATCACCAGTGATTCCTCGGTGATGAGATACAGGCCGAGCAAGGGCGCGAAGGTTTCTGGCATCGGTGCGGGCGGCATCGCTGGCTCGGCGATCCGGCGGATCTCGGTCAGCGCCAGCTCGGCGAGATCCATCGCCAGGTCGGCGGCCTCGGCGTTCCCGTTCAGCAGGGCGATGGCACCGAGGCCTTCCTCGGCGCGGAAGCAGACGTTCGTGACGAAGCCGTACAGCCCCCCGGAATGCTGCGTCCAGATCACGTCGCCCCGACGCACGGCATACCAGGAAACGGCGAACGCCTCGGTCCAGGTCTCGTTGGCGAGATAGCGCGGCGTGTGCATCTCGCGAAGCGTCGAACCGGCCAACACCTGCGCCCCCGATCGTTCGCCGCCGTTCTCTCGGAACTGGAACGAGATCCATCGGGAGAGATCCTCGAGGCAGGAGATGAGCCCGCCCTCAGCCCAGACGATGGGGTTCTCTCTCGCGAGCGGAAGTTCATCGGACAGCCATCGCGCGGCGTACCCCGTCGCCAGTCGCTCCGCGAGCTCCGGAGGGAGCGGTTCGAACACGGTCGAGGACATGCCGAGCGGTTCGAGGATGTTGTGTGTCACATAGTCCTGGAACGGCATAGCGGCCGTTCGCGCAACGACCTCGCCGAGGATCTGGTACCCGAGGTTCGAGTACTTGCTGAGGGTGAACGGGGGGATGCGGACCCCGATCTCGTGGACCCGCTCAACGGTTCGCGCGAACACGCCTTCGTACTCGGCCGTTGCCCAGTCGGCGCCAGGAGGGTCGCCGAGAAGGCCCGACTCGTGTGACAACAAGCCGCGGATCGTGACTCGATCGATCGGCGCGACGCCGCTGTCGCCGCCCCGGAGCTCCGGCAGGCACCCGATCACCGGATCGTCGAGCGAGAGCAGCCCTTCGTCCCGGAGCTGCAGGATCGCCGTGCCCGTGAACGTCTTCGTGATCGACGCGATGCGATAGAGCGTTCGCGCGTCGGGCGGACGTCGATCCTCCACGTCGGCGAACCCGTATCCGAAGCTCCACGCGAGCTCGTCGCCGTGCACGAGACCTGCGGCAACTCCAGGAAGGCGATGCTCCTTCACGAAGGCCGCGACCATTGACTCGAGCTTCGGCCCAAGCCGGTCGATCCGACCGCTCACCAGAGACCCATCCCTGCCGACATCATGGCGATGCTACGCCGGTGGCCGCCGATGCACAGCAGAGAGCGGCAATGGCTAGCCTGTGAGAACGATTTCGCCCACGGCATCGGACCCGAGCTCACGAAAGAAGGTAGAGCCATCAGCGAACGCTATGACCTCGTCGTTGTCGGGGCAGGGCCTGCGGGAGAGAAGGGGGCCGCCCAGGCCGCCTACTTCGGCAAGCGCGTGGCCGTGGTGGACCGGTTGCCCCACGTCGGCGGCGCGCCCGTCTCCTCCACGGGGATCCCGACGAAGACACTGCGGGAGACCGCCTTGTACGTCACCGGCTTCCGCAATCGCGACGTGTACGGCCTCAGCCTCGAACTCGATCCGGAGCTCGTCATCAAGCGACTCGTGGCGCGCAAGAGTGAGGTCGCACGCACGATGGCGAGGGCGGTCGACGAGAACCTGAAGCGGCACGGCATCCGCTACATCCAGGGGGAGGCGAGGCTCGGTCCCGATCGCACCGTGCACGTGGCAGCCGACGGAGGAGAACTCGCGTTACAGGCCGAGATCCTGCTAGTCGCCTCGGGGTCGCGGCCCTACCGCCCGAGCGCGGTTCCGTTCGCTGATCCCGACGTGCACGACTCCGAAGAGGTCCTCGAGATGCGCCGGATCCCGGAAACCATGGTGGTGGTTGGCGGCGGGCCGGTCGGGTGTGAGTACGCCTCGATCTTCACCGCGCTCGGGGCGCGGGTCACCCTGCTCGACGCCGCCGAGCGGATCCTGCCGTTCATGGACCATGAGATCTCCCGGCTGTTGGCCGAGACGTTCGAGCGTATGGGGATGCGCGTCATGTTGGGGTCGGGGCTGGCCACGATCGAGCGCGCGGGGGGACGGCTCGAAGTACGGATGAAGAGCGGCGAGGTCATCCTGCCGGAGCAGGTGCTGTTCGCCGCCGGGCGATCCGGCAACACCGAGGGCCTGGGCCTCGAGGAGCTCGGGGTGGAGTTGGATGCCCGGGGAAGGGTGAAGGTGGACGAGACGTTCCGGACCTCCGCGCCGGGGATCTACGCAGCCGGAGACGTCATCGGTCCGCCGGCCCTGGCCTCTGTCTCCATGGAGCAGGGGCGCGTAGCCGTGTGCCACGCGTTCGACATCCCCTTCAAGGAGACCGTGGACCCGCTCCCGCCGTTCGCGGTCTACTCGATCCCCGAGGCGGCCATGGTCGGCCTCACCGAGGGGTCCGCCGAGGACCGGGAGGCGGATCACGAGGTGGGCCGGGGATGGTTCGCCGAGAACGCGAAGGCCACGATCTCGGGGTTCACCGAGGGGCTGGTGAAGCTCGTGTTCCGACGCCACGACCGAGCGCTCTTGGGGGTGCACATCCTCGGCGACAGTGCGAGCGAGCTGATCCATACGGGGCAGGCAGTGATCCACGCGGGCGGAACGATCGATCGCTTCATCCACACGACCTTCTGCGCGCCGACGCGGAGCGAGGCCTTCAAGTACGCGGCCTACGACGGCCTGCAGCGGCTGTCGGGCAGGTCGATCGGAACCGTCGTCGAGCATCATCGCGACCACTGAGCCGGCTCGGCTCCGGGCGATCTATCCCATCTGCATCGCGAAGGCGAGCGGGGTCGTGGCGGCGAAGTCGATCGCGGGCTCCGATGTCGGCCACGACTTCGCGTTGTCCCACCAACGCGCCCCCTTGCCGTTGAAGCGGACGGACCGATCGCCCCCGCCCGGGGGGCAGCGGCGAGCGCCGTCGGGCAGTCCGAGGTAGTCGAACTGGTCCGTGGCGTTCGTGCCGTTCACGGCGGCTCCCAGCAGGATCGGTGGCGAGCCGTCGAGGGTGCCGAGGATGTTCGCGATCTGATGGTGCGGGCAGCGCGGGAACCGTTCCCCCGCCCCAACGATGAACGACGCGCCCCACGCGTTCCCTCCGAGGACCACGTCGAGTTGGCGCCGGCCGAAGGCGCTCCACGTGTCCTCACCCGTCAGCTCGGCGTGCAGGCTCGCCGTGATCGCGAGCCCTTGGGCGTGGGAGGTGCCGTCGTAGGCGGCGTAGGGGAACCCGAACCCGAAGGGCTCGGTCGCCGCCTGCGCGGCCGCACCGTCGAGCTGCCGCTCGATGTCGGCGACGAGTCGGCGGCGACCGACCGCGAGGTCGCTCGGTCCGGTGTCGTCGATCGCTCGCGCGAGCTCGGCGTGGGCGAGCGCGCTCACGTCGTAGAGGTTGAGGGTGTCGCCGAGCTCGTCACCGTGCACGTAGGCGTCGGCCCAGCGCGCGGACCTCCTCAGGTAGTGCCGGGGGTTCTCGTGTGGAAGGCCGTCGGGAAGGCCGTTCGTATCCGTCGCCCGGAAGAGCTCGGCCGCCCCGAGTTCGAGGTCCGAGTGCCATTCCGTCTCGGGGTAGTAGGCGAACGGTGAGAACGTGAGCAGGCGACCGGGGTGGGTGTCGGCCACGTCGAAGATGTGCTGACCCGCGAGCAGGCACCGATCGGCGAAGTGGGCGTCGATGCTCCGGAAGATCTGGGAGCAGAGGCCGAACGCGGCCGCGAGGCGCCCGGCGAGGTTGGGGCTCACGCGAGAGCCGGGCGGACCGGCGCGGAACAGTGGCCGATGCCGGATGTAGCGGTAGTGCGGGTCGGTCCCGCCGAACGTGTCGTCTTCCTGCGGCAGGCGCCACGGATCGTGATCGCCCGCGAACCGCCGGCTCCCGTCACCGAAACCCACCTGGTAGAAGAGCGTGCGGCTCTCGTCGTCCCACATCTTGAGCAGCCACTCGAGCTCGAAGCGCAGCTCGTCCGTGAAATCGGCGGGAGCGCCCGCGCCGAGCAGGCCGGGGAAGTCGCGCCTGGCGAGGAGCAGCATCGCCGCCGCGTAGCTCTCGGTCTGGATCCCCTTGATGTAGTCGCCGGCGTCGAACCAGCCACCGCTGACGTCGTGCCGGGGCGATCCGGGTACCGGGACGGGATCGCGGATCGTGAACGCAGGGGTGTAGTGGGCGCGTCGGAACACACGGGCGTTCGCGTCGTGCAGGTGGGACGGCTGTCGCTCGAGCACCGACCCGATCACGTCCGGACCGTCGCGCTGGGCGCGGTAGAAGGTGCGCGCGTTCTCGAGCAGCGGCGCGAACAGCTCGGCGGGATCGCCGATGTCGAACGCCGGCGACGACACCGGATCGGGCAGGTCGACGACGATTCGATAGGCCCCGGGGCCGGTCACGCCACCGAATCGCAGGGCGTACACGTGCGGGAACCGCGCGCTCCACCGGCCGAGGTCTCGGCCCACCGGCCGGGAGAACGCGACGCCGCCGCCGTCGGCGACCACGTCGAAGGTCGCGTCGCTCACCGCCGTCCGTGAGAGCAGATACGCCCGCTTCTCGTGCGCCGCTGCGTAGCCGACCTGATTCACGCGGACGAAGGCCGCGATCGCGGCGCGAGGCCTGGGTCCTGCGGGCGTCGAGGGCGAGGATCCGGAGGAGCACGAGGCCGCGACCAGGACGAACGTGATGATCGTGACCGGCGCCCGCCGCCTCGCCGCCAGCATCAGACCCTCCCCGCGCGAGATCGTGATAGTAAAGGTTCTTAACGATTCGCTTCGCGGCTGAGCCTAGCCCTCGGTGAGGCGCGTGGTCAAGGGAGAGGGCCGTCAGCAGGCGAAGGTCCTGCGTGCCTTCGACGGGCTGTGCTCGGCGTCGCGGAGGAACCGAACGACGACCCGGCATGAGCCCCTCGATGGGCGGTCGAACGTGGTCCGGTACCGGCTCGTGTCGCTGACGGTCGGGTTCTGGACCCCGAGCTCTCGCCACGTGCCGGCGCGCCTCTTCAGTAACGTCACCCGCACGTCGGCTCCGGGCAGGCTTGGGTCGAGCACGCCGCGCGCCCGGATGCGCTCCTTGAGGACGCGGACCTTCAAGGTGAGGTCGGTGCGGGTACAACCGTCGGGGCCCGAGCCCGCGGAGGACGGACAGAGGTCGTCGGCGTCGGGCACGCCGTCGCCGTCGGCGTCGGGGGGCGGCGGAGAGGCGTCGAGCGTGTATCGGGCGAAGCCCTGCTGTTCCACGCCCGAGATCGACGTGAAGGATCCGCCCACCCAGAGCTGGGCCGAGGTGCTCAGCATCGACCAGGCGCCGGTGAAGTTGCGGTAGTTCGGCTCGATCTGCGGCACCCAGCCGCAATCGAGCGCACCGGTCGAGGGATCCAAGAGCACGAGGCCCGCGAGCAGGATGCCCCCGCACACCGCCTTGTCGCCGACGGCCGTGCCGAAGTGGCCGCCGACGAACAGTCCGTTGCTGGTCAGTGCCACCGTCTGCACGTTCCCCGGCAACGAGGTCGTCCAGAGCTCGGTCCCGACCGCGCCGTTGTCCAAGCGGTAGGCACCGGCCCATTCGCTGCCGGAGCCGAATGCGATGTACAGGCGCGTCGGCGTGGCGACCATGTCCCACGCCATCAGACCGGCCGGGATGTCGCCGTCGGGGATCGTCCATGGGAGCAGAGAACCGTCGTCTGCGCTTACGCGCGCGATCGAGTTTCGAGCCTCGCCGTCGACCGTCGTGTACTTGCCCCCGATGAAGATCGAGGCGCCGTCGGCGGAGCGCGTCAGGTCTCGAATCGTGTTGTCTGCCCTCGGCTGCCACGAGTCGAACACGAAGCCGCCGGGTGCGATCGCCGCGAGCTTCTTCCGCGGCTTCGTTCCTACCCTGCCGAAGTCCCCGCCGAGGTAGACCTTGTCGGCCCCGACGAGGATCGCGTTCACCGGACCGTTCACTGGGACGTCGAGCGACCGCAGCGCTCCCGTCGTGGCGTCGACCGCGGCGAAGTTCTCGCGTGGCTGCCCGTTCACGGTGTCGAACTTGCCGCCCAGGTACAGCGTCGATCCGTCGGACGAGAGCGCGACGGCGCGGACCTCGAGCTTCGTCGGCGCCGCCGTGTTCGCCACGACCGGCGTGAACGCCGAGATGTGGGCCCCCGTGGCCATGTCGAACGCGGCGAGTGACTGCGCGGGTCGCTGCTGTGAGCCGTTCGGGCTCACGGCCTTCGAGAATCGCCCGCCCACATAGATCGTCGTGCCGAGACGCGCGAGCGAGAGAACCTTGCCCTTGGCGTTGGTCCGCCATGTCTGGTCGGGCTGAGGGGTGAGAGCCGAAGCCGGGCCTGCCGCGAGCAGGATCGTCGCAAGGGCGACGACGAGCGTCGTGGCTCGGCGCATCCAGGGTGTCCGCATCATGAGTTGAGGTTCCTCCGGGCAACGGGGGGAAGATTCACGGGGGATGGTTCCACAGGAAGATACCTAGGCGGAAGGTCCCTTGGCATCAGCCGTTCGATCATTCGGTTTCCGCCATGGGCGGCTGACCGGGCCGGGTCACCCGGCCAGCGATGCGGTGGCCTCGGGCACGGTCCGCTCGGGCTTGACTCCGTACCAGGCCCGTTCGATGCGACCCTCCTCGTCGACCAGGAACGACGATCGTACGATGCCCATGTACGTCTTGCCGTAGTTCTTCTTCTCACCCCAGGTGCCCCATGCTTCGGCGACCGCGTGATCCGTGTCAGCGAGTAACGGGAACCCGAGCGAGAACTTCT
>JBEVGU010000030.1:0-2853 GCA_040511595.1 Actinomycetota bacterium | reverse complement strand
TTCGCACGCTCGCGACCGACCTGCAGCGCGACAGGCCGCGCCGCGAGGTCGTGACGTCCCCGGAGTTCGCCTCCCTGAAGGAATCGGCGTTGGAGGCGCTGGAGTTGTGAGCGAACGAGCAGACGTCGCGGGCGCGCACGACTCGCCGGACCCCCGGACGCCACCGTTCCGCAGCGCCCTCGCCCGGTACGGACCACCCACGCTCGTGGTGGTCCTCACGTTCGCCGTATGGGAGCTCGCGATCCACCTCCTCGACGTGCCCACGTACATCTGGGCGCCGCCGACGTTGATCGTCGAGACGATCCAGGAGAACTTCCCGGATTTGGTCGAGCACGCCGGCGTGACGCTCATGGAGACCCTGGTCGGATTCGGCTTCGCGGTGTTCTTCGGCCTGGCGTTCGGGCTCCTCCTCCACTTCTCCACGATGGCCAAGACGTCGCTGTACCCGATCTTGATCGCCTCGCAGAGCATCCCGACCGTCGTGCTCGCGCCGGTATTCGTGCTGGTGCTCGGATTCGGCCTCTGGCCGAAGGTCTCTGTCGTCGCGCTCTTCTGCTTCTTCCCGATCGTGGTCGGCACGATCGATGGCCTGGCGAGCGTCGACCGCGAGTACATCCGGATGATGCTCACGCTTGACGCCTCCCGGATGGGCATCTTCAGGCGGGTGGAGTTCCCCTCGGCCTTGCCGCAGATCTTCACCGGAACGCGGGTCGCGGCGACGTACGCCGCGATCGGCGCCGTCTTCGGCGAGTGGGCGGGCTCGCAGTCCGGCCTCGGGTGGCAGATGCTGCAGGCGAAGGGCCGCCTCGACACGGCGCTCGTTTTCGCCGACATCGTCTTCATCACCGTGATGGCGCTTTCCCTCTTCGGCCTCGTCACGCTCGTCGAGCGCCTCACGATCCCTTGGGCGAGGAAGGGAGGGGTGACCTAGGAGGCCGAGCCCGGCTCCACCGCTCGGAACGCGACACATCAGGGCAACGACAGACGGAACGGAGGAGGTGCCTTGTGAGATCGAAGAAGCGGAACACCCGTTCCCGCATGCTGGCCCTCGTCGTCGCGGGCATGCTGCTGCTGGCGGCGTGCGGGAGCGACGCGGAGACCCCTGCGGAGACCGGAACAGCTGACGGCGGCAGCAGCAGCGCCGCGGCGCCGGCGACCCTCAACGTGGCGTTGGACTGGTTCCCCAACCCGGACCACATCGCCCTCTACTACGCACAGGACAACGGCCTCTTCGAGGACCAGAACCTGACGGTGGAGTTCCAGACCCCTTCTGACGTCACCGCGGGCCTGAAGCTCGTCGCGACCGAACGGTTCGACCTGTCGATCTTCTACCAGCAGGACATGTTCTACGCGGCCCAAGAGGGCCTGCCGGTGACCGCGGTGGGTTCGCTCGTGCCCCAGCCGCTCAACTCGCTGATGGCGCTGGCGGACTCGAAGGTGCAAGGCCCCGAGACCGTGGCCGGAGCGACGATCGGCGTCGCCGGGCTGCCGTTCGACGACGCGATCCTCGAGACGATCCGCCAGAGCCAGGGCCTGTCGGAGGATGACGTGAAGAGCGTGAACGTCGGCTTCGACCTCGTGCCGGCGCTGCTCTCGAAGCAGGTCGATGCCGCGATCGGGACGTACTTCAACATCGAGGGCATCCACATCGAGTCGGAGACCGGCCAGCCCCCGGTCATCGTGAAGATGGAGGAGCTCGGCGTCCCGACCTATGACGAGCTGATCGTCGTGGCCAACAGCGAGCGACTGCAGGACGACGCGGAGTACGCCGACGCCGTGAGCCGCTTCCTCGCGGCGATGGTCGAGGCGACGACCGCGGCGCAGGCCGACGAGGCCGGCTCGCTCGAGTCGATGAAGCAGAACACCGAGTACACCGACGAGGAGCTCGAGGCGATGGTGTCCGACACCCTGCCGCTCCTCAGCTCGCCAGAAGGCCTCGAGACGGGTTGCTTCAGCCTCGAGAACTGGGGGAAGTTCGGCGACTGGATGATCGCCAACGGCATGATCGACGAGGACGTGGATCCCGCGACGATCGCGACGAACGATTACCTGCCGAACTGCTGAGCACCTCCGATGGCGGGGGAGGGAGCGCCTCCCCCTCCATCACCACGGTGGAGACATCGCGGGCTCAGCCCTCGACGAGATCGGGCCACTGCTCGAGGGTGTAGGCCATCTCCCAGAAGGAGCACTCCAGCCGGGAGCTCGTCGCGAAGATCTCCGCGACCTCGCGACGGCGTGCCTCGCTCGTTGCCTCCTCCAGCACCAGGGCGTCGAAGTCTCGTCGCATGCCGTCGACCAACTCGACGTACTCGGCCAGTGAGAAGTAGGTGATCCATCCTCCGTAGACGGGGTGCGTGATCTCGGTTCGCTCACGCAGAGCGGCCGCGATCTCCGCGTAGCTCCACGAGCACGGCAGAAGCGACGCCATGATCTCCAGCGGTCCACCGCGCATCGCGAGCGAATGCATGTAGCTCGTGTAGGCGACGTTCGCCGGGGCCTTCGCGAGAGAGCCGCCCCGGTCCTCCGCGCCGAGCTCGACGACCTGGGCGAGCAGCGCGCGGTTGGTCGGGATCTCCGCGTCGAGCACCTTGTTGAGGTCCGTCGTGAAGTATCGGAGCTCGGCCTCACCCCGCGACTTCGCGGCCCCCATCGCGAGGCATCGCGCGTACTCCTCCAGGTACATGATGTCCTGCTCGAGGAAGAACCGGAACTTCTCGAGCGGCAGGGTGCCCTCGGCGAGCTCCGTGATGAACGGGTGTCGATGCAGCGCGGCCCAGATCGAGGCGCTCTCTTCGCGGAACAGGTCCGAAGACGAGATCGTCATGCTCATCGCGCACCTCCGGTCGGGCCGCC
>JBEVGU010000029.1:0-15599 GCA_040511595.1 Actinomycetota bacterium | reverse complement strand
CTCGTGCAGGAGGTGTGCCGGATCTCGTCCGTCCTCGGGGAGGAAGGAGCGTTGGCGTCGTTCCTGGCCTCCGTGATGTCGGAATCGGGCTTCGAAGGCGTCGAGCTCCAACCCGTGCTGCCGGACCGGCCGAACGCGGTTGGCCACGTCACGTTCGGCGACGGTCCGAGGGTCGTCATGACCGGCCATCTGGACACCAAGCCCGTCTCGCACGGCTGGAGCGTCACCGAACCGTTCTCCGGCGCGCTGATCGACGGGGCCGTCTACGGTCACGGGGTGATGGACATGAAGGCGGCGCTCGCCTGCCAGATCGTCGCGATCGAGGCGGTGCGCGCATCGGGCATGTCCGTGCGGGGGACCTTGGGCATGGCGGCCGTCGCCGACCACATGGGCGACCAGCTCGGGTCGATCGCCTATTTCGACGCGTACGACGCCGATCTCTGTGTGCTCGGCGAGCTCACCGACAACCAGGTCTGTCTCGGGCATCGCGGCCGCTACTACTTCGACATCACGATGCTCGGCCTCTCGGCGCACACGTGTCACAAGCCGCTGGCGATCAACGCGAACGTCCTCGCCGCGCAGGCGGTGCTGGCACTGGACGCCTCGGCCTACGAGCCCGACCTCGAGCCGTGGGTCGTCGACCTGTTCGGGGCGGAGACCTACATCGTGCCGGGCCGCATCTACGGCGGCCTGCCGCCCGGGGGGCCGTCGATGATCCCCGACGAGTGCGTGATCCGCGTCGACTGCCGTCCGCAGCCGGGTGTGACGATCGACGAGGTGCGGGCGGAGATCGACCGCTGCCTGGCGGTCGCGGCCGAGGCCGATCCGCGATTCCGAGCCGAGGTGGTGCTCGCCGATGTCAAGTCGGGGTACCTGGCGGCCCCCGAGGATGAGGTCGTCCGGCTGATGCGCACCGCGGTTCGGGAGGTCCGCGGGACGGAGGCGCCGCTCGTGGTCGAGAACTGGCTGGGCGACACGGCGAGCTTCGGAGAGAAGGTGCCGACCGTGATCTTCGGCCCCGGCGGATCTCCCGTGTACTGCCCCGACGAGCACCTCACGGTTGCAGAGATCCACGAGGCGACGAAGGTGTACGCGGCCTTCGCCGCGCTGGCGTTGGCAGCTGAAGGAGCCTGACCACATGGACCGCCCCAAGGGCTTCGGCAACGTGCTCGACCGATGTCTTGCCGTTCGCTCCGGCGAGCAGGTCGTGCTGCTAACCGACGAAGGCACCGACGACGAGGTCGTCGCCGGCCTGGTCGACGGAATCGAGACGCGTGGCGCGGTGGCCGTGATCTCCCGGATGCCTGTGCCCCCGTTGCCCGGCTCGGAGCCGCCGAGCACCGTCGCCGCGGCGATGCGCGAGGCGGGGGCCGTGATCGAGCTGACGAGCCTCTTCATCGGTTCCAGCTCGGCTCGACGGCAGGCCACGGACGCCGGCGTGCGTTACCTCGCGATGCCGGGCGTGCGGCTCGAGACCTTCCGCGACGACGGGCCGCTCGCGGTCGACTTCGACGCGATCCGCGGGGACGCCGAGCGGGTGGGGGCGGCGTGGGGCGAGGCGTCGACCTTTCGGCTCACGACGCCGGCCGGCACCGACCTGCGCGGGTCCGTGCAGGGCCGCCGGGGACGGGTGCTGCACGGGGTCGCGCGCGAGGACGGCGAGTACATGGCGCCCCCGGACATCGAGGCGGGGACCGCCCCCGTGGAGACCTCGACCGAGGGCACCGTCGTGGTCGACGCCGATCTGCTGTTCATGGGGCGGGGGCCGCTGCCCTCGCCCGTCGTGCTGCACTTCGCTGCCGGTGAGCTTCTCCACGTGGAAGGGGAAGAATCGAGCCGCCTGGAGGACATGCTCGCGCGGTGCGCCGACGACCGCATGGGCAACCTTGCAGAGGTCTCGATGGCGTTCAACCCGTCGGGCCGCGTCTGTGGCGTGGCGATGGAGACTGAGTCCGCGCGAGGCACGGCCCACATCGCGCTCGGGAACTCGATCGCCTATGGAGGCAGGGTGGACGCGGTCGCGCATCTGGACTGCGTGATGCGCGAGGCCACCCTCGAGCTCGACGGGCGTCCCCAGATGGTGGCGGGGGAGTTCGTATGAGGGCGCCTCGGGTGCTGCTCGCCAAGCCCGGGCTCGACGGGCACGATCGCGGCATCAAGGTGATCGGCATGGCCCTGCGCGACGCGGGCGCCGAGGTCGTCTACCTCGGCCTGCGCCGGACGGTCCCCGAGATCGTGCAGGCCGCGATCGACGACGACGTGGACGTGGTCGGCATCTCGGTGCTCTCGGGCGCGCACGTCCCACTCGCGGAGGAACTCCTCCGGGCGTTCGACCGCGAGGGTGTCGCCGTGCCGGTGGTCATCGGGGGCACGATCCCCGAGGGCGACGTCGTTCCGCTGAGCGAGCTCGGCGTGGCGGCCGTCTACCCCGTCGGGGCCGGGCTCCGCGAGGTCGTGGAGGGCGTCCTCGAGCTGGCGTCGCGAGAGCGCGTGAAGCGATGAGCGAGGTTCGGGTGGTCACGACCGACGCAGGCATCCCGGTGCGGGAGATCTACTCGGAGGACGATGTCGCTCCTGCCCTGAACGAGCGATTGGGCGACCCGGGCCTTCCGCCGTTCACGCGGGGTCCGTACCCCACGATGTACCGCGGGCACCTGTGGACGATGCGGCAGTTCGCCGGGTTCGGCTCGCCCGAGGAGGCGAACGAGCGGTTCCACTTCTTGCTGGAGCGCGGGCAGACCGCCCTGTCGGTCGCGTTCGACCTGCCGACCCAACTCGGATACGACTCCGGTCATCCCGTCGCGCGACCGGAGGTCGGCCGAGTCGGCGTCGCGATCGATACGGCCGACGACATGGTCGAGCTGTTCGCGGGACTGCCGCTCGACCGCGTCTCGGTGAACTTCACGATCAACGCGACCGCCCCCATCATCCTGGCGATGTACCTTGTCGCTGCGGAGCGACAGGGGGTGTCGGATGCAGCGCTCGCCGGCACGCTGCAGAACGACATCTTGAAAGAGTTCCTCGCGCGAAAGACCTTCGTCTTTCCTCCCGAGCCGTCGATGCGGTTGTCGTGCGACGTGATCGAGTTCGCGTCGGGGCGCTTGCCCAGGTTCAACCCGATCTCGATCACGGGCTATCACGCTCGCGAGGCCGGCTGCGACGCCGTGCAGGAGCTCGCGCTCACGCTTGCTTCGGCGATCGCGTACTCCCAAGCGCTCGTCGCCAGGGGCTTGGCGTTCGATTCGTTCGCGCCGAGGCTCTCCTTCCATTTCGCGACGACGATGGATCTGTTCGAGGAGGTGGCGAAGTTGCGCGCCGCACGGCGGATGTGGTCGCGCATCGCAACCGAGCGCTTCGGCGCGCGGGACCCGAACTCGGGACGGTTGCGATTCTTCTCGGGCAACTCGGGGACGACGCTCACCGCTCAACAGCCGCTGAACAACATCGTCCGCTCGACGGTGCAGTGCCTCGGAGCGGTCCTGGGTGGGGCCCAGTCGATCCACGTGATGGGCTACGACGAAGCCTTCGAGATCCCGTCGGAGGAAGCCGTGACGCTGTCGCTGCGCACGCAGCAGATCGTCGCGCTCGAGTCCGGCGTGCCTCGCACGGTCGACCCGCTCGGCGGCTCGTACTACGTGGAGGCCCTCACCGACGAGGTCGAGGCGCGCGCGAACGGCGTCCTGTCGGAGATCGACGCGCTCGGGGGCGCGGTCGCGGCACTGGAGCAGGGCGTCTCGCAGCGATGGATCGCGGCCTCGGCCTACCGGATCGAGCGGGAGATCGCCGACGGCACCCGTCCGCGAGTCGGCGTCAACGTGCACGCCGACCCTGAGGAGGAGCCCGTCGAGGCGCCGGACCTCTTCGAACTCGATCCGTCTGTCGCCGAACGCCAGATCGCCCGGACCGCGGAGCGCGTGAGCGCCAGGGACGGCTCGGCCTGCGCAGCGGCGACGGCTGTCGTCGAGGCCGCTGCCCGCGATGGCACGAACGTGATGCCCTCATTGATCGACGCGGCACGAGCCGGTGCGACGCTCGGCGAGCTCTCCGACGTCTTCCGGTCGGTCTTCGGGGAGTTCCGGGAGCCACACCCATGGTGAGGCGTCCCCTCGACGGCCTTCGGGTGCTCGACCTCACCCGGTTCGTTGCGGGGTCGCACACGACAGCCCTGCTCGCGGCGTTCGGCGCCGACGTCGTGAAGCTCGAGGTGCCGCCGGGGGGTGATCCGTACCGAGTGCAGGGCACGGAACGGCTCGGCGATCAGTCGGTGCTGTTCCTCTCGTTGAACTCGGGCAAACGGAGCCTCGCGTTGGACTTTCGCTCGCCGCTGGCCGCCGACGCCGTCGACCGGCTGCTCGCCTCGTCCCACTTCGTCGTCGAGAACTCGCGCCCCGGAAGCCTCGCACGCCACGGTCTCGACTGGGAGACCGTCCACGAGCGCTACCCGTCGATCGTGTACGGCTCGATTTCGGGCTACGGCGATGTCGGGCCCGACGCCGGGCGCGGAGGGTTCGACCTGATCGTGCAGGCCGAGAGTGGCGTGATGAGCGTGACCGGCAGCGAGGTCTCGGGCCCGGTGAAGGTCGGCGCGCCGGTGTTGGACGTCGGCGCGGGCCTGTGCTGCGCCTTCGGGCTCCTCGCCGCGCACGTCGAGCGGGAGCGCACCGGCTCTGGAACGCACGTGTCGTCCTCGCTGCTCGAGTTCGCGTTGGCGTCGCTCGGCACGCTCGCGGCGAGCACGTTCGTGTCGGGGGAGGTGCCGGGTCTGCTCGGGACACACTCGCCGACGTTCGCGCCGTACGGCGGGTTCCGCACCGCCGACGGGTGGATCGTGCTGGCGGGGGCCGGCTCGGAGGACCTGTGGGTGCGCTGTTGCACCGTGCTCGGGGCCACGCACCTGGTCGACGATCCTCGCTTCGCCGACAACGCCTCGCGTGTGCGCCATCGAAACGAGCTGACTGCGGTGCTCGAAGGGATCCTGCAGAAGGACTCCACCGCCCGCTGGCTCGCGCTCTTCGATGCCGAGGGGGTACCGGCCGCGGAGGTCCGCGACGTCGAGCAGGTGTTCGCGAGCGAGCAGGCGAAGGCGCTGGGGGTCTTGCAGGATCTGCAGCACACGACCGCGGGCACGTACCGCACGGTCGGTCCGCCAGTGCGGTTGGACCTGCTGCCGTTGGCGTACCCGTCGGCTGCGCCTGCACTCGGGGAGCACACCGTCGAGGTCCTCAGCGAGCTCGGATACGGCCGCGACGATGTGGAGCGGCTGCTGTCGGAAGGGGTGGCGATCGCGTGATCGACGTCCGAGAGACCGTCGTGGCGCGAACGATCGAGATCGCCGAGGTGCCTGCGCCGAGCGGGCAGGAAGAAGCGCGATCCTCGGTGGTGCGGTCGTGGTGGGAGAGCGATGGGCTCAGCGAGGTGCACACCGACGCGGTCGGCAACGTCTGGGCGCAGGTGCGAGGGGGCGATGGGCCGGTCGTGGTGCTCTGCGCGCACCTCGACACCGTGTTCGGGGCGGACGTGTCGCATCGTGTCTTGGTCGACGGGCAGCGGCTGGTCGGCCCGAGCGTCGGCGACGATTCCGTCGGGCTCGCCGCGCTCTCGGCCGCGGGGGCTTCGCTGCCGTCCGACGGGATGCCCGTCTGGGTGCTCGCAACCGTCGGGGAGGAAGGGCTCGGCAACCTGCGCGGCGCGCGGGCGGCGCTCGGATCCCCCCCGAGTCCCGTCGCCGCCTTCATCGCCGTCGAGGGGAACTACCTGGGCCGGGTCTCGACGGTCGGGGTGGGTTCGGTCCGGCGCCGCGTCTGCGTGCATGGCCCCGGGGGCCACGCGTGGGAGGCCAAGGAAACGCCGAGCGCCGTCCACGCGGTCGGGCAGCTCGTCGCGGCCATCGCAGCCATCCCCGCCAGATCCGGCACGGCGGTGAACGTCGGTCGCGTCAGCGGCGGGGAGGGCATCAACATGCGGGCGCGCGGCGCATGGTTCGAGCTCGACCTGCGAGCCGTCGACCCCGACGCGCTCGATGCGGTCGCTCGCGGGGTGGACGACCTCCTCGCAAGCGTCGAGCCGCCCCTCGCCGTGGAGCAGCAGGGCCTCGGCGACCGACCAGCCGGCGGGATCGATCCCGAGCACCCCCTCGTGCGCGCGGCGAAAGAGGCACTGCGCGACGTGGGCCCGACCGCCGTCTCGCCCCCGACCAGCACCGACGCGAACGCCGCGCATGCACTCGGCATCCCGGCGATCGCCGTGGGCGTGACGCGGGGATCGGGCGAGCACACTGCCGAGGAATGGATCGACACGGGGCCGATCGAGGAGGGCGTCCATGCGTTGGCGCGCACCGTCGAGCGGTTCGAGGAGCTGTCGTCATGACCTTCCGATCGGGCGTCGTGCTGCAGGCGGTGTATCCGCCCGCCGAGTTCCGGTCGATCGTGGAGAGGGTCGATGCGCTCGGCTTCTCGAACCTGTGGCTCACGGACTCGTCGCTGCACGCCCGCAATTCCTATGCCTACCTCACGCTTGCCGCCACCGCGTCCCCCCGCCTCGTGCTCGGCACGGCCGTCACGAACCCGCTCACCCGCCATCCGGCGATCACGGCCGTCGCGGCGGCGACGGTCGACGACATCTCCGACGGGCGCATGATCCTCGGGATCGGGGCCGGGGATCGACCGCTGCTGGCGCTCGGGATGCGCCCCGCGCGGCTCACGTCGATGCGCTCGGCGATCGGCGCGATCCGATCGCTGTGGTCCGGTGCGGACGTGACGATCGAGGACACCGCCTTCGAGCTGCACGACGCGCACCTGCGTTTCGGAGCTCGATCCGACATCCCGATCTACGTCTCCGCCAGCGGCCCGAAGATGCTGGAGCTCGCGGGAGAGATCGCCGATGGTGTGATCCTCCTCGTCGGGTTGTTTCCCGAGGCGCTGGGATGGGCGCTCGAGCACGTCGATCGCGGTGCCGCGACCGCCGGGCGACCGCGGCCGCATGTGGCGGTCTTCGCGTACGGCACGATCGACGACGACGAGGATCGCGCGCTCGGATCGGCGCGATCGATAGCGGCATGGTTCCCGCAGACCGCTCCGGTGGTCTGCGAGCTCGCCGGTCTCCCGTCGTCGCTCATCGGATCGGTCCGCGAACGGTACGAGGGCGAGGAGTTCCAGGAGGCGGCCGGGGCAGCTCAGCTGCTCCCGGACGACTTCGTGCGGAAGGTGGCGCTGGCCGGCGACGACCGGCAGGCGCGCGAGCGTATCGAGGCGGTCGTGGCCGCCGGGGTGGACTCGGTCCACGTGTTCCCGTTGGGCGATGAGCGGCTGCAGACGATCGAGCGCTTCTCGCGGTGCTTCACAGACGTCACGAGCGGAGCCGCCCGATGACACCCACGCCGTGGCGCGTGACCGGGCTGCATCACGTCGCGATCGCCCACGGCGAGGATCCCGTATGCGAGGACGCCCTCGCGTCGCTGATCGGTCCGCCCGGTCACTCGGAGGAGGGACCCGGGTTCCTCGAGCGCATGTACCAGGTCGGCACATCGTTCGTCCAGACGCTGGAGGCGACGGGCGACGGCGTGGTCCAGCGGTTCCTCGACAGGCGAGGACCTGGCCTGCACCACATGGCGCTGGAGGTCGACGCGATCGACGTCGCGCTCGCCGACCTGCTCGAGCGCGGCGTTCCGCTGATCGATCACGAAGCGCGTGCCGGCGGCATGGGCACGCGCATCGCCTTCCTCCATCCGTCGGCATGCGGCGGCGTACTCGTGGAGCTCGTCGAGGAAGCACCCCCGAACGCACGATCGACGTCGGGAGAGGGGAAGTGATGATGGCCGATCTGCCGCGCGAGGAAGCCACGGATGCTCCGCCGGTGTTCACGGCACGTCCCGACCGCCGGAAGATGACGGACTGGGTCACGGAGGAGTTGCGAGAGGCGATCATCGAGCTCCGCCTGCGGCCCGGCGACCCCCTGCGGGAGGCAGCGCTCGCCCAACAGCTCGGGGTGAGCAAGACGCCGCTCAGAGAGGCCTTCGCGCGGCTCGAGCAGGAGGGCCTGGTCGAGACGACGTCCTTCAAAGGCGCGGTCGTCACGGGCTATTCCGAGCGCGACCTCAACGAGATCTACGAGCTGCGGGCGCTGCTCGAAGGGGCGGCCGCCCGCGCGGCCGCGGAGCGGTCGACCTCGGAGACCCTGGGCGCGTTGAGCGACCTGGTCGTTCGCAGTCGCGAGCTTCGCGAGGCCGGCGACCTCGGGGGACTCGCGGGCCTGCTCGAGGAGTTCGACGTGCTCGTCTATGCCCAGGTGGCGAACGAGCGCATCGGCGCGTTGATCGAGAACCTGCGGGCACATCTCACGAGGATCGGCAAGCTCACGGAGAGCATCCCCGGCAGGGTGGAGGCATCGGTCGAGGAGCACGCCGCGATCGTCGACGCGATCGCCGCGCACGACCCCGACGAGGCGGAACGGTTGATGCGCGTGCACATCGGGAGCGTGCTCGCCGACCAGCTGGCGACGCGGGGTCGCCCGAAGGAGGGGGTGGTGGAGTGACGGCAGCTCCAACCGTTTCCGGCGCCGCTTCGATCCTCCACGACCAGGGGGCAGAGGCGTGGAATGCCGCGACCCGGCATCCGATGGTGCAGCGCATCGCCGACGGGTCCCTACCCCACCAGACCTTCCGGAGGTACTTCACGCAGAACGTCCTGTACCTCGAGGAGTACGCGCGTGCGATCGGGATCATCGTCGGGAAGGCACCCGACCGAGACGCGGTCACGACCTTGACGGGGTTCCTCGCTCAAATCGTGAAGATCGAGATCCCCGCGAACCTCACGTTCCTCGAGCGGTTGGGGGGCGACACCGACACCGTCGAAGGCCGAGGCAGCATGCTATCGGTCACCTATGCGTACACGCGACACCTCCTGTCCGTGTGTGCCCTCGGGGACTGCGCGGACGGGCTCACGGCTGTGCTGCCCTGCCAGTGGAGCTATGGAGAGCTCGCGCGGCCGCTGACCGAACACCCGCCCGCCGACCCGATCTACGCGGACTGGATCAGCCTGTTCGGCAACGAGGACTACGAGGGGCTGGTCGCCCAGACGACGACGCTGCTCGATCGTCTCGTCGACCCCTCGGACGAGCCCCGGATGTCGGCGCTCTCGCTGATCTTCGAGCGGTCGGTCCGGTACGAAGCGGAGTTCTGGGACATGGCGTACGGAGACACGGCCGCGGGTTCGACCCGAGAAGGAGGAGGAACGTAGATGCGTGCGGTGCGGATCCACGAAGACCTGTCGCTGCGTGTGGACGAGATCGCCGACCTGCGACCGGGCCCCGGTGAGGTGCTCGTCAGGATCCACGCGGCCGGCGTGTGCGGAACCGATCTCCACATCCTCGATGGCATGATCAAACCCGACCCGTACCCGATGACCCTCGGGCACGAGGCCGCCGGCGTCGTCGAGGGCGTGGGCGACGGCGTGTCGCTGGCGGAAGGGACCCAGGTCGCGATCTACAACAAGATCTTCTGCGGCCACTGCGAGCAGTGCCTCAAGGGCCGAACGAACATCTGCGACGATGAGCCCGAGCAGCTGGGGTTCAATCGCGACGGAGGCGACGCCGAGTACGTCGTGGTTCCGGAGCAGAACGCCGTGCCCGTGCCCGACGGCGTGGACCTGGCGACCGCGTCGGTCCTGACCTGCGCCGGCATGACGGCGATACACGCCACCAAGCTGTCGGATCTGCGGCTGGGCGACACGGCGGCGGTCGACGGCATCGGCGGCGTGGGAGTCCTCGTCGTGCAAGCGGCCGCGCACGCGGGCGCGTTCGTGATCGCGATCGGGGACTCCGAGGACAAGCTCGACCTCGCGAAGCAGCACGGCGCGAGCGACGGGGTGCTCGTCGACACGGCCGAGAGCTACGAGACGGTCCCGGAGCGTGTGCGAGCGATCACGGACGGGCGGGGGACCGACGTGTTCTTCGAGCTCGTCGGTACGACCCGGACGATGACCGCCGGCATCCGGTCGCTCGCCAAGGGGGGGCGCTTCGTGTCGACCGGGTACACGGACGAACCGCTCGAGATCCACCCCATCGAGTTCATCCTGCCGGAGACGTCGTTCGTCTCGACGGTCGCCGCCACGCGGCTCGACCTGCAGGACGCGCTGACGCTCGCGTCGGCCGGTGCCCTGACGGTGCCGATCGCGGGCCGCTATCCGCTCGATGGGATCGACGACGCGCTCGATGCGCTGCGCAAGCGCGCCGTGCTCGGACGCCAGGTGCTCGATCTCACGGTCTGACGAGGAGGGACATACGCGATGGCATCGACGATCTCCGAGGCACGCATCGGGTTCCTTGACCGGCCGATGCGCCTGTACATCGACGGGGCGTTCGTGGAGACGGACGGTTCGCTCCCGACGGTGAACCCGGCGACGGGGGCGACCCTCGCCGACGCACCGCTCGCGACCGAGCACGAGGTCGACGCCGCGGTCACGGCGGCCGCCCGCGCGTTCGATACGTGGCGGTTCACGCCGGCGACGCAACGGGCGAAGCTCGTGTGGACCCTCGCGGACCTCCTCGAATCGACCAAGGACGAGTTCGCCACGATCGAGGTCCTCGACAACGGCAAGCCGATGTGGGAAGCCGAAGCGGTCGACATCGCGCTCACGATCGACCTGCTGCGGTACTACGCGGGGTGGACCACCAAGATCGACGGGAAGGTCCTGCCCAACTCGATCCCCGGCATGTTCACCGTGGCCAAGCGGGAGCCCGTCGGGGTCGTCGCCGCGATCACCCCGTGGAACTTCCCGCTCCTCGAGGTCGCCTACAAGCTGGGGCCGGCGCTCGCTGCGGGCTGCACGATCGTGATCAAGCCGTCGGAGCTGGCCCCGCTGTCGACCCTCCGGCTCATGGAGCTGGTCGACGAGGCCGGCTTCCCTCCCGGCGTCGTCAACGTCGTGATCGGAGGCCCCGAGGTCGGCGCCGCGCTCGTGCGACATCCCGGCGTCCAGAAGGTCGCTTTCACGGGGCAGACCGCCACGGGCAAGGAGATCATGCGAACGGCCGTCGACGGTCTCAAGCGGGTGAGCCTGGAGCTCGGCGGCAAGAGCCCCAACATCGTGTTCGCCGACGCGAACCTCGAGGCGGCCGCGAGCGGGGCGTTCGGGGGCATCTTCTTCAACCAGGGGCAGGCGTGCGTGGCCGGCTCGCGGCTCTTCGCGGAGGCGCCGGTCGCCGACGAGCTCGTCGCCCGCGTGAGCGAGCAGGCGGGCGCGATCCGCCTGGGGTCGGGCCTGGACCCCGACACCCAGATGGGACCGCTGATCTCCGCCGCCCACCGCACCCGCGTGAAGGGGTACGTGGCCTCGGCTCGCGAGCAAGGCGCCGACGTGGTCGTCGGCGGCGAGGACGCGACGGTCGGTGGCCTCGAGGGTGGGTTCTTCCTGCAGCCCGCGGTGATCGGGAGCGTGAGCAACGACATGCGGGTCGCCCAGGAGGAGATCTTCGGCCCGGTCCTGTCCGTGATCGCGTGGAAGGACGAGGAGGAGCTGCTCGCGCTCGCCAACGGCGTGGACTACGGCCTCGCCTCGGGCATCTGGACGTCGGACGTCAGCAAGGCTCTGCGTCTGGCCGACCGTCTCGATGCCGGCACGGTGTGGATCAACACCTACGGCATGTTCGACGTCGCCGTCCCCTTCGGAGGCAGGAAGCATTCGGGGTTCGGCAAGGAGCTCGGCGAGGAGGCGCTGGAGCCGTACCTGCACTCGAAGTCCGTGTGGGTGGACCTCACCTCGGCGGTGCCCCAGTCGGGGCAAGGGATCTCTCGATAGGGAAGGGGCGACATGAGCGAGCGGATCATCATCAAGAACGGCACCGTCGTCACGATGAACGACGCCGACGACGTGATCTTCGGCGGCACGGTCGTGATCGAGGGCGACCGCATCACCGAGGTGGGTACGGCCGGTGACGTCACGGCCGACGAGTCCGGCGCGACGGTCATCGACGCGACCGACCAGGCCGTGCTGCCGGGACTCGTCGACCTGCACTATCACACCGCCCTCGGCAAGGGCTGGAGCGATCACCTTCCCTTGTGGGAGTACCTGGAGACCTGCTGGTATCCGATCATCCGGGCGCTGGATCCAGAGGAGGCGTACTGGGCGGCGCTCGCCAGCTACAGCGAGTCGATCAAGTGCGGGGTCACGACGGTCAACGACATGTACCGACGCCTCGACGGGCTCGCCCGTGCCGCCCAGGAGATCGGCATCCGCGCGGTGCTGTCGAACGACGTGGCCGACGACGAGCACGACCTCGACACGCTCGAGGACAACAGGGCCGCGTACGAGCAGTCGCACGGGGCCGCCGACGGCCGCATCGAGGTCTACATCGGCATCGAGTGGCTCCCGCTCGCCTCGGAGGGACTCTTGAAGGAGGCCCGCTCGCTGGCCGACGACCTCGACACCGGCATCCACATCCACCTGAACGAGTCGCTGACGGAAGTCGAGAACTCGAAGGAGCGGTTCGGCCGTCGGCCGACCGAGGTGGCCTTCGACTGCGGCATCCTGTTCGACCGCTGCGTCGCGGCGCACTGCGTCTGGCTCTCCGACACCGAGATCGCGCTGATGCGGGAGACCGGCACCCAGATCTCGCACAACCCGACGTCGAACGCCAAGCTCGGCAACGGCGTCGCGCGCGTGCCCGAGATGCTCGCGGCTGGCCTGAACGTCGGCCTCGGGCACGACGCCGCGGAGTGCAACAACAGCCGCGACCTGTTCGAGGTCATGAAGTTCGCGTCGTTGATGCATCGCGCGAGCCGCGTCGACCCGAGCCTGCAGCAGGCGCCCGACGTCGTCCGCATGGCGACGCGCAACGGGTCGGCCGCCCTGCGCCACGACACCGGTGAGGTGTCGGCCGGGAAGAAGGCCGACGTGATCGCGGTCGACCTCGGGAACCAGATGTTCACGCCGCTGTTCCCCGAATCGAAGGCGCACCTGTACTCCCACCTCGTGTTCGCCGCGAACGGCAGCGCCGTGAACACGACGATCGTCGACGGGAGGATCCTCTATCGCGATCGGGAGTTCACGACGATCGACGAGGGCAAGGTGCTGAACGAGGCGAACCTCGCGTTCCGCCACGTGCTCGACCGGATGGTCGTCCCCACCTGAGGAGTGGGGTCATGACGTCCGCTCCCGCGCGGGACCGCACGTTGGTCGTTGGAGACCCGATCGTCTCGCTCGGTGAGCAGACGCTCATCGTAGACGGCGCGCTGATCGTCGAAGGCCCGACGATCGTGGCGGCCGGACGACGCGAGGACCTGGAGGCTCGCGGTCCGTTCGACCGCGTGCTCGGCTCGAGCGGGCACTTCGTGATGCCCGGATTCGTGAACTGCCACTACCACTCCGAGCTCGCGATCGGGCCCGGGCTGTACCAGTTCATCTTCGAGCGCGCCAACGTCTTCATCCAGGCGGCGACCGGCGACGTCGACGAGGAGGACCTGTACACGGGGGTGCTCTGGGGACTCATCACCGCGCTGAAGGGCGGGCAGACGGCGACGGTCGACATGTACTACGGACGTCCCGGGATGGCCGACTTCGGCTGCCCCCCGGCGCTCGAGGCCTATGACGACATCGGGATGCGGACGGCGTTCGGCCTCGTGAGTCGCGACGAGAACATCTACGTGCACGAGCCCAACGAGCGTTTCCTGGAACGGCTGCCGGGCGACCTCGCGGAGGAGATCCGCCGATCGCCGATGGGCTATGCCTGGCCGGTCGACGACGTGATGACGTCGTTCGAGCGCCTGCACGGCTCGTGGCACGGACGCGACGATCGGTTCCGGATCGTGACGGCGCCGGATTGGACGCCGGCGTGCTCGGACGACCTGTACCGGCGATGCCGTTCGACGGCGGACGAGCACGGGACCGGGATGATCACGCACGCGCTCGAGACGCGGTCGGAGATGTTCTACAACCTCGAGCGCTACGGGAAGCCGGGCCTGCAACGCCTCGCCGACATCGGCGTCCTGACGGACGAAACCGTGCTCGAGCACTTCGTCTGGGTGACCGATGACGAGCTTCGCATCTTCGCGGACTCCGGGGCCGTGGCGTCGAACGATCCGGGCTCGAACCTGCGCCTGTCGAGCGGAATCTGCCGCGTGCGGGACATCATGGACTCGGGCGGCAGGATCGCGTTCGGCACCGACGGCATCTCGTTCTCCGACCGCGAGGACTTCTTCCAGGAGCTGCGGCTCGCCTGTTACCTGCAACGCATGCCACATACTTTCGAACGACAGCGCCTCGACAGCGAGGCCGTGTTGCGGGCCGCCGCCGTGAACGGCGCTCGTGCGCTCGGCCTGCAGGATCGGCTAGGGTCGCTCGGCGAGGGAAGGTTCGCGGACCTGTTGGTCGTCGACAAGGAGCGGATCCTGTTCCCTCCCGGGCGGTACGACCGGGAACCCTTCCTCGACGTGGTACTCGACCGGGCGGAGGCCTCCGACATCGACGCCGTCATGGTGCACGGACGGGTCCTGGTGGAAGAAGGTCGCGTGACGGTCGTGGACGAGCACGCCGTGAGGGAACGCTTCGGGGCGGCGGTGCGCGAGCGCGTCTATCGGTTCCCGGATCACGTGCAGCGGTGGGGGCAGCTCGGGCGGCTCGTGGAGCCCACTGTGATCGACTTCTACCAACGCTGGTACGACACACCGGTGGAGCCCGCCTCCGTCTACAACGCGAAGAGCGCGCCGGGAGGGACGCCGTGATCATCGACGCCCACAGCCACATCCTGAGCCTCGCCGAGGACCCGGAGTTCACGATCGAGTACGGGCGCGAGGGGTCGCTGTGCATCTATCGGAGCATGGGCCTGCTCCCCTCGCATCGCATGCCGACCGAGGAGGAGTGGGAGGCGAGCGGCTTCACGCGTAAGGGCTGGCCGGTGATCGGGCCCCGGGAGTCCCTCCGCGATCATCCGGGTTTCGACAAGGTCGTCGTCCTGGGCATCTCGCCCCAGTGGCTCGACGGCAGGCTGATCGGCACGGTGGACACGACCGGCGAGCTCGGTGTCGACGGCCCGATGCATCCAGACCTGTGCAACGACTACATCGCGGCGGTCGTGCGAACCGACCCGGACCGATTCATCGGGTTCGCGTCGGTGAACCCTCTCTACAAGGGGAGCGACGCCGCGGTCGAGGAGCTAGAACGAGCTGTCGTCGAGCTCGGCCTGTCGGGCCTGAAGCTCTACCCGATGTACCAGCACTGGGCGGCCAACGACCGCGACGTCGCGTTCCCCATCTACGCCAAAGCCCAGGAATTGGGTATCCCGGTCATGATCCACCAGGCCGGCTCGACCCGGATCGACGCGAAGCTCGAGCTCGGTCGGCCCGCGATGCTGGACGACGTCGGCCGCGTGTTCCGCGATCTGCGAGTGATCGTCGCCCACTGCGGGCTGCCGTGGGTGGACGAGGCATTGTTCCTGCTCACGAAGCACCCCAACTTCTCTGCGGAGCTCTCCTACCTGATCGCGAGCGTCACGCGTCGGGATCTCTTCCTGCTCCTGTCGCGCTGCGAGCCGATGTTCGTGCCCCTCGAGAAGATCTTCTTCGGCACCGACTATCCGGGCTTCCTGTATGACCCGGTCAAGCTCATGGA
>JBEVGU010000028.1:0-20933 GCA_040511595.1 Actinomycetota bacterium | reverse complement strand
TGGCAGCCGGCGTAGACGGGCTCGGCGCCGATGCGGGGGTGCGGCACGATCACGGTGACGCCGGTGCGCACGGGGCCTCGTCCGACGACGAGCGGGCCATCGCCTTCGATCAGCGTGCTCGCGCCGACCGCGACGCCGTCGACGTCGGTGATCGCGTTGAGGGGACCTGGCGTCAACTGGCCAACGGTGAGGCCGAGGTCACGGTAGCGGGTCATCGCGCCGGAGCCTACCCCGTGGCCGCTCGCACGGCCGCGGTGACGAGCGCCGCGATCACGACCACGATCAGCACGGGCGCCTTGAGCTTGATCGCGACGGCGGCGGCGAGCACGCCGGGAAGCCGGGCGTCGATCACGAGCTCGCGGTCGCCACCGAGCGTGTTCACCGCGACGAGCGCCGCGAGCAGCGCCGGCGCGAGCAGGCCGACGACATCGCCGATGCGAGGCGGCAGCTGTTTCCCCCCCAGCAACATGGGGCCGAGCGCCTTGATGCCGACCGTGATCACGCTCACCGCGACGACCACCGTCCACGTACCGCTCACGAGGCCGGTTCCTCGGCCGTGCCGTCGCTCGTGGACCCTCGGAGGCCCAGCAGGCACGCGGCGCTCGCGGCGATGATCGGGACACCGGCCGGCGTGAACGGCGTGAGTGCGAGGGCGATGGCCGCGCCGAGCAGCGCCGCGCCGACCGCCCGCCGATCACGCAGCTGGGGCACGAGCAACGCGAGGAACAGCGCTGGGAACGCCGCGTCGAGCCCCCACGTCGAGGGATCGCCGATCACGTCGCCGAACGCCACGCCGAGCACCGTGCCCCCGACCCACGCGGCGTAAAGTGTGACCCCTGCCCCGAGCAATACCCGCGGGTTGAAGCGTCCGTCGCCTTCGGCGGCGACGGCCCAGGTCTCGTCGACGGTGAGCTGCGCGTGCAGGAAGCGCGACCACCAGCTCCCCGTGAGGGACGGGGCCACGCTGACGCCGATCGGTCCGTATCGAGCGTTGAGGAGCAACGCGGCCGTGATCGCGGCCGCGACGGTGCCCCCGGTTCCCAGGATCGAGGCCGCCGCGAACTGCGCCGAGCCGGCGAACGTGATCATCGACATCACGACCGGGGCAACCGATCCCATGCCGGCGGCACGCGACAGCACCCCGAACGAGACCCCGAAGCCGACCACTGCGATCGCGAGCGGGGCGACCGCCCGCACCCCGTCGCGGTGCGTGCGCTCGTTGCGGGCGGGTTCGCTCATGGCCTGCGGGCAGCCTGTCGCATGGTCCGGTCATGCTAGAGGCGTGCACATCACCTCGACGTTCGAACCCTTGCCCCCCGACGCCGTCGCGCACGCCCTCCGCGGGTTGCCGCTGGCCGACGGCTATGCGGTGCATGTGAAGCCGCTGCGGTACCGGCAACGCCCGCACCTGTCGGCCTGGACCGACTTCGACGAGCGCTCGATCACGTTGCAGGTGCCCGAGCCCTTCTTCCCCTTCGGTGAGATCGTGCCGTACGCCGCGAAGCGCCGACCGGGCAAGGGCCTGAAGTTCATCTGGCTCACCGAGGGCGTGACGTTCCGCACGCCCCGCGAGGTGCTGCGATTCCTCTACTGCCACGAGTGGATGCACTGGTACCTGCGCGAGGAGCTGGGCAAGAAGTCTGCGGCCGAGACGGCGTGCGACCGCTTCGCCCTGAGGAACTACCGTCGACGGACCGTCACGATCGCTGACGCCGATGTGGCGTTACGGAAGCCCCGTAGCTCGTCATCGTAGGATTCACCGCAGGAAGAAGTGGGTGGTCGTCGTTGTCGGCGTCGTGAGATCCGTGGTGCTCTTCATCCGAGCCCGGTCCAAGCGATCGCGACCCGGCTTCCATCGAAGGGATGGGGCCTGACTACGACGATGAGCCACTCCGGGTGCCGATCGCGCTCTCCAGCAGCACGGTGAAGTCCTCGACCCGCATACGCTGGCGTTCGGGCTGTCCCGCGAGCCGATGGAACAGCCCGGGGTCGAGCTCCTCGGTCACCATCGCGTCTTGCAGCGAGTTCGAGAGCCAGTCGACGAGCGAGACGATGATCTCGAGGTCGACGTCTGATCGGACCTCGCCACGCTGCTGGCCCCATTCCACGAACTCGAGGGTGCCGTACGGGTCCTCGCTCACCAGCCAACGGTTGATCTCGCGTTTCAGGGTCAGGTCTGACCCGTAGTCGCCGATCACCACGACGCGGTTGGGGACCCAGTCCTCCTTGATCAGGTGCTCGGTGCGCTCGAGCCAGAAGCGAACCGTGGCGAAGAAGCCTTCGGCCTGCACCTCGTCGGGAGCGTCGAGCCACGCCGGGAGTGTGAGCACCGCCTGCTTGTACGCCTGTAGGAACAGCCCCGCCTTGGAGCCGAAGTGCTGGAAGATCGACCCCTTCGCGATGCCGAGCTCGTCGGCGATGTCCTCCACCTTCGCGCCGGCGTATCCGTGCTCGGCGAACTGGCGCATCGCCGCTGCCACGATGCGATCGCGTTTGGCTTGGGTCTTGGCGTTCCTCGGCGGCTTCGGTTCGGCGACCATCCGGCTCCCTTGGTCGTCTCCGCTGGTTGTCTGCTCTGGCTGACCTTGGGTCATGATACACGTCGAGTGGAGACTCCCCAGGGTGCCCGCACGCTGCCATCATCGTCCGAGGGCGCCCTCGGTAGAGCCCCTGACCTGAGGTCAGAGCGCGAGCGATCCATCCACCCGAATCGACCCGGAAGGATCTGGTCATGCAGGAAGATCTCGATGTCCTCAAGCGCGCGTTGATCGCGGCGGACCTCGACCTCGGGGTGGCGGCGGCGCAGCGCCTCGTCGATTCGGGCGCCGACCCGAAGTGGATCCTCGAGGCGGGCATGGCCGTCGCGATGTTCGACCTCGGCGAGCTGTGGAAGCGCGGCGAGGTGTTCCTGCCCGAGGTCGTGGCGAGCGCCGAGGTGTTCAAGCGGTGCAACGCGATCGTCGAGCCCGCGCTGCTCGCCCGGCGCGACGACGACACCGAGGCCAACGCGATCGTCGTGCTCGCGACGGTCAAGGGCGACCTGCACGACCTCGGCAAGAACATGGTGGGGGCGATGCTCCGAACGAGCGGGTTCGACGTGCACGACATCGGCAAGGACGTGAGCGCCGACCGCATCGTCGAGGTCGTTCGCGAGCTGCGGCCGCAGATCGTCGGGCTCTCGGCCTTGCTCACCACCACGGTGCCGTACCAGCAGCGCGTGATCGAGCGGCTCGAGGCCGAGGGTCTGCGCGGAGCGGTCATCGTCATGGTGGGCGGCGCTCCCGTGACCCCCGAGTGGTCGGAGAAGATCGGTGCCGACGGCTACGCGAACAACGCGCCCGAAGCGGTCGAGATCGCGAAGAAGCTGATCGGGGCGGCGCAGTGATCGAGGTCGCGACCACCGTGCTGTCGGGGCCAGGCGGCCAGGTGGCGATCGGCGACGAGCACCCCTTCCGCATCATCGGCGAGCGCATCAACCCCACGGGCCGCGCGCGGCTCACCGAGGAGCTGAAGGCGATGGACATGGCCACCGTGCAGCGAGACGCGGTTGCTCAGGTGGAAGCGGGGGCGGCCGTGCTCGACCTGAACGCCGGCATCCCCGGGTTCGACGAGCCAGCGATGCTTTCGGCGGTCGTGAAGGCGGTGCACGAGGTCGTCGACGTGCCCTTGTGCATCGACTCGTCGACGCCGGAAGCGCTCGAGGCGGCGGTGCCATTCGCCCAGGGGAAGGTGCTGATCAACTCGGTCACCGCCGAGGCAGGCTCGCTCGAGAGACTGCTGCCGTTGGTGAAGCGGTTCGGGGCCGCAGTGATCGGCATGGCCAACGACGAAGAGGGCATCTCGATGGATCCGGAGGTGCGGCTCGCCGCGGCCCGCGCGATCGTCGCGGCCGCGGCCGCCCATGGCATCGATCGGGCGGATGTGATCATCGACCCGCTCACGATGCCGATCGGGGCGGCGGGCGACGCGGCGACGTCGATGTTCGAGACCGTGCGGCTGATCCGGGAGGACCTCGGAGTGAACGTCAGCTGCGGCGCCTCGAACATCTCTTTCGGTATGCCCGATCGCCAGCACATCGACGCGGTGTTCCTCACGATGGCGACGAGGGCGGGCATGAACGCCGCCATCGCGAACCCGCTGCACCTGCCGGTGCGCACCGCGCTCCTCGCGAGCGACCTGCTGCTCGGACGGGACGCGTTCGGCTCGACCTGGATCGCCGAGCACCGCGCCAAGGCGTCGAGGGTCGGCTGATCCATGCCGAACCGCAAGCTCGAGGTCACGTACGAGCCGAGCGGCACGACCGCGCGCGTTCCGTCGGGGACGACGCTGTTCAACGCCGCCCACTGGGCGGGTATCCCGATCGAGTCGACGTGCGGGGGGCGCGGCACGTGCGGCACATGCAAGGTCCGTGTCGTGCAGGGACGCGCCGAGCGGACGCTCGCCGACTACCGCCACGTCTCCGAGGGGCTCGACGAGGGGTGGCGTCTGTCGTGTCAGTGCGAGGTCACCGAGGACATGATCATCGAGGTGCCGCGCGCGACGAGTGTTCCCAAGGCAGCGACGATGGGCGTCGGGCGCTTCGTGCTGCTGGAACCGAACGCCGCCAAGCTTCTGCTCAGGCTCGACGCCCCGTCGTTGGGGGACCCCCGCAGCCGGCTCCGTCGCGTCACCGATGCACTCGTCGACGTCGGACTCGAAGTGTCGCACACCGCGTGGGTGCTCCCTCACATCGCCTCCGCGGTCGACGAGGAAGGGGCGTCGACCGTGACCGCGACGGTCGTGGGGGATCGTCTGATCGATGTCGAGGCCGGCGACACCACTGAGCGGATGTTCGGGGTCTCGATCGACGTCGGCACGACGACGGTCGTCGCGACCTTGGTGGACCTGCGAGCGGGGGCGGCGGTCGGGGTGGAGTCCACGATCAACCGACAGGCGCCGTTCGGCGCCGACGTGCTGACCCGGGTGAGCCACGCCCAGATGGCCGGTCAAGGGGCGCTCGAGGAGCTCCGCGCCGCGATCATGGCCACGATCGACGGTTTGCTCGGCAGCGTCTGCGCGACCACGGGAAGCACGCGCCACGAGGTGCTCGAGGTCGTCGCGGCGGGCAACGCGACGATGCTGCACCTGCTGCTCGGCGTCGACCCCGCGTCGATCGGCCGGTCGCCGTTCATCGCCACCTTCCTCGAGCCGCAAGACCTCCGCGCGGCCGACGTGGGCGTCGCCATCCACCCGGAAGGGCGGCTCACGCTGTTCCCGTCGATCGGCGCCTACGTCGGGGCCGACATCGTCGCCGACATGCTCGCTACCGGCATCGCACGCGATCGCGAGCGGCGGCTGCTCGTCGACGTCGGCACGAACGGCGAGATCGCGGTCGGGAACGAGGAGCGGGTCGTGACCACCGCGGCCCCCGCGGGCCCGGCGTTCGAAGGGGGTCAGATCCTGAACGGCATGCGTGCCACGGAAGGCGCGATCGAGGGGGTGGTGCTCGACGTCGCCGCCGCGGAGGGAACGGGCGCCGTGCGGCGCCTGGTGATCGGCGGCGACGTCGAGCCACGAGGCATCTGCGGCAGCGGGCTGATCGACGTCGTCGCGCAGCTGCGGCTCGCCGGCCTGCTGAGCGACGCAGGCATGCTGCTGCCTCCGGACGAGGCCGTCGCGATGGACCATCCGTTCGCCGGCCGCCTGCTCGTCGACGACGAAGGCGTCCGCGGGTTCGCTCTCACGGCCGACATCGTGCTGACCCAGCGCGACATCCGTGAGCTGCAGCAGGCCAAGGGGGCGATCGCGACCGGCATCGAGGCCGCCATGCGCGAGCGTGGTCTCGCGGCGGCCGACCTCGACGAGGTGCTGCTCGCCGGCTCGTTCGGCACCTACATCGACCCGCTCGGCGCCCGGGTCCTCGGCCTGGTGCCCCAGGTCGCGGTCGGGCGCATCCGAGCGGTAGGCAACACGGCCAGCGAAGGCGCGAAGATGGCGCTGTTGTCGTTCCGCGAGCGTGAAGTGGCCTTCGAGCTGCCGGCGTTCGTCGAGTACCTGGAGCTCTCCGACGTGGAAGACTTCAACGACCGGTTCATCGCGAACGTGGCGTTCCCGCCGCTCGATGCCGTGCGGCCGGGCTCGGTCGACGGCGACGAGGTAGCGGACTCCGAAGGGTCGAGACGGTGACGGACAGGGTGGCGTTCATCGCGTGCGGCGCGGTGGCGATCGACACGAAGACGCTCGTCGACAGGCACGGTTGGAGCGCCGACGTGCACGGCATCTCGAGCGACCTGCACATGACGCCGCTCGAGATCGCGCCGGCGGTCGAGAGGAAGCTGCAGGCGCTGCTCCCCAGGTACGACCGCGTGATCGTCGTCTACGGCGACTGCGGCACGGGCGGCCGGCTCGACGAGATGCTCGCCCGGTACCCGGCCGTGCGGCCCGCCGGCTTCCACTGCTTCCAGTGGTACGCGGGGGAGCTGTACCGGCGGTTCGAGGACGACATCGGCATCTATTTCCTGACCGATTGGCTCGTGACGAACTGGGAGCGCGCCGTGATCAAGGGCCTCGGGCTCGACCGATTCCCCTGGCTCAGGGAGACCTACTTCGGCAACCTCACGCGGGTGCTCTTCGTGCGCCAGCACGCCGACCCCGAGCGCGAGGCGAAGGCGCGCGAGATCG
Source organism: Actinomycetota bacterium (assembly GCA_040511595.1). Classification (GTDB taxonomy): domain Bacteria; phylum Actinomycetota; class UBA4738; order UBA4738; family HRBIN12; genus JAOUEA01. The sequence goes on along the minus strand of JBEVGU010000028.1, from coordinate 14,273 downwards.
CCGAGTACGTGGGCAGGCCCCTCGAGATCCACGACATGGGCATCGAGCCCCTCGAGGAGCTGCTCGTGCCCATGATGGACCGACCGATGGAGGAGTCCGACGATGTTCGAGCGTGAGACCGCCCCCGAGATCCTCATCGGGGAGCAGATGGAGATCGTTCACGAGCACGCGATGCGCATCCTCGAGGAGATCGGCACCGACGTGATGCATGAGGAGGCGCGCAAGCTGCTCGGCGAGGCGGGCCTGAAGGTCGTCGACGCGCGCGTCCATTGGGACCGGGGCTTCGTGATGGAACAGGTCGCGAAGGCGCCGTCCTCGTTCCGGCTGCGCGCGCGCAACCCCGAGCGCTCGCTCACGGTGGGGGCGCCGGACGGCGTGCCGGTGTGGATGAACGTCGGCGGGCCGCCCTTCGCGAGCGACCTCGACGAGGGGCGGCGTAGCGGGCGCATGCAGGACCACGACACCCTGATCAAGCTCACGCAGGCCACCGACGTGCTCAACTGTGTGCAGACCGGCGCCGTCGAGGCGACCGACCTCCAAATGGAGACCCGCCACATGGACATGGAGTTCTCCACGATCCGGTGGTCGGACAAGCCGTACACGACGTACGGGACGAGCGGCCCCCGGGCACGCGACGGCATCCGCATGGCGGAGATCGTGCACGGCGGCCGAGACGCGATCGAGGCGGAACCTGCGCTGATGGGCGTCGTGAACCCGAACTCGCCTCTGATCTGGGACTTCCGGATGACCGACGCCCTGCTCGCCTGGGCCGAGGCGAAGCAGCCGATCATCGTGACGCCGTTCCTCCTCGCGGGTGCCACGAGCCCGGTGAGCGTGGCCGGCGGGCTTGCCCAACAGGTGGCGGAGGCGCTCAGCGGGGTCGCCCTCGCCCAACTGATGCGCGAGGGCGCACCGTGCCTGTACGGCTCGTTCTTCACCGTGACCGACATGCGTACAGGCTCGCCCGCATTCGGCACCCCCGAATCGGTGTGGGGCATCCTCGCCGGCGCCCAGCTCGCGCGGCGCTACGGACTGCCGTTCCGCGGCGGGGGGGGCCTCGCCTCGAGTCCCGCCGTGGACGCCCAGGCCGCCGCCGAGACGCAGATGATGCTCTGGGCGACGAACCTCGCCGCCACCGACGTCGTGCTCCACGCCGCTGGCTGGCTCGAGGGCGGCCTCACCGCCTCGTTCGAGAAGTTCGCCCTCGACGTCGAGCTGCTCCGACAGTTCCAGGTGCAGGCCCGCGGCATCGGCTTCAGCGAGGAGGAGATCGCGTTCGACGCGCTGAAGGAGACCGGCCCTGGCGGGCTGTTCCTCAGCTCGCCGCACACGCGCGAGCACTTCAAGGATTGGCTCTACATGTCGCCACTGTTCCAGACCCCCGACTTCGCGACCTGGGAGGCGATGGGCTCCGAGACCACCGAGGTCGCCGCCAATCGCGCCTGGAAGCAGCTGCTCGAGTCCTACGAGGACCCGGGGCTCGACCCCGCGATCGACGAGGAGCTCCAGGCGTACATGGCGAGCCGCCGCGACGCCCCTGAGTTGTTCGTCGAGGACTGACGATCGCCAGGGGTTCGGCCGACCGTCATGAGGCCAAAGGAGACCGGCGGACGATCCGGGGTGATTCCTAGATCGGCATCCGCTGGATCTCGCGCCAACGGAAGCAGTCGACCACGTGGTCGTTGACCAGGCCACACGCTTGCATGAACGCGTAGCAGATGGTCGGGCCGACGAAACGGAAGCCGCGTCGCTTCAGGTCCTTCGACATCGCCCTGGACTCGGCTGTCTCCGCGGGCACGTCGCCGAGCCCCTGCCTCCGGTTCACGATCGGAGTGCCGTCGACGATCGTCCACAGGTAGGCGTCGAGCGACCCGAGGCCGCGCTGCACGTCCAGCACGGCGCGTGCGTTCTGCACGGCGGCCTCGACCTTCAGCCGGTTCCTCACGATCGACGGGTCGGCGAGCAGGCGCTCGACCTTCGCGGGAGAGTAGCGTGCGACCTTCACGGGGTCGAAGCCGGAGAACGCCTTCCGGTAGCCCTCGCGCTTGTTCAGGATCGTCGACCAGCTGAGGCCGGCCTGGGCACCCTCGAGGGTGAGCATCTCGAAGAGATGCACATCGTCGTGCACCGGCACGCCCCACTCCTCGTCGTGGTAGGCGAGGGATCGAGGCTGGTCGAGGGGGGCCCAAGCGCATCGCGTGACCACACCGGGACCATATCCGGACGCACCGACACGGCCGAGTTTGCCCGTTCCGGCGACAGGTTGAACCCGCCGGGCGTTCGACCCGTACCCGTGTCGGCATGCCTCGATCCGGGGGGCTCGGAAACCGATCGCAATTCGTCCGTCCGTCCCGTTGGGAGGGTTCGACATGCGCTTGCGCGCGATGACCTCATGGACCGTGCTCGTCGTCGTGATCCTGGTCGCGACCACAGCTCACGCCTCACCCGCTCACCGATCCTCAGCACGTGCAGACAAGCCGAACGCCTACGGGGTGATCAACCTCGTTTCCGATGTCCCTGGGGCCGCCAACCACGTCGACCCCCGGCTCGTGAATGCGTGGGGACTCGCGGCGGGCCCGACCACGCCATGGTGGGTGGCTGACAACGGCACGAACCGCTCCACCCTGTACGACGGCCAGGGGGCGGCGGTTCCCCTGGTCGTCGCCGTGGGCGGCGCGCCCACCGGCGCCGTCTTCAACGGCAGTCAGGACTTCGTCGTCAGCCGCGGAGGAGCGTCCGGGCCGGCGATCTTCCTCTTCTCGACCGAGGCCGGCACGATCCGTGGCTGGAACCCCGGCGTGCCACCGCCCGCGACGTCGACGCGAGCCCTCGTGGTCGCGAGCCGGTCCGGCCAGGAGGCCAGCTACAAGGGCCTCGCGATCGCGTCGAGCCCGCAGGGGAACCTGTTGTACGCGACCGACTTCCACAATGGCCGGATCGACGTGTTCGACGCGGGGTTCCATCGCGTCCTTCGAGACTCGTTCGTCGATCCCGGGCTGCCGGCCGGGTACGGACCCTTCGGGATCCAGGCCCTCGGCGACTCCATCTTCGTGACATACGCGAAGCAGGACGCCGACGCCGCGGACGAGGTCGCCGGTGCCGGACTCGGGTTCGTCGATCGGTTCAGCACCGAGGGTGAGTTCCTCGGCCGTGTCGCGAGCCGCCACTCGCTGAACGCTCCGTGGGGGCTGGCGTGGGCACCCGAGGACTTCGGCCGCTTCAGCGGTGACCTGCTGGTCGGCAACTTCGGCGACGGTCGCATCCACGCGTACGCGCCGAAGGCTGGTGGCGGGTTCGAGCACCACGGCGTCCTGCACCGCCCGAACGGCAACGTCCTCGCGATCGACGGGCTCTGGGCGATCGCGTTCGGCAACGATGCGGCCGCCGGCCCGAGCACGTCGCTCTTCTTCACCGCGGGGCCGAACGATGAGGAACACGGTCTGTTCGGCAGGATCCGGTCCGCCGGCTGAGGCGATCGGCGGCCGCCCACCTCGTCAGAGGTCGGGCGGTCGCCCGGTCACCGGCCGGCCGCGACCTCGGCGAGCACCTCGTCGACGAGCGACAGGCCCTTCAGCGTGTGCTCGATGTCGTAGCCGAACCCGAACCGGAGCCCCTTCTTGAGGCCGAGCATGTCGCCCGGCACGAGCAGCACGCTACGGTCGGTGCGGATGCGCTCGGCGAGCGCCGCGCTCTTGATCGGCAGGTCGTACTTCGAGTAGGCGATCGCCCCGGCATCGGGGCGGACCCACGTGAAGATGTCGTCGTGGGACTCGAGCCAGTCCTCGAGCCTCGGGTAGTTCGTCCGCACGATCGACCGGGTGCGCGCCAGGATCGCTTCGCGCACGTTCGGCAGCATCGCGAACGCCGCGAGGCGGTCGCTCACCGCCGAGGGCGTGAGCGTCGTATAGTCGTGGCGCTCCCAGATGCGTGCGATCGCCTCGGGCGGAGCAACCACCCAGCCGACCCGGAGGCCGGGCATCGCGAACGCCTTCGAGAGACCGCTCGTCACGATCACCCGGTCGGAGCGTCCGAAGAAGGTCGGCGAGGCGACGTCGGTGTCGAGCTCCGCTCCCCGGTAGATCTCGTCGGCCACGATCCACGCGCCCACCCGGTCGGCGGCCCGAACGATCTCGTCCATCTCGTGCTCGGTGAGCACGTGCCCGGTCGGGTTGTTCGGGTTGCAGACCATCACGACCTTGGTGCGGTTCGTGACGGCGTCGTATAGCTGATCGAGGTCGACTCGCCATCGCCCGTCGGTCATACGCAGCCGCACGCGATCGGTGGCCCGGCCGAAGTACGAGCCGAGCCCCCACCCCTGCATGTAGTTCGGCACCATGAACGCGAGCCGGTCCCCGGCCTCGAGCATGGCCCACAAGGCCAGGAAGTTGGCCTCCGAGCCGCCGTTGACCATCGTGACGTGCTCTGGCGTCGCGCCCGGATACCAGGTGGCGATGTTCGCCCTGGCCTCGAGCGATCCTTCCGAGAGCGGGTACCCGAGCTTCGTGCCCAGGAAGGCCTCAGCGTCGGCGTCCGGCCCCAACAGTTCCCGGATCGTCATCGGAAGCACGCCGGATTCCGACAGGTCGTAGTCAACCTCGTGCCAGTAGAGGGACTGGTAGCGCTCCATCTGGAACCGATCGATGGTCAACGGCAACCTCCGTCGGGTGCCCCGCGAACGTAGCATCCGCGCCGTCGCCCTGGGTAGTCTCGCGACCGTGGGTCGAGTCCGCATCCTTCGCGAAGCAGACGTCCGAGGCTCGATCGACATGGCGTCGTGCATCGAGGCGTGCGAGCGTGCATTCATCGCGTACTCGTCGGGCGAGGCCGAGCTGCCGGGAGTGATCCATCTCGACGTGCCGGAGGCGCGGGGCGAGGTGCACGTGAAGGCCGGTCATCTGCACGGCGCGCCGTACTACGCCGTGAAGGTTGCGAGCGGTTTCTCCGGGATCGAACCGCCGGCGATCGACGGGCTCGTGATGGTCTTCGACGCGCGCGATGGAGCGCCGGTGGCGTTCCTGCTCGACGGCGGATACCTCACCGATCTGCGCACGGGCGCGGCCGGGGGCGTGGCGGCCCGGCACCTCGCGCCTCGGCGCGTGGAGCGGGTCGGGGTGATCGGCACGGGGGCTCAGGCTCGGTACCAGGTCGAGGCCCTCGCCGAGGTGCGGCCCGGCTTCACGGACGTGCGCGTCTGGGGCCGCGACGCCGAGCACGCCGCCCGCGCGGCGGACGATCTCCGGACGCGGTTCTCCGGAGACCGCGCGGTCACGAACGTCCCGACGGTGCAGGCAGCGGTCGACGGCGCCGACGTGGTGCTCACCTGTACCGCTGCCAGGGAACCGCTGCTCCAGGCGTCCTGGCTCGAGCCGGCCGCGCACGTCACGGCCGTCGGCTCCGACGGGGTCGGTAAGCAGGAGCTCGATCCGGAAATCCTGCGCCGGGCCGACGTGCTGATCGTGGACTCCCTCGAGCAGTGTTCGCGCCTGGGCGAGCTGCAGCACGTCCAGGAGCAGGCCGAACGGGCCGTGGAGCTCGGCGTGGTCTGCGCCGGCCGGGCCTTGGGTCGTTCCGACGAGGACCAGCTCACCGTCTGCGATCTCACCGGCGTCGGCGTGCAGGACGTGGCGGCCGCGAACGCAGTCTTGGCCGAGGCGAGCGATCGCAGCGAGGCGATCGAGGTGTGAGCGATCCCGCAGGCTCGTTCGACGACCTGCCGGCCGATCAACGCGTTGCGCGGCTGCGGCGACTCGCGGAGCGCGCCCTGGAGCGGTACGACCTGCCGTCGCCCGCGATCGATCTGATCACCGACGACTGGAACTGCGTGTTCCGCGTCGACGCTGCCGACGGCTCACGGCACGTGTTGCGCGTCAGCCTTCCGGGGCGCCGCACATTCGACGAGGTCAGAGGCGAGATGACGTGGCTCGCCGCGATCGAGGCCGAGGGAGGCATCGTCGTACCGGGCCCGCTTCCGGCTCGCGACGGGGCCCTCGCGGTCGAAGCGGAGGCCGAGGGTGTGCCTGGATCCCGCACCGTCGCCGTGTTCGCCTGGATCGAGGGCGAGCGCCTCGCAGATGCCATGACCGAGCGGAACCTCGAGACGTACGGCGAGGTGGCGGCGAGGCTCCATGCGCAGGCCAGGGACTTCGTGCCGCCCACGGGCATGAAGACGTGGGACTCGCCGTATCCATTCCTCGAGCCCGAGGTGCTCTTCGATGCGGAACACCGAACGACGCTGGGGGAGGGGCGAAGGGCCTTCGAGCGAGCGAAGCGTGCCAGCCTCGAGGCGATCGCCCGGCTCGTCGGTGGCGAGCCCCCACGCATGATCCACGCCGACCTGCACGAAGACAACGCGTTCGTGCGGGGGGACGGATCCATCGCGATGCTCGACTTCGACGACTGCATGCTCGGCTGGCCGGTGCAGGATCTCGGGATCACCGTGTTCGAGCTCGCCGCTCGCGAGGACTTCGAGCCGCTCGAGGCGGCGTTGCGTCGCGGGTACGAACGAACCTCCGTCTGGCCGGAGCGGGTTCCCGGCGAGGTCCGGGTCTTCGCAGCCGACCGCTGTCTGATGCGCGCGAACTACATCGTGCAGGGCCACGACCCCGGAAACCGGATCCGGGTGTCGCGCTACGTGGCCGAGTGGGCGGAACAGATCGAGCGGCTCCTGGGGTGAACCTGCGGTTCAGCGCGCCAGCATTGCCAGCACCTGGTCGTGCAGCACGCGATTCGTCGAGAGCATGCTGCCGCCGTGGCGCGGCGCCGATCCGTCGAGCTGGGTGACGCGGCCGCCCGCTTCCTCGACCACGACCTGGAGCGCGGCGTAGTCCCAGATGTTCAGCTCGGGTTCGAGCATCGCCTCGGCCGCGCCGCGGGCGACCAGCACGTGCCCCCAGAAGTCCCCGAACCCCCGAGTTCGAGCAGCCGTGGACAGCACGCCGGCCGCGCCCAGGCCGCCGGCCTGCACGAGCCACGCCGACTCCGCGTGTAGCACATGGGCCCGGCTCAGGTCGTCGACGGCGCTCACCCGGATCGGCCGTCCGTTCATGCGGGCGCCTCCGGCGCGCACGGCCTCGTAGCGCTCGCCGATCGCGGGCGCGCCCACGAGCCCCATCACCAGTTCGCCGTCGACCTGCAGAGCGATCAACGTCGCCCAGATCGGGATGCCGCGCGCGAAGTTCGCGGTCGCGTCGATCGGGTCGACGATCCACACGCGGCCGGTGGCGCGGTCGGCGCCCCCCTCCTCCTCGCCGAGCACGTGGTCGTCCGGGAACGCCGCGGCGACCTGTTCCCGGACCATGGCCTCGATCGAGGTGTCCGCCTGGGTCACGACCGTGCGGTCGGCCTTGTGGCGCACCTCGAGGGTGTCGCCGAGGAACAGCCCCATGCCGATGTCGGCGGCGCGGTCGGCCAGGCCGTTCGCGAACGCGAGCTCGCGCTCGTACACGCCGGGAGCCTATCCGTTGCTGCGAACGGCCCACGACAGAGACCTTCGGCCGACGTGCCGACGAATCGATCTCGGGTAGCCTTGACCCCAGCCATGCAGACCACCGTGGAGAACACCGAGAAGCACACCGTCAAGCTCACAGTCGAGATCCCGCCCCACGAGTACTCGAAGGAACTCGACGCCACCTATCGGAGCATCGCGAACCAGGTCAAGGTCCCCGGCTTCCGCAAGGGCAAGGTGCCCAAGCGCATCATCGACGCCCAGATCGGGCGCGACGTCGTGCGCGACGAGTTCCTGGAGCACGCAGTGCCGCAGTACTACCGGCAGGCCGTCTCCGAGGAGGACCTCGCGCCGATCGCCGATCCCGAGATCGACCTCGACGCGTTCGCCGACGACGCTCCGCTCGTGTTCACAGCGGTCGTCGAGGTGCGTCCCCGCCTCGAGCTCACCGAGGACGACTACTCCGGGTTGGCGGTCACGAAGCCCCCGGTCGAGGTCTTCGAGCAGGACATCGACGAGTGGATCGAGCGCCTGCGTGAACGCTTCGCCGAGCTCGAGCCCGCCGACCGACCGGTGATCGAAGGCGACTTCGTGACGATCGACGTCAAGGCGATCGCCGACGGCGAGGAGGTCGACGCGCTCACGCGCACCGACTACCTGTACTTCGTCGGGTCTGGGGAGTTCGGACCCGCACTCGACGCCGAGCTGCTCGGTACGAAGGCCGGCGAGATCCTGAAGGTCGCCGAGGAGATGGGACCTGGCGCGGGTGAGGCGCTGCAAGGCAAGCCGGCCGAGCTCACCGTGCTGGTCAAAGACGCGAAGGCTCGCAGGTTGCCCGAGGCCGACGACGACTTCGCGAAGACCGCGTCGGAGTTCGACACCCTCGAGGAACTTCGCGAGGACCTGCGGACGCGTCTCGGTGAGATGAAGGAACGCGAGGCCACGGCCGCGGTGCGCGACCGCGTGCTCGACGCCATAGTCGACTCGATCGAGGTCGAGATCCCCGAGACCCTGATCGTCGACGAGACCGAGCATCGGGTCGCGCTCGCGAAGGAACGTGCGGAGCGCGCGGGTCTCACGATCGAGGATCTGCTCGAGGCCCAGGGCTGGGACGAGGACCGATTCCGCGAGGATTCCCGCGATCACGCGATCAGGGCGATCAAGGCCGACCTGGCACTCGAGGGCGTCGCACGGGCCGAGAAGATCGAGGTGACCGCCGACGAGCTGGGCGCCGAGATCACCTCCCTCGCAGGTGCATATGACCGGGACGCGAAGGAGCTCGCGAAGCAGCTCGAGCGCAGCGGTCAGATCGTGACGCTGGCCGGGGATATCATCAGAGGCAAGGCGCTCGACCTGCTCGTCGAGCGCGCAGAGGTCGAACCCGAGATCGAACCCGAGCCCGAGTCCGGGACCGAACCCGAGAGCGACGCCGACATCGAGACGGAAGCCGAGGAGACCCCATGACCGATATGCGAACGAACATCACCGCCAACGACTACCTCGTGCCGGTGGTCGTCGAACAGACGAGCCGCGGCGAGCGGTCGTTCGATATCTACTCTCGGTTGCTGAAGGAACGCATCGTCTTCCTCGGCACGCCCATCGACGACAACGTCGGCAACCTGATCATGGCGCAGCTGCTGCACCTGGAATCCGAGGATCCCGACAAGGACATCCACCTGTACATCAACTCGCCGGGTGGGGTCATTACGTCGTTGTTCGCGATCTACGACACGATGCAGTACATCAAGCCCGATGTGTCGACGATCTGCATGGGTCAGGCCGCGAGCGCCGCGGCGATGCTGTTGCTGGCCGGCGCGCACGGCAAGCGCTTCGCCCTTCCGCACTCGCGCGTGCTGCTGCACCAGCCGCACGGCGGCGCAGAGGGGCAGGCCGTCGACATCGAGATCCAGGCCAAGGAGATCATCCGCTCGCGCGAGCTGCTGGACCGCCTGATCTCCCACCACACCGGCCAACCGCTCGAGAAGGTGACGAAGGACACCGACCGCGACTTCATCCTCACGGCCGACGAAGCCAAGGAGTACGGGGCCATCGACGAGATCATCACCACGCGCGGGATCGCCGAGCTTGCTTCCGCCGGGGTCGCGGGGGCGTGATAATCCGCTGACACATGGTGGCCGGGCCGTGCCCGGCCGATCGGTCCGTCGGAGAGGGAAGAGAGGCAGATGGCGAAGTTCGGGGATTCCGACCTGCTGAAGTGCTCCTTCTGCGGGAAGAGTCAGAAGCAGGTGAAGAAGCTGATCGCTGGCCCTGGCGTGTACATCTGCGACGAGTGCATCGACCTCTGCAACGAGATCATCGAGGAAGAGCTCTCCGAGACCACCGAGCTGAAGCTCGACGAGCTGCCCAAGCCGCAGGAGATCTTTGGCTTCCTCGACGAGTACGTGGTCGACCAAGAGCGCGCGAAGAAGGTCCTCTCGGTCGCGGTCTACAACCACTACAAGCGCATCCAGGTCGGCGCGAAAGAAGGCGACGTCGAGCTGCAGAAGTCGAACATCATGATCCTCGGGCCCACCGGGTGCGGCAAGACCTACCTCGCGCAGACGCTGGCGCGCATGCTCAACGTGCCGTTCGCGATCGCCGACGCCACCGCTCTCACCGAGGCCGGCTACGTCGGTGAGGACGTCGAGAACATCCTCCTGAAGCTGATCCAGGCGGCCGACTACGACGTCAAGAAGGCCGAGACCGGCATCATCTACATCGATGAGATCGACAAGATCGCTCGGAAGAGCGAGAACCCGTCGATCACGCGAGACGTCTCCGGCGAGGGCGTGCAACAGGCGCTGCTGAAGATCCTCGAGGGCACGCAGGCGTCCGTGCCGCCGCAGGGGGGACGCAAGCACCCCCACCAGGAGTTCATCCAGATCGACACCACCAACGTGCTGTTCATCTGCGGCGGCGCGTTCGCCGGCCTCGACAAGATCATCGAGAGCCGCATCGGCCGCAAGGGCGTCGGTTTCGGCGCCGAGGTCGTCTCGCGGGACGAGAAGGACATCGGCGAGCTGTTCGCTCAGGTCCTCCCCGAGGACCTGCTGAAGTTCGGCCTGATCCCCGAGTTCGTCGGCCGTCTCCCCGTCATCACGAGCGTCGACAACCTCGACGAGGACGCCCTGGTCGACATCCTCACGAAGCCGAAGAACGCGCTCGTACGTCAGTACCAGCGGTTCTTCGAGTTCGACGGTGTGGAGCTCGAGTTCAAAGACGACGCCCTTCGCGCGATCAGCGAGCAAGCGATCATGCGCGGCACCGGCGCGCGCGGCCTGCGCGCCATCATGGAAGAGGTGCTGCTCAACGTGATGTACGAGCTGCCGTCCCGCGAGGACGTCACGAAGTGCCTTGTCGACAAGGACGTCGTGCTCACCGGCGTGAATCCGACGTTGGTGCCCCACGCGAAGCAGTCCAAGAAGCGCGGCGAGCGCCAGGAGAAGACCGCCTAGCCCGCCTTCCTCAGAGCGCGACGCGCTCGCGGTGCTGGAACCGGCCCCCGCGACGTTCCATGATTCACGGTGTGGCAACGTTCCTGATGGACCCAGGGGGTAGTTCCGATGAACGCTGAGATCCGTCGAGAAGCGACCGGCTTCGCCAGGAGCTGGTGGTTGTTCCTGATCACCGGCATCGCCTGGCTGCTGGTGGCCGTGCTGGTTCTTCGCTTCAACATCACCTCGATCGCCACCGTCGGCATCCTGCTCGGGGTCATGTTCCTCGGAGCGGCGATCAACGAGTTCATGGCGTCGACCACCGTCTCGGGAGGGTGGAAGTTCGTGCACATCGCCCTCGGTGTGCTGTTCGTGCTCGGCGCCTTCTGGGGGTTCTTCGAACCGATCGACACGTTCTTCGCGCTCGCGTCGGTCCTGGGCTTCCTGCTGGTGTTGATGGGCACGATGCACGTGGTGGGGGCGGTGCTCTCCCGTGAGATGAACCCGCTGTGGTGGCTGGGCCTCACGGTCGGCATCCTCGAGATCCTCTTGGCGTTCTGGGTGTCCCAGCAGTTCTACCCGGCGCGCGCCGACCTGATCCTGCTGTGGGTGGGGTTCATGGCGATCTTCCGCGGCATCGAGGAGATCGTGTTGGCCTTCGAGCTGCATCACGCGAAGAAGCAGTTGCAATCGTCCGTCTGAACGCGCGGTCGGGGCGCTCGAGCCGCGGTCGTCAGTGACGGTGCTCGGCGTCGAGCGCCTCGATCGAGGCGCGAGCCCGCCGGAGCTCGGCGACCGACCCGAGCGCCTCGAAGAGCGAGGACGCGGCGTGGAGTCGGCGCCGACGTTCGTCCCCGAGATCCCCTGACCCGATCGCATCGGCGATCGCGAGATCGGTCCGTGCGACCTCCCAGGCTGCGCCGTGCTCGAGGAATCCGGCGCGCGCCAGTTCCAGGGTCGTCACGCCCTCATCGAGAGCTCCGTCTTGGCACCTCGCGAGACCGGCCAGCCGATCCGCATACAGGCGGGAGCCGACGAGGTCGCCATCGTCGGCCGCGTCGCGGACCTCCTGCACGATCCCGTCGGCTTGCTCCCAGGCATCGGCCGCCGGTACCCATTCACACATCGCTTCGAGGAACGCGGCGCCGGCGAGACGCCACCCGGGCGGGCGATCGTCGAAGCGGTCCCGCGCCTCGTCGAGCGAGCCGCGAGCTACGAGCACGCGACACACATACGGCCAGATCCTCCGAGCCACGCCTCCTGCGTCGCTCTCGGTCCGCTTGAGGAGGTCGAAGAGGCGGTCTGCATCCGCCCGCGCGCCGCGCAACACGTGGATCAGGGTCGCGATCGCGAAGGCGTTGACCGCGTAGTCCGGAGGGTCGTCGCGCCGATCATCGAGCATGTCGAGCGTCGCGGTGAACGATCGGATGGCGCCGTCCCAGTCGCCCACCCTGAACCGGCCCTCGGTCAGCCATGCCAGCACGTGGAGCCTGGAGTTGATGGCGACGCCGACGGCCGCCTCGCCCTCCGATGCGTACCGAACGAGGTCGGACCATCGCCCGGCCTCACCGCTGCACCAGGCCATCATCGCGTACACGTCTCCGACCTCGACGGGATCGCTGAGCTGCGGGATGAGGGGCAGCCTCCTGGCCTCGAGCTCGAGCGCCCGGCCGTAGCGTCCTCGCCGGAGCGACGGCGCCGCGGCCTGGTCGATCGCTGCGGACATCAGATCTGCATCTCCCAATCGGCGTGCGGCCGCGGCTGCCTCCAACGCCTCGGCCTCGAGGTGGTCGAGCTCCTCCTCGGAGAACTCGAGGGAGGGATACGCGAACGGCCACGCCGCCTGGTCCCCCAGGAGCTGGACCCGCTCCCGGCTGTCGCCGGGCGGCAGGTGTGCGAGCCCGACCTCGAGGACTCGTCGCACCTCGGGCTCGGGGGGGCCCACGCGCATCGAGCCCGGCCATCGTGTCGCGATCTGAACCGCTCGTGAGCACAGATGCGCGACGCGCAACGGGTCGGGAGGCTCGGCTTCGATCTCCGACTCCACCGCCGACGTGTACCCCAGCCAGGCCTCTTCGCCCTGGTAGTCGTTGAAATATGCGTCGGCGCTCTGCTCGTAGGCGAGCGATCGTTCCCGTGGTTCCGCGGCCAGGTCGATCGCCTGGGCCGCGAGGCGCTCGGCCTTGCGTAGCGCGAAGCGCCGTCCGGCATCCTCGGCCGCCTGGAGCGTGCGACGGAAGGCCTTGCTGCGGAGCGACTCGACGGCTGCCCCTCCGGAGACGGTCGCCGACCGGTACGCCGAGACCCAGTGGTACGCGAGGAGCTCGGCGAACTCCCGCGCGCGGTCGTCGAGGGTTTCCTCGAGCCACGCCGCGATCGCCGCGTGTGCCGCAGAGCGGTCGCGCTTCGGTAGCGTCTCGTATGCGACGTCGCGGGTGAGCACGTGCTTGAACGAGAACTCCGGCTCGCCTTCCAGCGACGACGCCAGTCGTGCCCGCACGAGGTCTCGTTCCTCGAGCGTCGCGAGCGCTTCGGAGAGCCGGACCGAGTGGCCGTTGAGCAGCCGGCTCACGGCACCCGGCCAGAAGACGCGGCCCACCACGGCGGCGGCCTGGAGCACCCGGCGATGCGGAGACTCGAGCAGGTCGATCCGCGCGGCCAGCACGCCCTGCACCGTGTCCGGGATCACGACCTGCGCGACCTCGTCGGTCGCCCGCCATCGGCCGTCCTCGAATCGCACCGATCCGTTGTCGACGAGCTGCCGCACGATCTCCTCGAGGAAGAACGGGTTCCCCTCGGCCCTGGCCAGGATCCGCCGATGCACGGGGTCGGGGAGTCCTTCGACGTCGAGCAGTGATCGAACCAGTCGATCGGCGTCCTGCTCGCCGAGCGGATCGAGCGCGATCGCGGAGTAGTTCCGCTTGCCGCCACCCCACTCGGGGCGGTTGCCGGTGAGCTCGGGTCGGGAGGGGCAGATGAAGAGGATGCCTCCCTCCACCCTGTCCGCGAGCTCCTCGAGGAGGTCGAGCAGGGCAGCATCGGCCCAATGGATGTCTTCGATGACCACGATCACCGGCCGCTCGTCCGCGAGCGTCGAGAAGAACGCCCGCCAGGCGCCATGCATCTGCGCACGGACCTGTTTGGGGTCGACGCCCGACAGCGGCAGGTCCGGATCCTCGAGCCCCGTCGTGAACGCGAGCGCGGCCGTAGCGCGCGCCGGATCCGCGGTCCGTTCGAGCAAGGACCTTCCCAACTCGCGGATTTTCCCGAGGGCCACGGCGGGAGGGTCGGTGTCGGCGATGCCCGCGACGCCTCGCAAGATCTCCGACAGCGGCCAGTACGTGATGCCGTCGCCGTACGGGAGACAGCGGCCACGCAGCACGCGTGGGCCCTCG
>JBEVGU010000027.1:0-8850 GCA_040511595.1 Actinomycetota bacterium | reverse complement strand
GCGACGTCGCCGTGCACGTAGAGCTCGCACGCGCCGGCGATCGTTCCGTCGATCCGCTGCGCGAAGAACCGAGCGCCGACGCCGTCGACCAGTACCGTGCGGAACGACGCCATCGTCTCCGCGATGCCCGGCTCGCGACCCCACGGTTCCCGGCGGGTCACCTCAGCCGTGAACGGTTGAACCTCGGCGAGCCCGAGCTCCTCGACCGCATCAGGCATCGGAGCTCGGTCCGGCTCACGGCGGTGCGACATCACCACCATCTGCTCGACCGCGTAGCCGTGCTCCCCCATACCCATCGCGATCCCCGCGGCGTCGGCGTCGCTCGCGAACTCGACCTCGCGATGGCGGAATCCGTCGAAGGCGGCATCGAGCGCCGCCGCCACGTCATCGGCTGTGGCACCGCCGAGCGGCCGGTCGGCGATCGCCATGGTCGCGTCGTATCGCAACGGGTAGTCGTCGTTGAAGAAGGCGGTGCCCCACGGCAGCTCCTGCTCACGCGTCGAGGTGCGGTGCATCACCCACGTCTGGAAGGCGAACGCACGCTGGTAGTCGGTGGTCATGGCCCGACGAGGATATCGGCAGGCCGATCGCGTGAGCCGAAGCGCCTCGCCCAGCGTTACTCCGGGCGAGACTCGATCACGCCTGAAGGGTCGCCGTTCGCGCCGCAGACCAGCACCACGAGGCGCTCCCCGTCCGAGGGGATGTACGCACCGCTGCGAACCGCTGCGAGCGCCGCCGCGCCGCCCGGCTCGGCAAAGATGCGCAGCTCCTGCCAGATCGCCCGCTGCGCCTCGAGGATCGCGTCGTCCTCGACGAGCACGACCTCCTCGACATGGCCGGCGCTCGCGACGGCGTAGGAGATGTCACCCACCCGCCTGGCGCCGAGGGAATCGGCGGCCCGTCCCGAGACCGGCACGTCGACCGGCCCACCGGCCGCGAGCGCATCGTACAGGCAACGGGAGGATGACGGTTCGATCCCCACCACGCGCACGTCGACGCCCGCGTACCACGAGGCGATGCCCCCGATCAGGCCGCCGCCGCCCACCGCGACGAGCACCGCGTCGGCGTCGGGGACCTGTTCGCTCAGCTCAGCCGCGATCGTGCCCTGGCCGGCGACGACCTGGAATTGGTCGAACGGGTGCATCCACACCGCGCCGGTCTCGTCGTGTCGCGCCGCGGCCGCGACCGACGCCTCGTCGTAGTACCCGTCGATCACCCGAACGTCAGCCCCGGTGGCGCGGACCTTGTCGATCTTCGCCGCCGGCGACGTCGATGGCACGAAGATCTCGGCGTGCTGTCCGAGGGAGCGGGCGGCGTGGGCCACGGCCAACCCGAAGTTCCCGCCGCTCGCCGCCACTACGCCCGCGGGCCCCAGGTCGGCCGTGAGCATGCGGTTGAACGCCCCGCGCGGCTTGAACGAGCCGGTCACCTGCAGCAGCTCGAGCTTCAGCTCGAGTGGGGCCTCGACGCCGAACGCGACCGGCTCCGACCGGAGCACGGGGGTCCGCCGCACGTGGGGCCCGATGCGGTCGGCGGCCGCCTCGATGTCGGCGCGTGTCGGCGCGGCGATGCCAGCGCTCGCCGGCGCCGTGCTCTCGGTCACGGCTCGCGAGGCTCCGGCGACTCGGGCGGCCCCGACGGCTCGCGAGCCTCCGGCGCCCCCGGCACCTCGCGTGCCTCGCGGAACAGCGATCGCAGCTCCGGGTCGCCGGCCCGTTCCACGTCGAGACCCCGCTCGGATGCGAGGTCGACGAACCGCTCGTACCGTTCCGAGAATCCGCGGACCGTGCGGCGCAGCGCGCTCTCGGCGTCGACGCCGAGCTTCCGGGCGAGCGCAACCGTGGCGAACAGCACGTCGCCGACCTCTTCCTCGGCGTCGAGCGGATCGGCGGTCGCGGCGGCCAGCTCGTCGACCTCTTCCCGCAAGGCCCCGACGGCCGAGTCGACGGAGCGCCACTCGAAGCCCCATCCAGCCGCGCGACGCTGCACCTTGGCCGCGCGGGCGAGCGAGGGCAGCGACGCGGGGATGTCGTCGTCCACGGCGGCGCGCGCACCCACCCCGCCCGCCTCGGCGGCCTTGAGCTTCTCCCAGTTCACGAGGACCTCGTCGGCGCCGGTCACCTCCACCTCGCCGAACACATGCGGATGGCGATAGACGAGCTTCCGCACGAGGCCTTCCGCGACGTCGTCGACGTCCCATCGCCCCTCGTCGGCCGCCATCTGCGCATGGAACACGACCTGCAACAACACGTCGCCGAGCTCGTCGCGCATCGCGTCGTCGTCAGCGGCATCGATCGCCTCGAGCAGCTCGTGGGTCTCCTCGAGCAGGTGGCGGGCCAGCGTGACGTGGGTCTGCTCGGCGTCCCAGGGGCAACCACCCGGGCCGCGGAGCCTCGCCATCACGCGGACCAGATCGAGCAGGCGTTCGCCGCGCTGGGAGCTCGGGACGGGGCCCTCCGGGACGTGGTCGAGCAGGTCACCGGGGTGAGGAGGGCCGTCGGTCACGGCGTGGGCGTGCCCCCGCCGGCGCCTTCGGACGGCGCTGCCGTCGCACTCGGGTCGGTGCTGTTCGCCGCGACGACGGTGAGTGTCTCCGCATCCCACCGGCCGTACTTCGGGTTCACGTCGACGCCGTGGGTCTCGACCTGGTCGCGCATCCACGCATTGAACACCGTGGCCTGCTCGCCTTGGGACAACTGGGCCTTCGCCTCGTCGAACGGGGTGACCTGCTTGTTCACCAGGTAGATCACGTGCCACCCGAAGTCGCTCTGCACCGGCCGGCTGATCTCGCCGGGCGCGAGCGCTGCCGCGGCCTCACCGAACTCGGGCACGAACGTCGAGGCGACCGCCTGGCCGAGGCTGCCACCGTTCGCCCCCGATTGCGTGTCGGTCGAGACCTTCTTCGCGAGGCTCTCGAACGTCTTCTGCGTGGCTCCGGGCGCCGTGACTCGATCGTAGACGTCCTGTGCCTCGGTCTCGGAGTCAACCAGGATGTGCAGGGCCTCGATCGTCGTGAACCGCAGGATCTCGTCGTCGTAGAGCTGCCGCATCCGCGCATCGTCCAGCCCGTCCTCGGCCACCTTGACCTGGACCGCTTGGAAGAGCAGCACCTCGTTCGCGAGCGTCTCCAGATCGGCGCGCGTGAGGTCGAGCTTCTCGAGCTCCTGGTCGATGGCCTCGGCGGTGACCTGTCCCTCGAGGTTCGTGATGACGTCGTCGACCTCGGACGCCTTCACCGAGATATCGTTGGCCTGCGCGTAGTCGGCGACGAACGCGCTCTGGATCATGTTGCCGAGCGTGAACCGGTTGCACGTGGCTTCCTGGGTCTCTCCGCCGGCCGCGGGGCCTCCGCATTGCTGCTGGCTGAGCCCTGCCAGGAACGTGAACAGCTTCGCCTCCTGGGTGAGCTGCTCGTCGGTGATGTCGGTCGAGCCGGCGGTCGCGGCGGGCGAAGGCCCGCTGCTGCAGGCGGCGAGCATGACTGCGCCGATCACGGGCAGGGCGATGAGGCGAAGCGTTCCGGAGTTCATCGAACGACCAGTCTACGGGCTCGGCCACGACCGGCCGCCGTCCAGGATCGCCCGACACACGAACGTCACGTGGCCGCGGGAAGCGCCGCCTCGCCGGTCGCTGCCTCGAGCAGCCACCGTTCGACGAAGGCGACGAGATCCTTCCCGAAGACGCGTTCGGGCACCAGGTTCAATGTGCGGGACTCGGGCGCGTAGCTCGCCTTGTACACGCGCTCCTCCAGGTCGAGCAGCAGCGGGTCCGGGATCGCGACCGGCTTCAGCCGCACCTGATCGCGGAACGTCGAGATCTCCTCGACGCCGAGGGCGTGGGCGGCCACGCGCAGCGACGCGATCGCGAACAGCGTCTCGACCTCGCCGGGAAGCGCTCCGTACCGGTCGACGGTCTCGGCGCGGATCCGCTCGAGTGTGGCGTGGTCGGGGGCGAGCGAGATCCGCCGGTACAGCTCGAGCCGCAACGCTTCCTGGGCCACCCACCCGGGCGGCACGAACGCCTTGACGGGAAGGTCGATGCGGAGCTCCACGTCCTCGGGCACCTCCTCCCCCTTCATCTCGGCCATCGACTCCTGCAGGATGCGCGCGTAGGCGTCGAAGCCGACCGCCGCGATGTGGCCCGACTGCTCCGCGCCGAGCATGTTCCCGGCGCCGCGGATCTCGAGGTCCTTCATCGCGATCTTGAAACCCGAGCCGAGCGCCTGGTGCGCGCTGATCGACGCGAGCCGCTCCCGCGCCTCGTCCGTCATCTCGCGCTGCGGAGGGAAGAAGAAGTAGGCGAACGCTCGCTCGGTGGAGCGGCCGACCCGGCCCCGGAGCTGGTACATCTGAGCGAGCCCGAGCACGTCGGCCCGGTCGACCACGAGCGTGTTCGCGTTGGGCACGTCGAGACCGCTCTCGATGATCACGGTCGAGACCAGCACGTCGGCCTCGCGGTTCCAGAACCGCACCATCTGCTGCTCGAGCAACGCCTCGTCCATCTGCCCGTGCGCGACGACGAGGCGGGCCTCGGGAAGCTGCTCCCGGAGCCACGCCGCCTGGCGGTCGATCGTCGCCACCCGGTTGTGGACCCAGAAGGCCTGGCCCTCGCGCAGCAGCTCGCGGCGCACGGCGCCGAGCGCGAGCCCCTCGTCGTAGCTCCCGACGTAGGTGAGCACCGGTTGGCGATCCTCCGGTGGTGTGTCGATCGTGCTCATCTCCCGGATGCCGGTGAGGGCCATCTCGAGCGTGCGCGGGATCGGGGTCGCCGTCATCGTGAGCACGTCGACGCTCGCGCGGAACTGCTTCAAGCGCTCCTTGTGGGCGACCCCGAACCGCTGCTCCTCGTCGACCACGAGCAAGCCGAGATCGCGGAAGGCCATGTCCTTGCTGAGCAGGCGGTGCGTGCCGATCACGACGTCGACTTTGCCGGCCCGCACGTCCTCGACGATCTGCTTCTGCTCCGTGTGGCTCACGAACCGACTGAGCATCTTCACCGTGACCGGGAACGGCGCGAACCGCTCGCTGAGCGTGATGAAGTGCTGTTCGGCGAGCAACGTCGTCGGCACGAGCACGGCGACCTGCTTGCCTTCCATCACGGCCTTGAACGCCGCACGGACCGCGATCTCGGTCTTGCCGAATCCGACGTCGCCGCAGATCAGGCGGTCCATCGGCTTGGGCAGCATCATGTCGGCCTTGACCTCGTCGATCGCCGAGATCTGGTCGGTCGTCTCCTCGTGTGGGAACGCGTCCTCGAGCTCCTGCTGCCACGGCGTATCGGGCCCGAATGGGTGGCCGGGCACCGAGAGGCGCACGGTGTACAGGCGCACGAGCTCGCCCGCCATGTCGCGCACGGCGCGCTTGACCTTCGCGGTGGCCCGCGCCCAGTCGCTGCCCCCCATGCGGTGGAGCCGCGGCGCGTCGCCGCCGACGTACTTCGCGACCATGCCGACCTGGTCGCTCGGCACGAACAGCTTGTCGCCGGCGGCGTACTCGAGCACGAGGTAGTCACGTTCGGCGCCGGCGAGCTCGCGGTGCGTGATGCCCGCGTACCGCCCGACACCGTGGATGCGATGCACCGCGAAGTCGCCGGTCTCCAGCTCGTCGGCGATCGAGTCCGTGCGGCGCCGGGTGAACCGGGGGGCGCTGCGGGTGTGGCGACGCGATCCGAACAGGTCCTCCTCGGTGACAACGGCGAGCTTCCCCGCGGCGAACAGGAACCCGCCTGCGAGCGGCGACTCCACGGGCTCGACCGCGATGTCGACGCCGAGGACCTCACGGGCCCGCTCCAGAGAGCCGTGCCCTCGGCCCGACACGACGATCCGATAACCGATGCCGGCGAGCTCGCCGGAGCGTCGCGCGAGCTCGGCTGCGTTGCCTTGCGCCGAGCCCCAGCCCGCGATGCCGAGGTCGAGCCCCTCGGCGAACTCGGTGAGGTGCAGCCGCACGCGATCGCCTAGGGCGTCGTCGATGGAGCGCAGCACCCGGGCCGCCGGCCACGAGACCGCCTCGGCGAGCGCCTCGGCCTCGCCGTGCGCGGACCGCGCGCGGTCGAGGGTGCGATGCGCGCGCGTCATCACGACCCAGGCCCCGTTGGGCAGCAGCTCCGCCGGCGACGGCATCGCGTCGAAGAGGAAGGGGGCCAGGGTCTCGGCGCCCTCGACGAACAGCCCGTCGGCGAAGCGCTCGAGCTGATCGGCGAACCGATCGGGCGCCGCCACCGCAGCGTCGCGGGCCCGGGCACGCATGGCGTCGTCCGCGATCAGCTCCCGCGTAGCGGGGACCTCGGCGAGGGCGACGCGGTCGGTCGAGAGCTGCGTCGATGGCACGAACTCCCGGATCGTCTCGATCTCGTCGCCCCAGTAGTCCAGGCGCACCGGCCGCCGGGCCGTACCGCCGAACACGTCGACGACGCCCCCGCGGACGGCGAACTCGCCACGATGTTCGACGACGTCGGCCCGCGCGTATCCGAGCTCGACCAAACGTTCGGCGAGCGCGTCGGGTGGCAGCTCGAGCCCTGCCACCAACTGGAGCGGAGGGGTCGCGCCGAGGGTCGGGATCAAGCCCTGCATCGCCGCGAGCACGGGCGCCACGAGCACGAACGCGCCCTTGGCCTCCCGCAGGTGGGCGATGGCGGTCGCGCGTCGGGCAGCCACGTCCGGAGCCGGCGAGATGCCCTCATACGGCAGGGCCTCCCACGCAGGCAACAGGGCGACGCGCTCGGGGCCGAGGAACGCCTCGAGATCGGCCGCGAGGGCGTCGGCCTCGTGCGGACCGGGAGCCACGGCGAGCACGGGCGCGTCCAACGCCGTCGCGAGACCCGCAACGACGAAGTCCTCACCCGCTTCCGCACGAGCCACGATCGGCCGCTCGCGAGCGAGCAGCAACCGCTCGAACGGCTCCGATCCGACGAGCAGATCGACGGTGTCGCGCAGACCCATCCGGAACCTCGACTTCCGCGTCCGGGACATCACGAACAGGCCTCGGCGCGCTGCGCCGGGCCCGACGGGATTCGAGTCTAGCGGGGACGTCCGCTTACGGCGGGGGTTCGGCGCCGAGCCGCTCGAGGGCGGCCGGCTCGTCGTCGAACGGCGCTCGATCATCCGCACCCTCGCCTCGGCGCAGCACGGAGGCCCGCATGCCCGCGACGATGACGACGCCGATGCCCGCGTAGGTCAGGACGTCGCCCACGCTGATCGCCTGGGCGATCGGCCGCGGCACAGCGATCACGTCGCCGAGGAACATCGCGACGTCGTCGCGGGTGGCCAGGTGATGTTTGGGCGGCGGGGCATGCGTGAGGGCGTCGATCGTCGCGATCCGCCCCGTGGCGACGAGCGCACGTTCGGACACGGGCATGCCCTGGTTGAGACCGATCACGAACGCGTTGAGCGCGACGCCCGCCAGGATCAGCGGGAAGCCCACCACCCTGAGGTTCACGACCGCGAAGATCGAGAGCACGACGAACGAGAGGGAGAGGCAAGCGACAGGCACGGCGATGCCGGGGCCCGACACGAGCTGCAGACAGAGTCCCGCGATCGCGAGTCCCGCCCAGCGGATCTCGAGCCCACTCAGATCGGCCAGGCGGCCGTTGAGCAGAAACCCGATCACCACCGCAGCCGAGATCGTCGCGAGCAACAACTCCATACGTCGGTATCGGAGCGTGGCGGGAGGACTGAAGGCATCCGGCGGCTCCGCACACGTTCAGGGGGAACGGTCCGCGCAAACGACGATCAGGGTGCGCGGCGGTTGAACCCGTCCTGGGTGGCGTCGAGCCCCTCGACGACCAGGCTCCGCACCGCGTCGGCGGCATGGCCCGCCCAGATCGCCACGTCGGCCTCGAGCCGCTTCCCGATCGGCTCGAGCACGAAGTCGGCGGGGTCCTGCCTCCCCGGCGGGCGTCCGATGCCGATGCGCACGTGCAGGAACTCACGCCCCCGCATCGCCTGCTGCAACGATTTGACCCCGTTGTGCGAGCTGCCGCCGCCGAGCTTCACACGGAGCTCCCCCGCGGGGATGTCGAGCTCGTCGTAGACCGCGATGAGGCGATCGGGCCCCACATCGTGCTTCTTCGCGAGGCTCGCGTACGTGGGACCGCTCTCGTTCATGTAACGGGTGCTCGATGCGAGCAGCACTCGCGCTTTGTCCTCCCGCACCTCGGCGACCTCGGCCGGTAGGAACCGCGCCTTGCGGAACCGCTCCCCGTGGGCGCGCGCCAACTCGGCCACGACCATGCGGCCGAGGTTGTGCCGGGTGTTCGCGTAGCGGTCGCCAGGATTGCCGAGACCGGCGACGAGCCAGGCCATGCGCGTGGCGCGGGCTAGCCCTCGCCGGACCCTTCGTCGGACGCCTCGCCCTCGGCAGGAGCGGCCTCGCCCTCGGCCACCTCGGCGGCTTCCTCGCCCTCGCCCTCGGCCTCGGCTTCGGCGGGCACCTCGACGGCCTCTTCGCCGGGCACGGACAGATCAGCCTCGACGCGCAGGAGCGCCGGCGTGATCACCGACAGGATCGCGTCGTCGGGGTTCGTGAGGATCGTGACGCCGGCGGGGACGTCCAGGTCGCTCACGTGCACCATCTCGCCGAGCTCGACGTTCGTGATGTCGATGACCAGCTCATCGGGCACGTCCTGGGGCAGGCACACGACCTGCACCTCGCGCAGGTGGTGCTCGACCACGCCGCCTTCCTTCACGCCCACGGCCTCGCCGGTCTCGTGCACGGGCACGCTCACCGTGATCGTCTGCGTGCGGCTCACCGCCAGGAAGTCGACGTGCACGAACCGGGCGTGGATGTGATCGCGCTGGATCTCACGCGGGATCGCCAGGTGCTCCTCGCCGTCGACGACGAGGTCGACGAG
>JBEVGU010000026.1:0-9768 GCA_040511595.1 Actinomycetota bacterium | reverse complement strand
GCTGGAGCGTGCCGTCGGCGACGAGGCTCATGACGGCCAGCGCGGTGAAGCCTTTCGCGACGCTCGCCAGCATGAACCGCGTGTCGACCGTGTTCGGGATGCCATGGGCGCGATCGGCGAACCCGTATGCCTTCGCGAGTTCTGCTGCGCCACGTCGGTCCGCCCGCACGACACCGGAGAAGGCCGTGCGTTCGGCCTCCGCGTCCAACGCCGCTTCCAACGCCTCCATCGCAGGACCGTAGCAGCGACGGCTTCCTACCAGCCCCCACGGTTGGTATTAGGCGGGGTCGCGCGGATCGGGAATGGGGGGTAGGAGGGCCTCACGTTCCAGCGTGTCATAAGGGCCGAATGGGGGTAGAAAGGGCACCGTTTTCGCAGGTCAGAGGGCATGCACCCCTTAGGCATACGCCGCTCAGCGTTTCCGCTGGTAGCGCGCCCCGAGGGATTCGAACCCCCGACCTTCTGATCCGTAGTCAGACGCTCTATCCGGACTGAGCTAGGGGCGCAGAAAATGCCTATCTACCTGCGATGCTACGTGGTCTGGCCTCCACCCCCCGGGCTTGCATCCAACGGCCCTCAGCGTAGATCCCTGCAGCGTCTGATTCCGCAAGGGTCCACGCTCGGACCAGAAGGAGCACCGGAGGTGGAGCCGCCGACCACGCTGAGGAGTGTACCGGCCGTCGGGCCCAAATGGGGACCTCGACGTCTACGCGGATCGCTGGTGTAGGCACTGAGGATGGGCAACGAACGGGACCGCACGATGCCATCCCGGTGCGCGGCGGCGATGGCGGAGGACCGAGCTGCCGCAACCCACGACCGCCTGATTCCAAGGGCGAAGGACGTCTAGCGAGCCCGCTCGGGTTCATGACGCCGATCATGGCTCGCCCGGCGGCTGGTGCGCCCGGGCGAGCGACTACGCCCGCTGGCGGCAGGCATTCGAGAGTGGTATGTGGTCGGTCAGCCGTCTGGCTCATTGCGGGTCAGGGTGGCACGGTGACCGACGAGGGAGGGATCGAGCGCGATGACGAGCGACGGGCGGCAACGAGCGGAGATGAGTGGGGGGGAGTTCGCCGAGCTGTTCGATGCGCTGTCTACGTGGGGACGTTGGGGTGAAGGGGACGAGCGTGGATCTCTCCACCACTCCAGCGCAGCCACAGTCGTCGCCGCCGCGGCACTCGTGCGTGACGGGCGGACCTTCGGCTTGGGCCGCCGACTCGATACGCGAGCCTCGGCCCACAATCCGAAGCCTGCCGACCATGAGATGACCATGCTGGGCGACGGTGACGGCGAATCGGGCTCACTGGGATTCATGATGGACTACGTGGGTCTGGACTACCATCACGCCAGCCACAGTCACATCGATGCCCTCTGCCACGTGAGCTACGGGGGCTCGCTCTACAACGGGTTCAAGACCGTCAGCACGGTCAGCGCGGACGGAGCCGAAGCCCTCTCCGTGGAGACGCTGAAGGAAGGACTCGTCGGGCGTGGCGTCCTACTGGACGTGCCACGAGTTCGAGATCGGTCGTGGCTCGAGCCCGGAGAGAGCGTGTTTCGCGACGACCTTGAGGCCGCCGAGCAATCGCAGGGCGTGAGGGTCGGTGCAGGCGACATCCTGCTCGTACGGACCGGATACGCTCAACGCTTGGCGGAACTCGGGGATACGACTGGGAGCGAATCCGTTGCTGGGTTGCATCCGACCGCGATGACGTTCGTCGCGGATCGCCGTGTGGCGGCGCTCGGCTCGGACGGGAATAGCGACACCGCACCCAGCACGACCCAAGGTGTGGCGTTCCCGATCCACGTGCTCGCGATCAACGCGATGGGAGTGCACCTCCTGGACTACCTGTCCTTCGAGGATATGCGTGAGGCATGTGCGTCGGCGGGACGATGGGACTTCCTGTTCGTCGCCGCACCCCTGCAGATCGGCGGAGGGACAGGCTCGCCGGTCAACCCGATCGCGATCTTGTGATACGCGGCGCGCGCCGAGTCCGCTGGAACCGACCAGGGCGCTGGATGCACGGATCCTCCGAAGCGTGCTGTTCGTGCCTAGGTTTCGAGATCGGGCGTCAGACCTGGCTCCCACGGAGGCAACGTGCTATCCACGCTTGCCTGAGGCGGAGGCCCAGCTAGTCACATGTGGAATCGGCCAGGATTCGCCTGGATCCATGTTCAGCCGTTCTATCCAGGCTGAGCTAGGGGGCGGCGCAGGGCCCCCAAACGTCGGCTCTCGACATGAGTAGGAGAGGTAGCCTGCCGGCGGACGCGCCACCAAGGGAGAGATAGATGGACACCTCGGGACTCGCGTCGCTGGCGGTCGCATTCGTGCTGTCCTCCCTGATCGGGTTCGAACGGGAGTTGCGGCAGAAGGGCGCTGGGCTCCGGACGCACACCCTCGTGGGCGTGGGAGCCGCGCTGTTCACCCTGGCCGGCCGGTACGGCTTCGGGGGCGAGGACGTAGGGATCGACCCCACGAGGATCGCCGCTCAGGTCGTCACGGGCATCGGCTTCATCGGCGCCGGCGTGATCTTCATGCGACGAGACGGCGTGCGTGGACTCACGACGGCGGCATCGATCTGGCTGACGGCTGCGGTCGGCTTGGCGGCGGGGGCGGGGCTCTGGACGCTCGCGGCCGCCGCCACGGCGATCCACGTGTTCGTCGCGTTCGTGTACACACCCCTCGTTCGGCGATTGCCGACGTCGCAGTACTCGCTGACCTCGTTCCGTGTCAGCTACCGAGACGGTGAGGGAGTGCTTCGCGACGTGCTCGCAGCAACGACCGATCTCGGCTATGTGGTTTCCAACGTCCAGGTTGAACGGTTGGACGACGACCGCAACATCGTGTCGGTTTCGCTGGACGCCGAAGGCCGGCGACACTCCCAGGAGCTGGTGGACGCGCTGCAGCAGCTCCAGGGAGTCGTCGAGGTGCGATCGAACGATCCGACTGAATGAGCGAACCGCGTGCCGACCGCGTCCGGGATCGGCGATCCCCGCTTGACCGACACGGAGGCTCCGGCATATGAAAGCGCTCGACCGCGCCAGCACGATGGGGACGCGGGAGGGTGCTCCAACGATCCCGGGAGGGATGCCATCGCCGGCTCCGACGGAACTAGTGGGGGCGAGCCCCGGCTGCTCGTCGGCGTGCGATCGGGTCAGGGGGTCGGTGCGCTGAAGCGGATCAGCTCCTCGCGCTGAGAGCCCTTCGAGACTCCGAGCACAAGCACAGGCCCGACGCCCTTCGCGTACAGCTTGTACTCCAGCATCTTCGGATGCAGGGGCGTGAAGTCCTTGGTCAGCAGGGCGTCCCGGAAGGATCCGTAGGGCACCTGCACCCGCTCGTCCGTGCTGAGGATCCTCGCCGCATCCTCCGCCTCACCGGCGTAGTACTCCTGCCGGTATGTCAGGCCGACCGTCGGGTCTGCGGGAACGATGACGCCGGGGAAGGCGCCGTCCACCCCGGCCTCCCACGACCCAGCGGTGCTCACGACGACACCGTCCTCGTACTCGGCGGTCTTCTCCCCCAAGTACCAGACGGTGCCGCACCGGTCCTGCGCGTACCAGTCGAGCGTATCCTCGACGAGCTGGCCGCGGTCCCTCACCACGTCGTGCACGACCGTTGCTCCGATACCGAGGATCTCCTTGGTGCGTGACTTCACGGAGATGCGGACGCGTTGCGTCCTCCCCTCCTTGTATGCCCATGTGGTCTTCGGGGCCATGGGCCAGTAGGGGTTGTCGATCGGCCCGCCGAAGTCTGCCGGATCCAGCGTGACCGGATCGCTCCCCTGCGGGAGCTCGGCCGGACATGATCTCGGCGTCGCCGCACTCACGGTCCCACCGAACACCATGGTCATCGCCACCGCGATTACGAGGCTGCCTGCTGCTGGTCCTCGTTTCATGGAGTGCCTCCTTCGTCGATCCTGATGGTGGTATCCCGCCGCCTGCGCCGGGCGCACGGGCAACCGCGGCTTCGCTCAGATGAGGGTGACCATGACCTTCCGGATCGAACGCGCCGCGTGCGCGGCGGCCGTCAGGTCCTCATCGACCACGGCCGTTCCCACGTCACCGACCAACGCGTCGATCCGGGTCCGCGCGATGCCATCGATCGCCGACGCGAACCGGTCACGGATCCACTCGATGGTGACGAGGTCGCTCCGCACGCCACCGAGGGAACCGGCGATCGCGTGCACGAGCGCTCGGCGAACCCACAGCTCGAACCGGACCATGTCGATCTCCGTCACCGGGCGATAGCGCAGCTGAAGGTCGACGCTCGCGTACGAGGCGTCGATCGACGCCGCTCTCGTCTTCGTGCGATCGCGGGATGCGATCTGTTCGATCAGCTCCCTCAACGTGAGACCGGTCGGCTTCACGAGCCTCGACGGCACGTCGCCCGAGCGGAACGTATTCCACGAATCGACCATGCCGGCCGCCACCATCTCCGCCTTCCGCCATTGCGCGGACGTCGACAACCGCGACATGAAGATGCGATCGGCGCCGTCGGAGATCGCCGTCAGCTCGGAAGGAGCAGCGCCCGGAAGAGCATCGGTCGGCGACGCCAGCGCCATCGCCTCGACGTCCGGCCCGTCGGTCGAGCGGAACTCGCCATACCCAGGCGCGAAGAGCTTGTCGCTCGGCGTGCCGTCCTGATGGGTCTCGGTCGCCACGATCCCGCCCGAGATCGGGCCGGTCGGCCCCTCGAAGGTCTGGTCGACCTTCGTCACGGTCACCTCTTCGAACACGTTCCCGGGGATGTTCTCGGGACGGTTCGCGTCACCGATCTGCGGGTCCGACGGCATGATCATGGCCGCGGGTCCTTCGATGCCGGCATGCCACGTCCCTTCGGTTGTCGGGACACGGCCTGCAGGATCGTAGTCGAACACGTCCTCGCCCAGGTACCAGACCGATCCGTCGTCGGCCTGCGCGTAGAGGTCGATCGCCGTTTCCGTCAGCCTCCCGTCGAGGAACGCCATGTACTGCGAGACCAGCACGCGCACGCACTGGCCGGGCGCCCACTCGACGATCCGCGTGAACGGGAGCAGCGTGGTCTCCGTGTAGAACGGCTTCCCGTCGACGCGCCCGTTGAGGATCGCCGAGCGCAGTTCGGCGATCGGGAACAGCGGGTTGGTCACGGCCGTCGGCTCGGAGAACGGCGCGGCCACCAGGTCGCGCCGGGCCGAGTCCGGCGCCAGCGGGATGTCCCCGAGACCGGCCGCATCGAGTTCGGCCTGCGTCGGCTGCGGGACGGGTGTCGACCCCGAGGGGTCACATCCGGTCGATACGGCGATCGCTGCGATCGGGCCGCTCCGCGCGACGGCCCCGAAAACCACCGGTGCCTGTGTCGCGAGGGCGACGACGGCGATCGCCACCCCGGACGATGCCCTCATGAAGGTGCGCCGCATGATGCCTCCTCCTTCACCCGATCGTTGAGATCACCTTGCAGGTCGGACGATGAGAGGCCCGTGAACCCGACCTGAGAGGAGGATGAGGAAGAGCGACTACCGAGGGAGCGTGACCACGACTTCCGCTCCGCCGTCGGGTTGGTTCCTCGCGAGCACCGACCCGCCGAGCGCCTGGGCGACCGCCAACACGATCGCAAGACCGAGCCCTTCACCGCCGGCCTCGCGGGTCCGCGAGGCTTCAGCGCGCGCGAACGGCTCGAAGGCGTGCGGAAGGAACGCCGTCGGGAATCCTTCCCCTTCGTCACTCACTGTGAGGACGAGCGACGCCTCGACCGTACGCATGCCGACCGAGACCGCGCCGCCCTCGGGGCTGTGGCGGATCGCGTTGTCCAGCAAGTTCCCGACGATCTGGCGGAGCCGAGCCGGGTCGATCACGACGGGACCGTCGACGACCATGTGGGTCTGGATCGTGCACCCTTGCCGACTCGCAACCGACGAGAAGGTCGCCGCCTCGTGAGAGACCAGCTCCGCGACGTCCACGGGCTCCCGCGCTATCGAGGGTCGGTTCTCGTTCGCACGAGCCAGCACGAGCAGGTCTTCGGCGAGACGCACCAAGCGATCCGTTTCCTCTCCGGCACTCCGCAACGCCTCGAGCAGCTCCGCGTCCGTGCGTGACCGCGCGAGGGCGAGCTCGAGCTCGGCCTTCAGGTTCGCGAGGGGGGTGCGCAGTTCATGACTGGCATCGGCGACGAACCGACGTTCGCGGTCGAGGGCGGAGCCGAGTCGTCCGAGCATCTCGTTCAGCGTCTCTGCCAGACGCGCGAGCTCGTCCCGTGCTTCCGGGACCCGCAGCCGCCCGGATGGATCGTCGGCCGAGATGGCGTCGGCCTGCGACCGCATACGGTCGACGGGGCGCAGGGCCAATCCCGCCACGACCCACCCCACCCCGGCCGCGAGCACGACCATGACCGGTCCTCCGATCGCGAGCACCCGGGCCAGCCCAGCGAGCGCCTCGCGGCGGTCCTCCAGCGACGCGCCTACGACGATGACGGAACGTTCGTCGAACGGCACCGCGAGCACCCGAGCGGGCACACGCTCGCCCGCGACGTCCACGGTGATCGTGAAGAAGCGGGGTCGCTGCAGATCCGCCAGGTCGGCCGCCGCCAATATGGATCGAGTCGGGAGTCCCGTCGAGGAGTCGAGCACGGCACCATCGGAGCTGAGCACCTGAGCGAATGCTTCATCGGCCTCGATGAGGACGCCGGCGGTGAGCGGTGCGGAGCGGCGCAGCTCGCCAAGGATCGCCTGCCCTCGTGAGCGGAGTCCTGCATCGACGGCCTGCAGCAGATCGGAACGCAACCGGAGGAACAGGAACACGCCGGCCGCCGCGAGCACGAGGGCCATCAGTGCCGCGAATGCGAGGGTGAGCCTAGTCCTGATCGGCAGAGGCATCGGCTGGGCCTTCCTGCAGTCGATAGCCAACCCCCCGCACGGTCTCCAGCGAATTCCTGCCGAACGGGTGATCGATCTTCCGACGGAGGTAGCGCACATACACGTCGACCACGTTGGAGTCGCCGTCGAATGCGAAATCCCAGACGTGCTCGATGAGCCGTGAGCGGCTCAGGACCTCGCCGGGGTGTCGCGCGAAGTACTCCAACAACGCGAACTCCTTGCGCGTGAGCCGGATCGGCACCGTCGCCCGAGCGACCCGATGTGCGGCGGGGTCCACGACCAGGTCACCGACCCTGAGCACGGCCGGGCGTTCGGGCTCACCTCGGCGCAGCAGTGCTCGGATCCTCGCCAGCAGCTCCGCGAAGGAGAACGGCTTCGTGAGGTAGTCGTCGGCGCCGGCGTCCAGGCCGGCAACGCGGTCGTCGACGGCGCCGCGGGCCGTGAGCATGAGGACCGGGGACCATTTGCCGGCCTCGCGGATCCTCTTGCAGACGCCGAAGCCGTCGACATCGGGCAACATCACGTCGAGCACGATCGCGTCGTACGCGTGTTCGCTGCCCAGCCAGACACCGGTCAGCCCGTCGGATGCGACGTCGACCGCGTACCCCTCCTCCTCGAGTCCGCGCTTCAGCAGACTCGCCATCTTCAC
Source organism: Actinomycetota bacterium (assembly GCA_040511595.1). Taxonomy (GTDB): domain Bacteria; phylum Actinomycetota; class UBA4738; order UBA4738; family HRBIN12; genus JAOUEA01. The sequence continues at coordinate 2,274 of JBEVGU010000026.1, read as the reverse complement.
GTCGTCCTCGACCACCAGCACGCGCACGGGTGCCTCCGTAGCACGAGAGGTTATGCCGTTGGAGATGAGAGCCAGATGAGAACCGCGCTCCGTTCCTTGGCTCGCAACGGATAGAGCAATCACTGGGCAGGGCGGGCGGTCGCGCGGGAACGTGCGCGACGAGTAGCATCGAGGCTCTGCACCGGTAAACGGATGGATCCGCAGCTCGGCGAGCGCGGCTGAGGCCCGAGGTGGGGGCGCATGAAGCTCAACAAGCTCCGCCGACGCCGTGGAGGCGTGATCGACCGCAGGGCCGAGGGCCCCACGGGCGGCGGCGGCATGGGGTTCCCGATGCCGGGCGGAGGCGGAGGTCTGCCCATCCCCGGCGGCAAGGGCGGCATAGGCATCGGCGGGATCCTGCTGGTCATCCTGCTCGTCTTCATCGTGCCTCGGTGCCTCGGCAGCGGTGGCGGGCTGATCCCCGACCCGGGCGCCGTCGAAGGGTTCCCCGACGTGGGAGCGGCGGGCGGCAGCTCCACCGAGGTCGACCCCAAAGATCCGGCCGGCGATTTCGCCGACGCCGTTGCCGACGACGTCCAGATCACCTGGGAAGAGACCTTCTCGGCAGCAGGACAGACGTACGAGGACAGCACGCTGGTGCTGTTCAACGGATCGACCCCGACGGGGTGCGGCGTCGGTTCGGCGCAGACCGGGCCGTTCTACTGCCCGCTCGACCGGCGCGTGTACATCGATCTCTCCTTCTTCAAGGTGCTGGAGCAGCAGTTCGGCGCCTCCGGCGACTTCGCGCAGGCCTACGTGATCGCGCACGAGTTCGGCCACCACGTCCAGACCTTGCTCGGCATCAGTGAGCAGGTGAACAGGGCGGCGCGGCAGGACCCGTCGATCGCCAACGAACTGTCGGTCCGCCAGGAGCTCCAGGCCGACTGCCTCGCGGGCGTGTGGGCGAGCTCGGCGAACGCGCGGGGCGCGCTGGAGCCCGGCGATCTCGAGGAAGGGATCAACGCCGCCGAGCAGATCGGCGACGACCGCATCCAACAGAAGACGCAGGGTCGGATCGATCCCGAGTCGTGGACGCACGGCTCCGCCGAACAGCGCCAGCGCTGGCTGCGGACAGGGTTCGAGGCCGGGAACATGCAGGCCTGCGACACGTTCGAGCAGGATTTCGACGAGCTCTGATCGGCGAGGTCGCTCGCCCGACGACCACAGGAGGGGACGATGACCGAACCAACCGTCACGGCTCGCGGCGAGGCGACGGTGCCCGGCAAGCCCGACGAGGGTGTGTGGACGATCACGGTCGGAGCGCTCGATGCGACACCCGACGCCGCGCTCGGCGAGGTCGGCTCGCGCAGCGAAGCCCTCGACGCCGCCCTCGGCGAGCTCGGCGTGGCTCTCGAACGGCGCTCGACGACCGGCGTGACCGTCCGCGAGGAGTTCGACTACGCCGACGGCAAGCAGGTGCACCGAGGGTTCCGAGCGCAGAACGTGATCACGGTGCGGCTCACCGACGCCGCCGTAGCCGGGAAGATGATCCAGACCGCGATCGATCGAACCAAGGCCGAGGTACGTGGGCCGGTCTGGTGGATCGCGCCCGACAATCCCGCGCGCATCGAGGCGTGCAAGCGCGCGGCTGCGGAGGCGAGACGAAAGGCCGAGGCTTACGCCGAGGCGCTGGGCATGCGACTCGGCACAGTGGCCGAGATCCGCGAGGCGGCCGGTGGCGGCGTGGGCCCGTTGCCGCGAGGCAAGGCCATGACCTTGGCGGCAGCCGACGTGCCGATCGAGGTCGATCCCGGGGAGTTGCACGTCGACGCGCAGGTCGAGGTCACCTTCCACCTCGAGACGTAGGGCGGCCGCGGAGACGCGGACTCCCGTCTACGTGGCGAGCGACGACGCCGCCGCGAATAGGTCCACGGGCCCGGACACGCCTTTGAACTCGACCGGACCGACCTCGTGGAAGCGGACGAGCGTCGCGTCGGTGGCATCGAGCACCGCCCGGCTGACGAGCACCTCGCCCGGCCGCGCGTACTCGCCGATGCGCGCCGCGAGGTTCACGGTCTGACCGTAGTAGTCGCCCTCCTGGAACACCACCGACCCGGCATGAAGGCCGACGTGGGCAGGCGGCAGGCCGGCATCGGCCCGCGTCACCGACCATCTCGATCGCGGCCGCGACGCCGGCACCCGGGTCGGGGAAGTAGAACATCACGCCGTCACCCAACCACTTGACCGGCCGCCCCCCGTGCTGCACCGAGATCCGTTGCACGATCCTGTTCAAGC
>JBEVGU010000025.1:0-10542 GCA_040511595.1 Actinomycetota bacterium | reverse complement strand
CTCGCCGGTCGGCGACGAGGAGGAAGCCCTCGCCATCGGGCTCGAGGCCCTCGTCGTGGGGGAGGAAGCCGGCCAACCGTTCACGGCGGCGGTCGCCCACGGCACGGTCGCCGCGTCGTTGCGGCGATTGATGCGGCTCGACGAGGCGCTGGATCACGCAGGGTCGGCGATCCGCACGTTCCGGGAGCTCGGTGCCCGTTGGGAGCTCGCGGGCGCGCTCGGCGATCGAGGGGCCGCCTACCGCGTCGCCGGGCGGCTCGAGGAAGCAGAGACCGACCTGCGTGAGGCGTTCGTGCTCTGCCGCGACCTGCAAGAACGGGCCCTGGTTCCCTGGACCGCGGCCGAGCTCGCCCGCATCCTCGCCATGCGCGGAGGCCCATCGGCGGCTCGATCGATCCTGAGCGAGCCCTCGACGAAGCTCGCCGAGGGTGAACCCGGCTCCGCCACCGCGCTCCTCACCGCGGAGTGCGTCGTGGCCATGGCGGAGGACGACAGAGCGACCGCACGGGCGAAGGCGCGCTCGGCGATCGAGGTCGAGGGAGGGCCGGGGGCTCCCCCGAACGTGCACGCGGGGCAGGTCTGGTGGGCCGGCATGCTCTTCGGCGCCGACGACGTGGGCGGTCCCGAGGCGCTCGACGAAGCTCGGGCCACGCTCGAGCGGCACCATTGGGCGCAGGCCCTGCGTGAGCCGGACCTCGTGGCCGATCTGCTCGCGTAGGGCGGTGGGCCCCGGCGGCTCGGCTCCGGTCTCTCGATGTGCCCGGCCTACCCGAATCGCTCAAGGCTCCATGGGCGAGTCCCGAGGATGGTTGCATCGGCCACGATCCCGGGGGAGCCTGTGCAGGCGTCGGGCCGGGTTGCCAACCTTCCCCCCGGTCCGATATGGGTATCCGCTCACATATGCCGAGAACGCGCCTTCACTTCCCCGTGGCGTTTCGCGTCGTCGTGGTCTCGACCGCGCTCGTCGTTCTCGTCGCGCTGGCCGCGACCAGCGGCGGAGCCACGCCGAAGGACGACCTCGAACAGGCTCGCCGTCATCGCAAGCAGGTCGAGCAACAACTCGATGCCGCCCAGGGACAGCTGAGCTCGATCGACGCGCGGCTCGCGGAGGCCCTGCAGAAGCTCGAGGAGGCCACCGGGCGGCTCGAGGAGGTCACCGCGAACCTGCAGGCCACGCGCGAGGAGCGCGACGCGGCCGAGGCCAAGTTCGAGCGCATCGAGGCCAGGCTGAACGAGCGCGCCGCCGAGATGTTCATGGAGGGTCCCGCCTCCGACATCGGCTTCTACCTCGGCGCCACGTCGCTGTCCGACCTGTCCGACCGCATCGAGTTCGTCGACGTCGTGCAGCAGGACGACGCCGACCTCGCCCAGGAGGTCCTGAACCTCCGGAACCAGCTCGCCGCCACCGAGGATCGTCTCGAGGAGCTGCAGTCCGTCGCCAGACGCCGTCAGCGCTCCGCCGAGGCTCTGCAGGCGCAGGTGGAGGCCGACCTGGAGGCGCAGCAGGCGGTGCTCGCCGACGTCGAGTCCACCCTCGCGGATGCGACCGTCAACGAGAAGGAGGCGCAGAAGGCCTACAAGGAATGGCAGGCGGAGCTCGCCGCCACCGGTTACGGGGCACACTCGTCGGTGGCCCTGCCCGAGCAGTGGCAAGGCGTCTTCGATGCGTGTCCGGTCGCCGAGCCTCGCGGGTTCGGCGACGGGTTCGGCGCGCCCCGGTACGTGGGCGGCTACCACCTGCACAAGGGCGTCGACATCGTGGCCCCCATGGGCACGCCGATCCTCGCGACGTTCGACGGCACGGCGAGCGATGCCACGAACGCGTACGGCGGGAACGCCGTGTACGTGACGGGCCGCTACGGCACCACGTACAACGCCCACATGACGTCGATCGCGAAGCTCGGCTCGGTGCAGGCGGGCGAGGTGATCGGCTACGTCGGTAGCACGGGCCTCGCCGGCGGTGCGGTGAACCACAACCACTTCGAGTTCCACCCCAACGTGATGCCGACGAGTTGGCCGGCGAGCTACTACGGCTACTCGATCATCGACGACGCGATCAACCCGTATCCCTTATTGGTCGTGGCCTGCGGCTGATCGCCCTACCGCCCCTTGGTGCGGATCAGCAGGCCCACTCCGATCAACAACGCCGCCCCGGCCGCGACGAGCAGGGCGACCGCCAGCGGGGGCGTGGCGCCTTCGTCGCCCGTCCCGCTGGGTGAGGGGGTGGTCGGCGCCGGCACCCCAGCCACGAGCACGTATCCGCGCCCCGGCACCGGCGCCTCGGCCTGCTGCTGCCCGGGGGAGTCGTTCGTCTCGAGTGGTTCCCATGAGCGGCCGTCGGCCGACCAGAGCAGGTCGTGCTCGTTGGCGTGCAGGGTGGCCGTGGCCGGGTAGACCATGATGACGTCGATCGGGGGGTCGAAGCGACGGATGGGCTCGCCCGAGGGACGGTACGTGGCCCGGATGCGGTAGGCGTTGCCGAAGACGGCGAGGCCGTCGCCGGGCGCGCGGAGAATCGCCGGATCGACCGGATCGACCCTGAGCTCCACGGCATCTTGTCCCTCGGAGGACCCGATAGAGCCCTCCTCGACGACCACGGTCACCTGGCTATCAGAGGTGAACACCACCTGGGTGCCGACCCCGCCGGGGCCGAGTGGCAGCTCGGCGCTCGCGGAGCTCGGCTCCTGGTTCGTCGAAGCGAGCTCCGGGGGAGGCGAAACCCAGCGGTAGTTCACGGGTCCGAGACCGTCGAGCAGCGGCCCTCGGGCGAGCGGGCTGAGCCGGCCCGACCACGCGGCGAGGCCCGCGTAGAGCGCCACGATTCCGAGCCCGATCGCGATCGAGCGCCGGGGCTCGGTCCGCCCCCGGGCGGGTCTCACCGGTTGATGTCCATCGGCTCGACCTGGTGGGTCGCCAGCTCGGGCGGCCAGACCACCATGTGCTCGCCCGGCACGAGCCATTCCCAGATCACGGCCGCGGCGGCGGTGTTGTCGCCGGCGGTGGCGGTGCCGGGCTCGCCGAACCGCAGGCCGCTCCCGTTCGGAAGGCTGCCGATCGGCAGGTCGGCGGCGAGCGCCGCCGCGGCGATGCCGTCGGGGGAGAGATCGGCGGCCGCGGGCAGCACGTCGGCGAACAACGCCCACGCGGCCGAGAACCCCGCGAGGGCCGCCGGGCTCATCTCCGCGTGCCAGCGGTCGCGATAGGCGTCGCGCGCGCGCTGCAGCAGATCGGCGGCCCCGGGTCGAAGGCCGGCGGGATCGATCGCGTCGCCCGCGGGCTTGTCGGATGCGAACAGGCCGAGCGCGTCGCGCCCGAGCGTGGCGCCGAACTCCGGCATGCAGTACGAGGAGGACGTGCCGATGCTCGCGACGAGGTCGACGTGGTTTCGCACCAACGCCCGGCGCAGCGCGATGCCGTCGGCGAGGTAGGCGGAGACGAACAGCACGTCGGCTCCCGATCGGCCGATGCGCTCGGCGAGCGCCTCGAAGTCGGCGGAGCGGAAGTCGTACCCGAACGTGCCGGCCATCTCGAGACCGCGCCGCTGTGCCTCCTCGATCGCCCCGGCGGCGACGGCGCGGCCGTACACGTCGTCGACGAACGAGACGGCGTAGGTGAGCGCCCGGGCGTCGCGGCCGAGAGCCTCGGAGAAGGGACCGTCGACGAAGGCGATCGCGTTGCGACCGAGCACCGCGCCCGTCGGTGGAACACGGAACGTGTAGACCCCGCGTTCCGAATCGTCGGTGAGCATGCCGACCGCTCCGGTCTCCCAGAACACCATGTGGTTGGCCGCCGCCGTCTCGGATGCGGGCGCCGAGATCGTGCTCCCGTAGCTGCCGAGCACGACGTCGATGCCGTCTGCGGCGAATGACTCGATCGCCTCGGGAGCGGCCTCGGCGGCCGTCACGTCGGTCGAGCTGATCGCGATCGGGCGGCCCTCGATGCCGCCGTCGGCGTTCACGAAGTCCGCCGCCAGGGTCACCCCACGATGCTCGTCGACGCCGCCCTGACCCTGGGAGCCGGACAGCGGATAGATCGCTCCGACCGTGATCGCGTCGGTTCCTGCGTCCGTCGTGCACGATGCCGCGACGAGCACGACGCACGCCAGGACCGCCCCGGACCGCCTCATCGCATCACCGTCATCACCACATTGGCCGCCACGTGGGTCGTCGCGGGAACGGTCCACGTGCCCGCGGCCCAACGCTGCCATCCGAGCACCAGGCCCGCGCCGAGGTCGACCGGGAGCACGGCGACCCCGTACAGGGGCACGTGGATGACCGCGAACAGCACCGCCGTGACGCCGATCGCCACGACGGCCCCTCGAGGCTCGAGCGCGCCGTATGCAGCACGCCGGAACAGCCCCTCCTCGGCCACAGCCGCGAGCACCGCGAGCGGCAGGGCCCACGTCGCGTACGGCGCGGGCACGGGGGTCCCGCCGACGGCCAGGGCGAGCACGACGGCGCCGAGCCCCACGATGAGCACGAGCGCCGGGTGCGCACGAGCCGGGTCGGTGCGGGCCGGCACCGCGAGTGACGCCGCGAGGACGGTGGCGGCGGCGAGCGCGAGTGCCGCGACACGCCCGGTCGAGCCGAAGGCCGGCAGCCATGCCCGGGTGAGCAGGAGCGCCGTCGCGCCGCCCACGAGCGCCAGCGTCCCCAGCGGCTGCTTGCGGTCGCGTTCGGTCTCCCGGGGCGGGGCGCTCACGCCTTCACCTCGAAGCTCGCGGCCGCGAGCACGCGAGGGTCGAAGGGCGCGTGGTCGTTGGCCACGAACTCCACCTGCAGCAGGTGCTCACCCGGCGTGAGGCCCGTCAATCGCTGGGACGTGCCCGACGTCATCGAGACCAGCTCGCCGTCGAGCATCACATGCAGATGCCCCTCGTCGGGTTGCAGGTCGGTCGAGGTCTGGTCGACGATCGTCGCGCCCCGCAGCTCGACCTCGAGCTGCACGCTGTCGCCCACTCGCTGGCCGTTCGTGGGGTTGGCGATCGTGAGCTCCCCCGTGCTGGCGGGCCGCTCGACGGCGATCGGTGACGTGGCAGCCGTGTCGGATGGCTGGCCCCCATCCTGCGAGCCGCCGCAGGCCCCCATCACGTTGCCCGCGACCACGAAGGCGATCACGACCGCGGCCGTGCGGAAGGAGTCGCTCCGAGTCCTCCCGCGCCCGACGCGCGCCACGCTCACGCGGCGACCCCGTACTCGTAGCCCACCTGCAACACCCCGCCCTGCTCGGTGGTGCCGACGACGTCGAACCGCCACGGCCCCGGCATCAGCTCGACCGGCGAGGAGAAGTGTCCCGGAGTGAGCCGGACCGCGTCCAGCCGCTCCAGCTCACCGTCGGGCATCGAGGCCACCACGACCATCGACGAGAGCGGCAGCTCCGTGCCCGCGGCGTCGAAGGCCGTGACATGGAGCTCGTTGTCGCCCGTCGTGCCCGGATCGACGTAGACCTGCAGCTGCTCGCCGGTGGGGAGTCTGAACGTCGCGACGTCAGGCAGGCCCTCCTGGCGGGCGACGACGGGCTCGACCGGCTCGGCGCGCGTGATGAGGGTGAGCGGCACCTCCGTCGTGCGCGCCCCGACGCCCACCTCCACCAAGGCGTCCCAAGCACCGGGGAGCGAGAGCTGGGTGCCGCTCGCGGTCCACGTCCCGTCCGGGGTCTGCTCGAGCGTGAGGACCGTGTGCTCGACGTCGAGGCGTCCGAGCGGTGCCAGGTGCACGACGACCTCGTCGGCCTCGATGGGAGCGCCGGTGTCGAAGTCGACCACGTGGGCCTCGAAGGTGTTGTCGCCCGGCGTGCCTGGGGTGACCGTCAGCTCGACCCTCGTCGTGGTCGCGAAGTCCGACCCGCTCGCCGAGATCGACGGGGGGGCCGTCTCCTCGGTCATGTGCTCGCCCGGCAGGCCGGGATCGAAGCCGGTGAGCGCGGCGGTGAGGCCGAAGACGCCGAGGGCCGCCACCACCTCGACCGCCACTATCCGCCGGAGCAGCGTGCCACCCGTCTCCATGCGAGGGATCGAGCGCCAGCGGTTGAACGCTCCCAGCGCGATGATCGCGAGGGCGACGGCGACCTTGATCAACAGGGTCGTGCCGTACGTGGTGTCGGTGAGCACCGATCCGACGTCGTCGACGCCGCCGGCCTCGCCGACGGTTCGCCACAGGCCGGTGAGCACGACCACGAGCACCGCCCAGCCGGCGATCCGGGAGTACGCGATGATCTCGGCGAGGCGAGGACCGTCGCCGTGCGGGTACCCCCAGAGGTCATGGGCGCGGCGCGACGCCGCCGCCGCGCCGATCGTCGCGACGTCGGATGCCTCCTGCTCCTCCGGCGTGGTCGACCCGTCGGCATCGGTGGCGGTCTTCGCCCGCCGGTGCCACAGCAGGATCACGAGGAGCAGCACGCCGCCGATCCAGATGCCGACCGCCACGAAGTGCACGAACTGCGCCAGCTCCGCCGGCAGGGGGGGCGAGAGCCCAGCCGCGTGCCCGCTCGTGGCGCGCACCAGCATCGCGGCAGCTGCCGAGAGACCCATGAGCGTCAGCGGCCATCGCGATGCGGAGCGGCTGGCGACGACGCCAAGCACGAGCGTGATCGCGGCGGTCGCGACGAGCCAGATGTACGGGCGTCCCGCCCCCGAACGGAGCAGGTCGCCCAGCGAGGCCCCGATGGAGTCGGCCTCGGCGAACACCATCGCGATCGCTCCGACGAGCGCCAGCGCACCCGCGACGGGCAGCAGGAGCCGGCGTCCGGGCACCGTGCCCGAGAACGCGCCGAGGCCGACGACGGCGGCCCCCACCGCGGGCACGAGGCCGGCGTAGAGCAGCGTCTTGCCGGCGATCGCGAGCGGCGAGGCCTGCGGGGCCGGCTCGGGCACGTGGACCTCGGGAGCCGTCGCGTGCCCCGGATCGACGCCGACCCCGAACGCGAAGACGCCGACCGTGAGGTGACCGTCGGCCTCGGAGACCACTCGCCAAGACACGGTGTACACGCCGTCGCCGAGCCCCGCGGGCAGTGCAACCGTGAGCGAACGCGGCGGGGCGCCGCGTTCGGCCGGTGGGGTGTCGAGCTCGGCTCCGGTCGAGTCGAGCACGGCCACCGTCGAGAGGTCGGCGTCGGGGGGTTCGGTGAACGACATCGTGATCGATGCCGGGGCCACGTCGAGCATCGCGCCTTCGGCGGGGTCGGACGACGAGAGCCCAGCGTGCGCGGCCGCAGGGGAGGCGAGGACGGTGGCGAACACGACCCCGAGCAGCGCGGCGAACCCCGTCCTCAACGTGACCTGGAGCGGGCGCCGGATCACGGAGCCTCCGTCCGGAACCGCAGGACCGCGGTCACCCGCGGACGGAATGGGGCGTGGTCGGCGGCCACGAACTCGGCCATCAACGTGTGCTCGCCGGCCGACGTGCCCCGCAGGTCCACGACCTGGACGAGTCCGAACGTCATCGAGACGAGCCTGCCGTCGAGGGTCAGGTGCACGTGGCCGGTGTCGGGGGTGAGGTCGGTGGTGGCGGCGTCGATGACACGGCCTCCCTCGAGTCCGAGCACGACCTCGAGGTCGACGTCGGCCACGACCTCGCCTCCCGCCGGCCGCTCGAACGCGAGCCGGGCCGTCGACGACGGCCTCGGGCCAGCCTGGGTGAGCGACGGCACCGTTTGTCGACCCGAGGGCGTGGGCGAGAAGAGCGCCCGGGGCACAACGGCGGCCGAGACGGCCACGGCCACCGCGGCCGCGAGCAGGGCCGGGCCGGCCCACCCCGGCAGCCGCGGGAACCCCGTGCCCTTCCATCGCGACCACCCGGCCCACCCGATCCATAGAGCCCCGAACAGGAGGACGACCGAGAGCGACTCGTCTGCCGCGCCGGCGTGTGCGAGCAACCGCCCCCCCGTGTCGGACGGTCCGAGGCCGCTCGCGACGGCGCTCCAGGCAGGCATGGCGGATGGCTCAGCCCTTCCTCCGGGCAGCCGCCAGGGCGCCCACCGCCGCGATGATGCCGATCGCGCCGAGCGCGACGCCGATCATGCCGAGCGTGCGGGCGCTCGAGGCGGCGTCCTCGGCCGATGCGGCGGCGGCCTCGGCCGCAGCGACCGAGTCACCGGTTCTGGTCGCTTCCTCTTCGATCCTGGTGGCGAGCTCATCGTTCGACGGAGCCTCGACCGCCGGGAACGAGGCCTCGCCGGCATCGGCGACCGACGCGAACGTCTCGGGGCTCGAGCTCATCTCCTCGTCGACCTTCTCCCCGTCGACCGAGCCGGTGAAGTGGAACGTGTAGTCGCCCGGCTGTGACGGCACGAAATCCGCGTGGTAGTCACCGGGCTCGCCGGACACCACCTGTCCACCCTCGATGAAGAACGCGGGCTCCAAGTCCATGGGCTCCGAGGTCTCATCGCCGAAGGTGATCTCGACCTGCACGTCGCCCGGCTTCAGGTCGGTGACGGGCTTCCCGTCGTGCTCCACGATCAGCTGGACGGCGTTGGGCTGGCCGGCGAAGGCCGGCTCGGTCGCGAAGCCGATCGTGAGGAGGAGGTCGCCCTTTCCGGCCTCACCGTGTGCATGGGCGGCGCCCGCGGGCACCATGATCGAGCCGGCGATCGCCGCGCAGAGCGCGGCGCGCCGAACGGTGGAACGTCGCATGTGTACTCCCTCTTCGGTAGCTCTCCGTTGGGTTGCGGTGCTCAGGGAGAGGGAGGGGGAGCCCGGCTTCCCGCGGGGAGCATCGCCGAGTGCCTGAGGAGGGCGACCCGTGCGAGCGCCACGGTACGGGCGGCCGGAGCGGGGGGAGCGGACGACCGGTCGAGCTGGGCCACCGCATCGGCGGCCCGCACGGTCGAGCGAAGGATCGTGGCCCCGATCAGGGCGAGCACGAGCTGGGCCCCGACGCCGATCGGCAGCAGCGGACCATGAGCGAGGTCGGCGAGCGTCGCACCGGAGAGCAGGCGCTCCACGACCTCCATGACCACGAACGCGGTCGTCTGTACGGCGGCGAGCCGCGCCCAGTCGCGGCCGAAGGCGGTTCCGGGTTCCCGGCGTGTCAGACGGGCGAGGAACAGCGCGACCAGCCCGATCGCCCCCGCGAGCAGGGCAACCCGGGTCGCGTAGGGAAGGTAGGCGTGACCGGTCGCGCGCAGGATCTCGTCGCGCTCGTGCGCGTGCGGCGCGTCGAGGGCGTACGCGAGCCGATGGCCGAGCATCAGCCCGGCCCCGGCGACGCCCATCGTGATCGCCGTGTGGCGAGGATGCGGAGCCGTCATCGCCACGATTGTAGGCTGAGCGCCGACATCCGCGATCCGGCGCCGGCACCGGGCGTGGGCGACGCAGGTGGTGGAGGACCGTGGAGTCGAAGGACGTGCGCACCGTGGGGGTCGTGGGCTGCGGGCTCATGGGCTCGGGCATCGTCGAGGTCGCGGCGCGCGCCGGGGTCGATGCCGTCTACCTCGAGCCGTCCGAGGAGCTCGTGGCCTCAGGCCGCGCACGCATCGAGGCCTCGACCGGTCGAGGTCTCGAACGGGGCAGGCTCACGGCCGAGGATCGCGAGGCGATCCTCGGCCGCACCGGCGGCGTCACCGCCGTCGGCGACCTCGCCGGCGTCGACCTCGTGATCGAGGCCGCGACCGAAGACCCGGCGATGAAGCTCGAGATGTTCCGCCGCCTCGACGAGGTCACGCGTGACGACGTCGTGCTCGCGTCGAACACGTCGTCGATCCCGATCGCGACGCTCGGCGCCGCCACGCGGCGGCCCGACCGAGTGGTCGGCATGCACTTCTTCAACCCGCCCCCCGTGATGGGACTCCTCGAGCTCACGCCCTCGTTGTCGACCAGCGAGGAGACCGTCGCGTTCGCGCGGGGATTCGCCGAGCGCCTCGGCAAGACCGTGGTCGTCGCGACGGATCGAGCCGGGTTCATCGTCAACCGGTTGGTGATCCCCTACCTGTGCGCCGCGATCAGCGCGTACGACGGCGGTCTCGCGAGCCGCGACGACATCGACAAGGCGATGACGCTCGGCATGAACCATCCGATGGGGCCGCTGCGCCTGGCGGACTTCATCGGGCTCGACACCGTGCTGCAGATCGCTGAGGTGCTGCACGCGGAGTTCCGAGACCCGAGGTACGCGCCACCGCCGCGGCTGCTGCGCATGGTCGCCGCGGGCCACCTCGGCCGCAAGAGCGGCACCGGCTTCTACGAGTACGACTGAGCGGCACGTCTGTCAGGCGTCGGAAGGGCGTCCGCGCGCGTCGCACACCAGGAGGTCGAGCGCTTGATCGATCGTGTCGCGCTCGACGCGCAGGCGAGTAAGCAGCTCGCGGCCATGGGCGGACGACGGGACCGCGACCGGGGATGGAGCTGGGCCGCCGTCGTCGTCGTGGCGGCGCCGCCGTTTCGGCCGGGGCTTCTCCTCCCTGATCTGCCGCCTCCGCATCGTTGCTGCCTCCTCACTACCCGAGCTTCGCATCACGGACTCGATCGGATGGTCGGCCACCCGACGTTCCCGGTGTCTTCATCCTGACCACGCTCACGTTGACCGTTGGGGGCCTCGCGGCTAGCGTCCG
>JBEVGU010000024.1:0-16325 GCA_040511595.1 Actinomycetota bacterium | reverse complement strand
CGTTGCGGAAGTCGACCGTACGACCCTGCCCGTCGGTGAGCCGCCCGTCGTCGAGCAGCTGCAACAGGATGTTGAACACGTCGCCGTGCGCCTTCTCCATCTCGTCGAGCTGCACGACGCTGTACGGCCGGCGCCGCACGGCCTCGGTGAGCTGACCTCCCTCCTCGTACCCCACGTACCCGGGCGGGGCGCCCACGAGTCGCGAGACCGCGTGGCGCTCCTGGTATTCGCTCATGTCGACGCGCACGATCGCCCGCTCGTCGTCGAACAGGTAGTCGGCGAGCGCCCTCGCCAGCTCGGTCTTCCCGACTCCGGTCGGGCCTAGGAACAGGAACGATCCGATAGGACGGTTGGGATCCTGGAGGCCGGCGCGCGAGCGCCGGATCGCGTTCGCGACCGCCTCGACCGCCTCGACCTGGTCGACGACCCGCTCGTGCAGCGCTTCCTCGAGGTGCACGAGCTTCTGCATCTCGCCTTCCATGAGCTTCGAGATGGGTATGCCAGTCCACTTCGACACCACCTCGGCCACGTCTTCCTCGGTGACCTCCTCGTTCAGGAACTTGCGGTCTCGCTGCAGCTCGGCGAGCGCGGCGTTCTCGGCTTCGAGCTGTCGGTCGAGCTCGACGAGCGTGCCGTATCGGAGCTCGGCAGCTCGCTGCAGGTCGGAGTCTCGCTCCGCGCGTTCGGCCTCGGCTCGCGCCTCCTCGATGCGCGCCTTGAGCTCGCGGATGCGGTCGATGCGCTCCTTCTCCTGCTGCCAGTGCGCTGTCATCGAGTTCCGCTCTTCCTCGAGGTTCGCGAGCTCCTCCTCGAGGCGGACCAGCCGGTCCTTGGAGGCCTGGTCGCTTTCCTTCTGCAGGGCCGCTCGCTCGATCTCGAGCTGACGGATGCGCCGCTCTACCTCGTCGATCTCGACCGGCATCGAGTCGATCTCGATGCGCAAGCGCGACGCGGCCTCGTCGATCAGGTCGATCGCCTTGTCGGGCAGGAACCGGCCCGTGACGTAGCGGTCGCTGAGCACGGCAGCCGCCACGAGCGCGGGGTCCTGGATCCGCACGCCGTGGTGCACCTCGTAGCGCTCCTTCAAGCCGCGAAGGATACCGATCGTGTCGTCCGCGCTCGGCTCCTCGACGAGGACCGGCTGGAACCGACGCTCCAGGGCCGGATCCTTCTCGATGTGCTGGCGGTACTCGTCGAGCGTCGTGGCGCCGATCGCGCGGAGCTCGCCACGCGCGAGCATCGGCTTCAGCATGTTGCCCGCGTCCATGGCGCCCTCGGCGCCCCCCGCGCCGACGATCGTGTGCAGCTCGTCGATGAACGTGATGATCTCGCCCTCGCTGTCGGCGATCTCCTTCAGCACCGCCTTGAGCCGCTCCTCGAACTCGCCTCGATACTTCGCGCCCGCGACCATCGCGCTGAGGTCGAGCGCGATCAGGCGCTTGTTCTGCAGCGACGAGGGCACGTCGCCGTCGACGATCCGCTGCGCGAGTCCCTCCACGATCGCGGTCTTGCCGACGCCTGGCTCGCCGATCAGCACGGGGTTGTTCTTGGTGCGGCGACTCAGCACCTGGATCGTGCGGCGGATCTCCTCGTCGCGACCGATCACTGGATCGAGCGCGCCGGCACGCGCGATCTCGGTGAGGTCGCGCCCGTACTTCTCGAGCGACTGGAAGGTGTCCTCGGGGTTCGGGCTCGTCACCCGCTGACGACCACGCACCTCGGCGAGTGCCGCGAGCACGGCGTCGCGCGTCAGCCCGGCCTCGAGCAGCACGTCTGCCGCCTTCGTGCCTCCGGTCGCGAGCATGGCCAGGAGCAGGTGCTCCGTCGAGATGTACTCGTCGGTGAGGGCCTCGGCCTCGGTGGCGGCCGCCTCGAGCAACCGCCCGGTCGCCGGCGAGATGCGCACCTCGACGCCCTGGGCGTAGACCTTGGGCATCGCCCCGAGGACCTCGTCGACCGTCGCGCGGAGCTGCGCCGGATTCGCACCCACGTGGTGCAGCAGGGGGAACACCACCCCTTCGGGGTCCCCGAGGAGCGCGAACAGCACGTGCTCGGGCTCGATCAGCTGGTGCTGACGAACCGTTGCCTGCTGGTGGGCTTCCTGCAGGGCGGCCTGCGACTTCATCGTGAGCTTGTTCAGATCCATGTGGCGTCCCGTCCCTCGTTCTTTCCCTCGTGGTCGTCCCTCGTGATCGCGTACATCGCGTAGTCGCGCGGCCCATCCGATGTCGGCATGAACGAGCGCAGCACGCCTTCGAAGGTGAATCCCAGGCGTTCGGCGACCCGGCGCATCGCGGCGTTGCCGACGTCGGTCGTGAGCTGCACCCGGTGGGCCCCCATCTCACCGAACAGGTACCGGCAGATCGCCGCGACGGCGTCGGCCCCGAGTCCGCGCCCGCGGTCGTCGTCGTCGAACAACTCGATCCCCAGCTCGAAGACCCCGGGCGGCAGGCCGTTCACCGGTTGCCGCGCCTGCACCTCACCGACGAGCCGCCCGTCTGTCTCGATCGCCAGGATCACCACCCCGTCGACGAAGCTGCCGGAACGGCGGATGCGCTCACGCACCCGCTCCGCGAGCTCCCGGCGCCCCGTGCCCTTGGGCGCGAACCATTCGGCATCGGCCCAGGTCGACGTCAGGATCGGCGCCTCGTCTTCGTGATAGGCCCGAAGCGTCACGCGTTCCCCTGCCAGCGTCGTCACGGTCGGGTCTCCCAGGGTGCCGGAGCCAGGCTGCGCGCCGGCACGATCTCGCCGGAGCGCCGGCCGGGCATCGCGATCGCACGGCGATGGGCCAGCTGCACCCGCAGCTCATCCACCTCGCGGTGGAGCGCATCGACCTCGCTGCGCAGCTCCATGATGCGTTTCACGCCGGCGAGGTTCACACCCTCGTCGGTCAGCGCCTGGATCGCGCGCAAGAGGTCGATGTCGGCCTGGGAGTACCGCCGCGTGTTGCCCGATGTTCGCTCGGGACGGACCAATCCCTTGCGCTCGTAGATGCGCAACGTCTGGGGATGTACGCCGGCGAGCTCGGCGGCCACGCTGATGATGAACACCGCGCGGTCGTCGATCTCCCGGTCGTGCTTCCCGGCCGTCGGTTTGTTGCGAGCCATCGTCATGACACCCCGAGCGAGCTCCGAGGCGAGTCTTCCTGCGTCTGCTGCAACTGTCGCAGCAGCTCCTTCTGATCCTTGGACAGCTTGCCGGGCACCGCGATCTGGGTCGTCACCATCAGATCCCCGGAGCCGCCCTTGCGTTTCGGCGCGCCCTTGCCCTTGATGCGAAACGTCTTGCCGCTCGGCGTGCCGGCAGGCACCTTCAGCGTGACAGCCCCGTTCAGGGTCGGCACCTGCACGTTGGCCCCCAACGCTGCCTCGGGGAACGTGACCGGCAACGTGAGCGTGAGGTTGTCTCCCTTGCGGCCGAACAGGTCGTGGGGCGCCACCCCCACGCGAACGTACAGGTCGCCGGGCTGCCCGCCCGACGGCCCGGGCTCACCCCGGCCGGCCAGCTTGATGCGAGCGCCGTCCTTCACGCCGGCGGGGATCTTCACCTGGAACGTGCGGGTGCGTCGAACGGCGCCGGCGCCCTTGCAGGTCGGGCACGGCGTCTCCACGATGCGTCCGGTCGCCCGGCACCGAGGACAGGGCTGGGCCATCGAGAAGAACCCCTGGTTCACGGCGATCTCGCCGCTGCCGCCGCACTCCGGGCAGGTGATGGGGCTCGTGCCCGGCGCCGCGCCCGATCCGTGACACGTCTGGCAGACGGCCGGCCCGGTGATCTTCACGGGCACCGTCGTGCCCGCCATCGCCTCATCGAAGTCGATGTGCACGTCGGTCTCGAGGTCCGTGCCTCGCTGCGGACGACGGGACGCCGCCCGGGAGCGGGTCCGGCCCCCGGCGCCGAACAGCCCGCCGAAGAGGTCCCCGATGTCCTCGGCGTTCACGTAGGTCGCGCCCGCCGGGCCACCCCCGGACCACCCAGCCGCCCCTCCGCCCGGAGCGCCTGGCCCGCCGAACCCGCCGGGCCCGAACCCTCCGAACCCCGACGCGCCCATCTCACGGACCTGATCGTAGGCCTTGCGCTTCTCCTCGTCACCGAGCACGTCGTTGGCGCTGGAGATCTCCTTGAACCGATCCTCGGCGTCGGCGTTGCCCGGGTTGGCGTCGGGGTGGAACTGCTGCGCCAGCTTCCGGTAGGCCTTCTTGATCTCCTTCTGCGAGGCGTTCTTGGGCACGCCGAGCACGCCGTAGTAGTCCTTCTCGAACCACTCTCGACGTACCTCGTCTGCCATCCGTCAATCCTTGCGTTCCACGCGCACGCCCGCGGGGCGTAGCACGCGGCCCTTCAACGTGTATCCGGGCCGGAGCACGTCGGCGACGATCGGCTCACCCTGACCCTCGCCGGTCTGCATGAGCGCCTCGTGCAACTCCGGGTCGAACGGGGCGCCTTCGGCCTGCATGCGCTCGAGCCCCTCGGCCTTCAGCGCGTCCAGGAGCTTCGCGTACACGAGCTCGATGCCTTTCAGGAATCGGTCGAAGTCCGGTTGGTCGTTCGCCGACATCAGCGCGAGCTCGAAATCGTCGACGACCTCGAGCAGGCGCCTCGCCACCGGCATCGCACCCAGCTCCGCGAGCTCCGTCTGCTCCTTCACCACCCGCTTGCGGTAGTTGTCGAACTCCGCCTGCAGCCGGCGCAGATGGTCGAGGTATTGCTGTGCCTCGCCCTGCGCCGCCCGGAGGTCGCCTTCGACCTCTGCGGCCTCCTCGTCGGTGGTCTCGTCCTGTGGGGGAGCGACCCCGGTCTGATCGGCCGGGGTGCTCTCGTCGGACGGGGTGGCGAACCGTCGCCGATCCGTGATACGGACCCGCGGCTGTTCCTCCTCACGGTCGCGGTGGTCGGTCACTTCGCCGATACCTCGATCGTGCGTGCCTTGGCCTCTTCACGCTTCGGCACATGCACCGTCAACACGCCGTTCTCGAACGACGCCTCGATGCGCTCGGGATCGGCGACCCGCGGCAGCCGCACCGATCGCGCGAACGAGCCGAAGCTGCGCTCGATGCGGTGGTACTGGCCCTCGCCGCCTTCGTCGCGGGAGAACTCGCGCTGCCCGCGGACCGTGAGCACGCCGGCCTCGAACGTGACCTCGACGTCCTGCGAGCGCATGCCTGGAAGGTCGACCGTCACCTCGAAGCGGTCGTCGGTCTCGCGAATGTCGAGCGCCGGCACCCACGCGTTCTTCGAGAATGCCTGACCGACCATGCGGTCGAACTCGGCTTCCACACGCTTGAGATCTCGGAACGGATCCCATCTGGTGAGCATCATGACGAACCTCCTTCCTCGATGATCTCGCCCTCGACGACGTCGTCGTCGCCCTCGGGCTCGGATCGCTCGGCGCCGGCCTCTCCGCCGTCACCGGCCGGCCCACCTGTCGTGGCCGACGCCTGCTGGTTCTGCACCATCGCCTGCCCCACGCGCTGGTAGACCTGCATCACCGCGTCGTTTGCCGCGGTGAGGGCCGCCGCGTCCGACGACTCGTCGTCCAGAACCTTCTTCAGCTCTCCGTTCTTGGCGACCAGCTCTTCCTTGTCGGCGGCGGGGATCGTCTCGGCGTTGTCCTCGACGAACTTCGCAACCTGGTAGTGCAGCTGATCGGCGGCGTTCCGCGCCTCGGCGGTCTCGCGTCGGGCGTGGTCCTCGGCGGCGAACTTCTCCGCGTCGCCGACCATGCGATCGATCTCCTCCTTGGACAGGCTCGTGCCCCCCGTGATCGTCATCGCCTGCTCCTTGCCGGTGGCAAGGTCCTTGGCGCTCACGTTCACGATGCCGTTCGCGTCGATGTCGAAGGCGACCTCGATCTGCGGCATGCCCCTCGGCGCGGGCGGGATGCCCATCAGGTGGAACCGCCCGAGCGACTTCACCGCGGGCGACATCACGGTCTCCCCCTCGCCCTGGAGGACGTGGATCTCCACTGTGGTCTGGTTGTCGTCGGCCGTCGTGAACGTCTCGGACTTCCGCGTGGGGATCGTGGTGTTGCGCTCGATCAGCTTCGTGAAGATGCCGCCCTTGGTCTCGACGCCCAGCGTCAGCGGAGTCACGTCGAGGAGCAGGATGTCCTTCACGTCGCCCTTGAGCACGCCCGCCTGGATCGCGGCGCCCACCGCAACGACCTCGTCGGGATTCACGCCCTTGTGGGGCTCCTTGCCGCCGGTGAGCGACGTCACCAGCTCCTGGATCATCGGCATGCGCGTCGACCCACCGACCATGATGATGTGGTCGATCTGGTCGGCGGGCTTGGCCCAGTCGGCGATCGCCTGCTCGAACGGCGTCTTGCACCGCTGCACGAGGTCCTCGGTCATGCGCTCGAACTCGCTGCGCGTGAGCTTCTGCTCCATGTGCAGCGGGCCATCGGCCGTGGCCGTGATGAACGGCAAGTTGATCGTGGTCTCGGCGACCTGGCTGAGCTCGATCTTCGCCTTCTCGGCGGCCTCCTTGAGGCGTTGCAGAGCCATGCGATCCTTGCCGAGGTCGACCCCGTGGGCGTTCTTGAACTCCGTGACCAGCCATTCGATGACGCGTTGGTCCCAGTCGTCTCCGCCGAGTTGGGTGTCGCCGTGGGTGGCCTTCACTTCGAAGACCCCCTCGCCGATCTCCATCAGCGAGACGTCGAACGTGCCGCCGCCGAGGTCGAACACGAGGACGGTCTGCTCCTCGTGTTGCTTGTCGAGCCCGTAGGCGAGCGCGGCGGCGGTGGGTTCGTTGATGATGCGGAGGACCTCGAGGCCGGCGATCTGTCCGGCTTCCTTCGTGGCCTGCCGCTGGGCGTCGTCGAAGTACGCGGGCACGGTGACGACCGCCTGCGTGACGGTGTCGCCGAGGTAGGACTCCGCGTCGCGCCTGAGCTTCAGCAGGATCTGGGCGCTCACCTCCTGCGCCGTCCACGACTTGCCGTCGATGTCGACCGACCAATCCTTGTCGCCCATGTGACGCTTCACCGACCGGATCGTGCGGTCGGGGTTGGTGATGGCCTGGCGCTTGGCGACCTCGCCCACCAGGATCTCGTTGTTCTTCGAGAACCCCACCACCGAGGGTGTCGTGCGACTCCCTTCCGCGTTCGGAACCACCACCGGCTCACCGGCTTCCAGCACGGCGACCACGCTGTTCGTGGTGCCCAAGTCGATCCCTACTGCACGTGCCATGTACGACATCTCCTCCTCGCTCGGGGAGCCGAACGGCTCCCGAATCTTTCCTAAGCCTCAACACACCATAGAAGTTGAGTATTCCATTGACAAGTTATGCGATTAGCGTTGCAGTGGAGGGAATCTACCTCGGCGTCGAGAGACTGCCTTCCATCTTCGGCGGATCGAAACGCATCTCCTCGAAGGGAGTCTCGTCGCTTCGCGACCTACAGAGGTCAAGGCCGAGCGCCTACGTGCCGAAAAGGCACTAGAACCAACGGCCCCGACCGAAGGGACGAACCCCACTAGTGAGCGTTCCCCACAAGCACGCACATGAACCGCACCTCGTCGATCCGGCCGCGATCGTCGAGTCGCTCATGCTCGAGGAGCGCACGCGCTGGGCGATGTCGATCCACGACGGCCTCACCCAGTCGGTGACGAGCGCGATCCTCGAAGTGCAGGCGCTCCGCCACCGCATCGAGGTCGATCCCGCGTCGGCGGTCGAGGTGCTCGAGGAGGTGGAGGCGGCCATCCGCCACGACCTCAGCGAGATCCGCGAGGTCTTGTTCCAGCTCGACGAGGGCCGGCTGCACGACGATCCGTCGTTCGCCATCTTCGTGCGCGAGCTGGTGGATCGATGGAAGCTGCCGGCGCGTCTCACGATCGAGGGCGAGATCGACGTCGTCCCCGAGTCGGTGCTCGAGGTGGCTCAGGGCGTCGTGGGCGAGGCGCTCGCCAACGCCGCGAAGCACTCGGGCTCGAAGGACGTGGCCGTGCGGGTCGCCTGCGGGCCGGACGAGCTTCGGATCGTGGTCGAGGACCGGGGCCGTGGCATCGCCGCGGTCACCGACGACGACCCGCATTTCGGGTTGCGCCTGTTGCGCACCCGCGTCGATGAGATCGGGGGCTCGATCGATGTCGAGTCCGCTCCCGGACGCGGCGTCCGCGTGGTCGCCGTGCTTCCCGTCGGAAATCAAGGAGAGAGCAGATGAGGATCATGGTGGTGGATGACCACGCGCTCGTTCGTCGTGGCATGGCCTACGTCGTGAAGGAAGGGTTCCCGGAGGCCGACGTGGTCGAGGCGGAGAGCTCGGCGGCCGCGCTCGAGGTGCTGCACGGCGGCACGGAGGTCGACCTGGCCCTCGTCGACGTGCGCATGCCCGACCTCGACGGGCTCGAGCTCCTGCGCGCGATCAAGGCCGAGTGGGCCGAGATGCCGGTGATCATGCTGTCCACCTACGAGAACGCCCCCTACGTGAAGCGGGCCCTCGCCGACGGGGCTTCCGGATACCTGTTGAAGGACGCCACGCCGGAGGACCTCTCGCAAGCGATCAACGTGGCGATGTCGGGCAGCGGGAACGTCCTCAGCCCCCGCGTGATCCAGAACCTCTTCGAGGATCAGCAGGGCGGCTCCAACGACGGCAGCCGGCGGAACGAGTACAGCCTCACCCAGCGGGAGCACGACATCCTGGCCCAGCTGGCCGAGGGGCGCTCAAACCGCGAGATCGCCCAGTCGTTGTTCCTGTCGGAGAAGACGGTGAAGGCGCACCTGGCCGCGATCTTCCGCAAGCTCGGCGTCACGAACCGCACGCAGGCCGCGATGATGGCGGTGCAGATGGGTGTCGGGCCGGTCCCGGGCGCGCTCGCGGTCAACGACTGAGGCCGGGGCGGTCCCCGACGCGCCTCAGCCGAAGTCTCGGAAGAACCGGCTGGGGGTGGGGCCCCGCTGGCCCTGGTACTTGTTGCCGGCCGAGCCGTAGGGCGTCTCGGCCGCCGTCGTGAGGCGGAAGAAGCTGATCTGCCCGATCTTCATGCCCGGGTACAGCGTGATCGGCAGGTTCGCGACGTTGCTCAGCTCGAGCGTGAGGAACCCGTCCCATCCCGGGTCGACGTACCCGGCCGTGGAATGGATGAGCAGGCCGAGCCGCCCGAGCGACGACTTGCCTTCGAGGCGCGCCACGAGATCGTCGGGCAGCGCGACGCGCTCCAGGGTCGAGCCGAGCACGAACTCGCCCGGATGCAGGATGAACGGCTCGTCGGGCTTGGTCTCGACGAGCTCCGTGAGATCCGGTTGCTCCTGCTTCACGTCGATGAACGGGTAGCGGTTGTTGGCGAACACCCGGAACTGGGAATCGACGTGCAGGTCGACCGAGGACGGCTGGATGCACCGGGGGTCGAACGGATCGATGACGATGCGCCCAGCCTCGATCTCCTCGCGGATCGTGCGATCGGACAGGATCATCGGCCGCTGATGCTACCCGCTCCGGCTCGCGGCCACCCACCGCTCCAACGCCGCCACCGCGGCCCCCGAGTCGATGGCCTCCGCGGCGAGGGCGAGCCCCGCCGCCAGGCCCTGGGCACGACCGGCCACCTCGAGGGCGGCGGCCGCGTTCAGCACGACGATGTCGCGGCGCGGTCCCGGCTTTCCGGACAGGAGCTCCCGCACGATCTCGGCCGAGGCGTCGGCGGTGCCGCCCTGCAGGTCCTCGACGGACGCGCGCGCGAGGCCGAGATCGGCGGGGTCGAGCTGCGACTCACGCACCCGTCCGTCGCGGACCTCGAACACCGTGGAGGGCCCCGTCGTGGTGAGTTCGTCAAGCCCGTCCTCGCCTCGGAAGAGGACGGCCCTGGTCCCCCGGCGGGCGAGCACCTCGGCCATGAGCGGCAGCATGCGAGCGTCGGAGCACCCGACCGCCTGCGCGAAGGGCCGCGCCGGATTCGTGAGGGGACCGAGGAAGTTGAACACGGTCGGCACGCGGAGCTCCCGGCGCACCGGCCCCGCGTGGGCCATCGCGGGGTGGAACATCGGGGCGAACAGGAACGCGACGCCCGCCTCGGCGAGGCAGCGCTCGACCCCGGCGGCGTCGAGATCGATACGCACCCCCAACGCCTCGAGGACGTCGGCCGAGCCGCAGGTGCTCGACGCGGCTCGGTTCCCGTGCTTGGCGACCGGCACGCCCGTGGCGGCGACGACGATGGCCGCGGCGGTCGAGATGTTGAACGTGCCGCTTCGATCCCCGCCCGTACCGACGATGTCGACGGCGGGGGCCGGGGCCCGCACGGGGTGCGCGAACTCGAGCATCGTGCGGGCGAGCCCCTCCACCTCGTTGGCCGATTCTCCCTTCGTCCTGAGAGCCATGAGGAATCCCCCGACCTGTCCGGGTGTGGCCTCACCGGCCATCACGCGACGCATCGCCTCGGCCGCCTCGTCGGCGTCGAGCGCTTCCAGTCGGACGAGCCGCGTGAGCGCGTGCGGCCAGAATTCCGGATCGGGCTCGGTCATCGCCGATCGACGCTAGCAGGCGTCGGCTCGCTACACTGGTGGCCCGCCGGCTCGTCCGGTGGGGCCACGCGGGTGTGGTTCAATGGCAGAACGCAAGCTTCCCAAGCTTGAAACGGGGGTTCGATTCCCCTCACCCGCTCGCATCAGCCGCCGTTCCGCGAGGCCGTGAGCCCGGCCCGTCGTCAGCGGACGAGCACCCGGGCGAAGTCGTGCATCGGCACCCGATGCGCGAGGATGCGATCCCATCCCATCTCGTCTGCCTTCGCGAGGCGGTGCACCCCGTCCATCACGACGAGGCCACGGGGACGCTCGATCACGTAGATCGGGCGGTACAGGTCGGCATCCTGGATGCGCTGCCAGTGCTCCGGGCTCCGTTCATGGTCGGCCCGGACCTCCATCGGCGACAGCGAGAAGAGGTGGCCCTGGTCGGACCACCAGGGCAGGTCGAGCTGCCACCGGAGGTCGTAGATCTCGACGTCGTCGACGGGCAGGTCGAGCCGGCGGAGCAACTCGAGATCCCACGCCACCTCGAGGATCACGCCCCGCAGGGACTCGGGAACCTGATCGAGCAGGGGGAACGGCTCGGCATCGGGCAAGAGGATGAGCTCGTCGGCCGAAGCCTCCGGGATCTCGATCGGTTCGTCACTCACGAGCCATATCCATACCTCACGAGGGAGCCCGACGCACGAACCGTGGCGCGGAAGGACAACTCGCTCGCAGCGGGCACTCGCGGCACCGAGGGATGGGAGCCTTGCAGATCTCGCGCCCCAGACGGATGAATCCCACGTGCATCGGCGTTCGCAGCCCGTCGGGCACGAGGTCGTGCAACAGACGATCGGCGCGCTCGGCGCTCGCCTGTTCGGGAATCAGCCCGAGACGCTTCGTCACGCGGTGCACGTGCGTGTCGACGGGAAGCGTGTCGCGCCCCAATGCGAAGCTCATGACGACGGCGGCCGTCTTCGGCCCGATGCCGGGAAGCGAGATCAGGTAGGGCCGCACCTCGTCGTCGGACATCGTGCGCAACCTCGACAGGTCGAAGGCGCCCTCTCGCTCGAGCACCTCCAGCAGGATCGCCCGGATGCGCGGCGCCTTGGAGTTCGCCAACCCGCCGCTGCGGATCGCGTTGGCCACGTCATCGGTCGACGCGTCGCAGACCTGGTGCCACCCACCGGGGAACGCCCTTCGGAGCCCGGCGAACGCCCGGTCGGCGTTCAGGTCGCTCGTGTGCTGCGAGAGCACGGTGAGCACGAGTTCATCGAGCGGGTCGACCGCTCGCGGCGGGTCGAGCGGCCCGAACCGTTCCTCGAGCGTGTTCGCGATGGCGCGGATGCGACGCCCGCTCGGCGGCGTCCACGGTGCCCTAGCGGCCCCGGGCTTTCGCCGCCGGGCGGGGCTCACTGCTGACCGCGAGCGCCGTTGCGGAACTGCGTCAACGAGGGCTCGAACCCCAGCGCGATGTTGTCGGTAGGGCCGTTGCGGTGCTTGGCCACGAGGAGCTCGGCGGTCTTCTTCTTCTCAGGATCGGCGTCGTCGCGGTGGATGAACATCACGATGTCTGCATCCTGCTCGATCGCTCCGCTCTCTCTCAGGTCGGAGAGCTGCGGGCGTTTGTCGGCGCGGGCCTCGGGGTTGCGGTTCAGCTGGCTGATCGCGATGACCGGGATCTCCAGCTCCTTGGCGAGCATCTTGAGCGACCGGCTGATCTCGGCGATCTCCTGCTGGCGCGAGTCTGGCCGCCGCCCGCCCATGCCCGGATGCCCCATGAGCTGCAGATAGTCGACGATGATCAGCGAGAGGCCGCGCTTGCCGGTACGCATGCGGCGCGCCTTGGCCCTGATGTCGACGATGTTGGTGTTGCCGGAGTCGACGATCGACATCGGCGCTTCGTGCAGGACCTCGGCAGCTTGCACGACCGCCTGCCAGTCGTTCGGGCCGACCCGCT
This sequence comes from Actinomycetota bacterium, assembly GCA_040511595.1. Lineage (GTDB taxonomy): Bacteria > Actinomycetota > UBA4738 > UBA4738 > HRBIN12 > JAOUEA01. Next base: position 3,925 of record JBEVGU010000024.1, on the reverse strand, counting down.
TGTTGCGGATGCGATCCCACGGCACGCGGGCCTCGGCGCAGAGCAGGCGCATGCCGATCTCCCAGCGCGACATCTCGAGCGAGAAGATCGCCACCGGCTCGCCGGCCACGGCGATGTTGCGGGCCATGTTCACGGCGAGCGAGCTCTTGCCTATGCCCGGACGCGCCGCGAGGACGATGAGGTTGCCCGGCTGCAGTCCCGACGTGAGGTTGTCGATGTCGATGAACCCTGTGGGGAGCCCTGTGTAGGCGGACTCGCGCGTCTGGATCGACTCGAGGTCGAGCATCGCCTGGTCGACGAGATCGCGCAGCACCGCCAAGTCTTCGCGGTCTTCGCGTCGCGCCACTTCGTAGATGCGTTGTTCGGCGTCGTCGGCCACGGCTTCGGCGTCGTCGGTCGAGGCGAACGCGCGCTCCATGATGTCGGCGGCCGCCGAGATCAGGCGTCGGCGAAGCGCAGCCTTCGAGACGATCTCGGCGTAGTAACCGGCCGACGCCGGCGTGGGCACCTCGTTCGCGAGGTCGGCGAGGTAGAGGCGGCCTCCCACGTCGTCGAGGGAGCCGTCGCGCTCGAGCGCCGCGGCCGCCGAGACGATGTCGACCGGTTCGCCGCGCGCGAACAGACCGCGAAGCGCGCCGTAGATGCGCCCGTGGACCGAGCGGTAGAAGTCCTCGGGCTCGAGGATCTCGACGACGTCGGCAACGGCTTCGTTCGACAGGAGCATCGCGCCCAGCACCGAGGCCTCGGCCTCCATGTTGTGCGGTGGCAGACGGTGCCCCTCGCCGGCGGGCAAGCGTCGAACATCGTCGGCCGTGCGCGCCAAACCTACCCCTCCCCCCCCGTGAGCCCGCGCCGCCGGGCGGACCTGCTTCTCAACCCGGGGACGCTACGCTCGCGGCCGGCAGGGCGACAGTGGACAACCGCTGTGGATTGTTCGAGTGCAGGTCGTGGGGCAAGATTCCTTGTCACTCCGCCTCTGACCTGCGCTTTCCACATGTGGACAACCATGTGGAACAGTGTGAATCACACGTCTGACATTCGGGGGCCGGTGTGACGGCGTCCACGACGTGCCCCTCTCCAGTCCCCCGTAGACTCCGACGGTGTCCCGCCGCCTCGACGCCGTGATCTTCGACATGGACGGCACCCTGTTCGACTCGATGGAACCGGTCACGATGGCCTTCATCGAGACGATCGTGGAGGCGGGCGGTCCCCGTTACGCATCCGAGCAGATCATCGAGTCGTTCACCCAGGGGCCCAGCGAGCGCATGCTGGAGCACCTGCTCGGTCGGCCGGTCACCGAGGCCGAGCACGCGGCCTATCACCGACGGCTCGACGAAGGCGCCTCGGCGATGCGTCCTTACCCCGATGTGGAAGCGGCGCTCGACGCCCTGGCCGACGCCGGACTGCGGCTTGCCCTGTTCACCGGGGCCGACGTCACGAGCCTCGAGCTACTGCTGACGAAGACGGGCCTGCTCGACCGCTTCGAGGTTCGCACGGGCGGCGACGAGGCGGGCCGCGCCAAACCGGACCCCGCCGGCATCACGCTGACCTGCGCCCTGCTCGGCATCGACGCCACGGCGGCCGCGTACGTCGGCGACAGCGAGCAGGACATGCTCGCCGCTCGGGCCGCGGGCTCGCTCGCCGTCGGGGCCGGGTGGGGAAGCCTGTGGCGCGACGATCACCCCGCCGACGTCGTCGTCAAGTTCCCGGAGGATCTGCCGCTCGCGCTCGCGAACCGCGGCATGAGGTAGGCCGGCCGCCATGGCCCGGCCTCCTCAGCGATACCGACCGCTGCGACGAGGTCAGCTCTCGGACACGACGTCGACGGTCACGACGGGATCGACCTGGTGAAACAGGTGCACCCGCACCTCGTGCGTACCGATCGAGCGGATCGGCTCGTCGAGATGCACGTCGCGTTTGTCGACCGTCACTCCCCCGTGCTGCGCGGCGATCGCGTCGGCGATGTGCTCGGCGGTGACGGAGCCGAACAGTTTCCCCTCGTCGCCGGCCCTCGCCGTGACACGGATCGGCCCGCCGGAGATGAGCTTCGAGGCCACCGCCTCGAACTCGCCTTTGCGCGCGTACTGACGCCGTTCGTGGGCGCGCCGAAGGTTCTCGGCCTGCTGCGCCGCCCCCTTGTGCGCCCTGACGGCCAGCGACCGTGGGATCAGGAAGTTTCGCGCGTAGCCGTCGGCGACCTCGACGACGTCACCGGGGTCTCCGAGCTTCTCGACGGGCTTCTGCAGGATAATCTTCATCGGCTCGAGTACGTCAGCAGCGCCATCTCACGGGCGTTCTTCACGGCCGTGGCGACGTCGCGCTGATGCTGGACGCAGTTGCCCGTGACGCGACGGGCACGGATCTTTCCCCGCTCGCTCACGAACTTGCGCAGCGTGAAGACGTCCTTGTAGTCGACATAGTCGATACGGTCCTTGCAGAAAACGCAGAACTTGCGCTTGCCCTTCTTCTGCCAACCCTTGTCGTCCTTGTCGCGACGGCGTTTCGGGCCTTCCCTCTTCTTCGGTGGCATTACAGCGGTGTCTCCTCCTGTTCGGTGCCCCCGCCACCCACGGGCGCCGCCACGCGCTCGCCCCAGTCGCCGCCGGACGAGCTGCTGCTCGATCGGGACTGGCGCTCGACGCGCGCGGTGGCCCATCGCAGGCTCGGGCCGACCTCGTCGGCCTCGATCTCGATGGCGGAGCGCTTGTCGCCGTCCTGGTTCTCCCAGGAGCGGTAGTTGAGCCGGCCGGCCACGACCACCCGCGTGCCGCGCGTCAGCGACTCAGCCGCGTTCTCGCCGAGGCTGCGCCAGCAGTTGACCGAGAAGTACGACGCCTCGCCGTCCTTCCAGCCACCGGCCCCGTCGGGGATGCGGCGGTTCACGGCGATCCGGAACTTGCAGACCGCGGCCCCGTTCGGCGTGTAGCGCAGCTCGGGGTCGTCGGTCAGGTTGCCCACGAGGGTCACCTGGTTGTCGCTCGCCATGTCACGTCACCACCTTGTGGGTGTCGCACCCGCCGCGCGTATGGCTCACGCGGGGGCGGGGGAAGCTTCGGCTTCTGTGTCGTCGGGGACCTCGATCGGCGCGGTCGGCGCGGCCACCTCGGTCGAGGTCGATCGCTGTTGCTCGCCGCGCGCCTCGGCGCGCTTGGCGTGTCGCCCCTTGGCCGGCAGCGCGATCACCTTGTGACGGATCACCTCGTCGGCAAGGTTCAGCACCCGGTCGAGCTCGGGCTGAGCCGCGGGCTCGGCCGTGAACGTGGCCACCACGTAGTAGCCCTCGTCGTGATGATCGATCTCGTAGGCGAACCGGCGACGGCCCCAACGATCGATGTTGGAGACCTCACCGCCGTTGGTGGACACCACCTTGGCGATGCGGTCGACCGCCGTGGACACGACCTTCTCGTCGGCCTCGGCGGGCAGGATGAGCATGACTTCATACTCCCTCAACCAGTCACCTCCTCTGGTCTGGACGGCCCCCTCACGAGAGGGAGCAGTAGGGACTTGAGGGTCGCCCAGCAGTGTACGAGAACACATAGAACGCTAGCACCGACCTCCGACATGCCCGGGCGTGGAAGCTCCGACGCGCTCGCATCGTTAGACTGCCTGAACTGCCGTGCACTTGAAGGAGGCGCGAGCGATGCCCGACCGGACCGTGTCGATCCACGACCTCAGAGCGTGGAAGGGTGAGCGACGCTGGGTCATGCTCACCGCGTACGACTACCCCACCGCCCAGATCCTCGACGAGGCCGAGGTCCCGATAATCCTCGTCGGTGACTCCCTGGGCCAGGTGCTCCTGGGCTACGAATCGACCGTGCGCGTCACGATGACCGAGATGCTCCACCACACCAAGGCCGTGGTCCGGGGCACGAAACGGGCGCTCATCGTGGGCGACATGCCCTTCCTGACATACGCCACGACCGAC